>JAAFJS010000001.1 GCA_013298985.1 Cytophagales bacterium
CGGATTTGTTGAAAGAAACGATAATTAAAAACTCCATTTTTCCATTTCTGTCAATTGTTTTACTGCCAGAGAGATAACATGCTTGCCCGTGTAATTCAACTATTTTTGAATAGTGATAAAACTCGCTCACTTTCAAATTATAAAACAACCAAAAAGCCTTAATTTCTCTTTGCTTTTGATGTTTAAAGGATTTAAACCAAATCATGGAAACTCCTTACTTTATTTTCGAGACCGCTTTATGCGAAAAAATAACAATGTTTTTTCTGCGGAAAATGCTAACGAGGGTATATTGCACATTTTGTTTTACTTAGCCTTATTTATTAGCAAGCGAACCCCTGCTTTTTTGGGTATTGACAATATAGAAACGGCTTTGAATCCTAAACTTTGTAGGGTATTGATGAAGGAAATCTCACAGTTAGCAGTCAAAAATAACAAGCAAGCACTTATCACTACGCACAATCCTGCGGTGCTTGATGGCATGAACCTGCACGACCCTAATCAACGCCTTTTTGTAGTGAAGCGTACAGACGAAGGTTATACCAAAGTAGAGCAAATCAAACTCAAACCTGAAACCCAAGAAAAGAACCTCAAACTTTCTGAAATGTGGATGAGAGGCTATTTGGGCGGCATACCTAATAATTTTTAAGACCATGAGAGTAGGAATTATTGCAGAAGGGCATAGCGACAGAGCCGTTATTACTAACATTTTGAAGGGTTTATTGAACATCAATCAAACAGACATCAAATACATTCGCCCCCAAGACCCAGACGAGATAGATGAAACTGACCTTTCCCAAATGCAAGCGGAGGAGTTTAGCAACTGGACGATTGTAAAGCAAGAGTGTATTGACAAAATTGAAATTAATAAATTTTTTGATAAAATTGAAAATAACAGATTCATAGTCATTCACTTAGATACAGATACAAGATTTGAAAAAGGGTATGAAGTAAGTGAACCATCAAAAGAAAATACCCCTTCCTATTTTACTGCATTGAGAGAAAACATAAAAAATAAAATTAACGAATGGCTTGAAAATCAATTTGTTGAAAATATGATTTATGCAATTGCTATCGAAGAAATCGATGCTTGGATTTTGACCATTTACACAAATAGTGAAGAAACTGGCATTTTCCCAAATGCAAAAGAACGATTACTAAAAGAAATCAATAAACCAAACACGTTTTCAGAAAAAGAGAGGAAAAAACTATTCCAGTTAGATACTTTTCAGCGTTACCATTCTCTAAGTTACGATTTCAGAAAACCTAAAAAATTAGCACAATTGGCAAGTCAAAATTTGAGTTTAAAACTTTTTTGTAAGGATTTACAAGAAATGGAATAATCAAAAATTTCCCTTCCCCAAAACAAAGAAATTCACTAAGTTTGTCCTCTCAAAAAATTAGAAATTAGTTATTACCCATTAGTCATTAAGAACATGATTTCCGACAAAGAAACGCCCCTGATGAAGCAGTACAACATCTTTAAAGCAAAGTACCCTGGTGCTATTTTGCTTTTTAGAGTGGGCGATTTTTACGAAACCTTTGGCGAAGACGCTATCAAGGCAAGCAAAATCTTGGACATTGTACTTACCAGACGTGCCAATGGTGCGGCGGCTTTCATCGAGTTAGCGGGCTTCCCTCACCACGCCTTAGATAATTATTTACCCAAACTTGTGCGGGCGGGTGAGCGTGTAGCGATTTGCGACCAATTGGAAGACCCCAAGTTTGCCAAGGGAATTGTGAAACGTGGGGTTACGGAGTTAGTTACGCCTGGGGTGTCTTTTAACGACAATGTGCTGGAAGGAAAGAAAAACAATTATTTGGCTTCTTTGCATTTGACTGGTAGTCAGATAGGTGTAGCTTTTTTAGATATTTCCACAGGGGAGTTTTTGGCGGCGCAGGGCGAACTGAACTACATAGAAAAACTATTGCAGAGTTTCACGCCTTCGGAGGTTATTTTCAACAAAAAATTCAAAGCAGATTTTGAGGAAAAGTTTTCGGATAGGTTCAACACCTACACCCTTGACGATTGGGTGTATCAGCACGATTACGGCTACGAAAAGCTCACAAGGCATTTTGAAACCAATAATTTGAAGGGTTTTGGCATAGAAAACTTGAAGGAAGGCATTACGGCAGCAGGCTCGATTTTGTACTATCTGGAACTGACTGAACACAAGGAAATTCGCCACATTGCTGCGATTTCTCGCATTGCAGAGGAACGATATGTGTGGTTAGACAAGTTCACGATTCGCAATTTGGAACTCATTTTTCCGCAACAGGAAGGGGGAGTACCACTTATCGATATTTTAGACAAAACCGTTACGCCGATGGGCGCAAGGCTCTTGCGTAGGTGGGTGGTCATGCCCTTAAAAAGTAAAAATGAAGTAGAAGAAAGACATCAAATTGTTACTTTTTTTGTTGAAAATGAGGAAGATAGGGAAAGTTTGCTCAAGTACTTGCGACCCATTGGCGACTTAGAACGGCTGATTTCCAAAGTTTCCGTAGGTAGGATTAATCCAAGAGAGATGTTGCAACTGAAAAGGGCATTGAAAAACATTGTTCCTATCAAAAATTTATTGAATCAAAATGCAAGCGATTCTACAAATAATGATTTGCTCAAAAAATGGGCAGATAAAATTAATGCTTGTGAATTTCTCTTGGAAAAAATAGAAAGAGAACTGAAAGAAGACGCGCCAATGGTGAGCAACCAAGGCAATATTATCAAAGACGGAATCCACCAAGAATTGGACGACCTGCGAAAAATTGCGTTTTCGGGCAAGGACTACTTGGCAAAACTCGAAGCAAAAGAAGCAAGCAGAACGGGCATTAGTTCGCTAAAAATTTCCTATAACAATGTGTTTGGCTATTATTTAGAAGTCCGCAATACCCACAAAGACAAAGTTCCCAAAGATTGGATTCGCAAGCAAACCCTCACAAGCGCAGAGCGTTACATCACGCCTGAACTGAAAGAGTACGAAGAAAAAATATTGACCGCAGAGGAAAAAATTAATTCCATAGAGCAGAATTTGTACCTAAAATTGGTGCAAACTGCCACAGAATACGTGAGTTATGTGCAGGAAAATGCCCGCATTTTGGCAATGCTCGACTGCCTACTTTCCTTTGCAGAAGTGGCGGTTCATCAGAAGTATGTTTGCCCGCAAATGGCTGATAGTAATGTACTTGACATCAAAAATGGTCGCCATGCAGTGATAGAAACACAACTGCCCTTAGGCGAGGCTTATGTGCCTAACGACATTTATTTAGATGGTGAAAATCAGCAGATTATGGTAATTACGGGACCAAATATGGCGGGAAAGTCTGCCCTGCTTCGCCAAACTGCCCTTATCGTTCTCATGGCTCAAATGGGGAGTTTTGTCCCTGCGGAAAAGGCGGAAATTGGCATGGTAGATAAGGTTTTTACGCGTGTAGGTGCCTCTGACAATTTGGCACGTGGCGAGTCGACCTTCATGGTAGAAATGACCGAAACGGCAAGTATCCTGAACAATTTGAGTGAAAGAAGTTTGGTGCTGATGGACGAAATAGGCAGAGGAACAAGCACTTATGATGGTATTTCTATTGCTTGGTCTATCGTGGAATACCTGCACAATCACCCCAAATATTTCGTAAAAACGCTGTTTGCCACCCACTACCACGAGCTAAACGAATTGGCGAATGACTTGCCCAGAGTCAAGAATTTCAATGTTTCAGTCAAGGAAGTGGGTAATAAAGTCATTTTCCTCCGCAAACTCAAAGAGGGCGGAAGCGAACACAGCTTTGGGATTCACGTAGCGCAAATGGCGGGAATGCCCAATCTGGTCGTTATCCGAGCAAGTGAAGTTTTGGAAGGTTTGGAAGAAGAAAAAATGAAAGATAAGAATAAACTCAAAATCAGAGAGTTACCAAAGAACACTTTCCAATTCAACCTTTTTGAACCAAAAGACCCAAACTACAATGTAGTGAAAGAAATGCTCAAAAAATTGGATATCAACACCATCTCGCCTGTGGAGGCATTGCTGAAATTGAATGAAATTAAGGGGTTGATGGGGTAGGGAAGTTTGAACTGTCTGAGAAGACTCGGACAACAGCAGAGAAAACTGTAAAATTAAGATTGATTGATTCCTCTCAATCCCTTGCAAAGCACAATCCTTTTGCTTATTTTTGTATATAAAATAAAGAAAATGATGTTAGTAGCAGAGCCTATTTTAGAAAAATTTGAGAAAATCATAGAAAACATAGCACCTGCAAAAGCAGAACGCTTGGTTGAGGAACTTTCCAAAGTTGTTCCTGTTCCTTTTTCATCTGTGGAGTGGAAAGTAGCTTGTAACAATGATGAAAAATTGGGCATAGTGCATTGTAGTTTTTCTTTTAAAACCCAAATAGGCACACCTCTTACTACATACAACGACCCTCAAACCCTATTTTCTCTATTTTTGGAAAATATAGAAGAAATAGGGTTTGCCAAATTAGAAAATGCTTTTGATTTTATTTTAAAATATGCCAACCCACCTTATCAATTGAATGTATTGCCAAGCCTACAAACGGAAGCAGGATTAGGAGTGATTTATTTGACGATTGAAGGAAAAACAAAAAATTAAATAATGCTCCAAAAAGAATGTGCAAAATGTGGCAAATATACTTGGGTAGAACGCCATCATATACTGCCTAAAAGTGTTTTTGGCGAGAATGAAGAGGTAGTTTATTTATGCCCAGCTTGTCATACAGACTATCATCAGCAATTAGGGTTGGAAAATCTTAAAAATCCAGACATGGTTTTTCATTTCTACTTTTTCCAAAAATGGCTGCATGGACTATTAACCATTGTTTTTTTGATTTTTGTATTTTACTTTGTTTTATGAAACAATAAGGAAAACGATGCTTCTTTCTAAACCTTTCAAAATCAATTAATTAAAACATCTAAATTTTTTGCAGATTTTTTTAGCAAAGCCTTGTTCCCTCTAAAAGGTAAAAAGACCACACACCTATACCCAATCTTAGACAGAAACAAAGGAGTCTCTGCCTGCTGAGGAAATAAGTATTTTTTTATAATTTTGTCAAATGGAAAAACAATACTACCAAGAATACTACGAATTAGAGCGCAAAAACTGGTGGTTTCGAGTCAGAAATCAGCTACTCATGCAACGCGTCCAAAAGTTGATACCCTCTGCCAAACCTATCAGAATCCTGAATGTGGGCGTGGCAACAGGCTCTACTTCTGAGCTTTTATCTCAGTGGGGCGAAGTTACCTCCATCGAGTATGACAAGGAATGTGCTGAATTTGCCCAAGAAAAAACGGGGCTACCCATTATCAATGGCTCTATTTTAGAACTGCCCTTTGCAGATAATACCTTTGATTTGGTTTGCGCTTTTGACGTAATAGAACACATAGAAGATGATGCCAAAGGCGTAAGCGAACTCAAAAGAGTTTGTAAATCAGAGGGTTGGGTGGCGGTGAGTGTTCCCGCTTTTATGTTTTTGTGGAGTCATCATGATGTGATTAACCACCATTTTCGCCGCTATACGATGTCGTTATTAAAAGGCGTTTTTTTGAAAGACACAAGCGGAAAGATTGCTTATTCCTCCTACTTTAACTCGTTGCTATTCCTGTCCATTGCTACTTTTCGCCTTGCTTCTGAGTTAATTCCCAAAAAATGGATTCGCAAAGGCACTGGTGCTGACAATCATATTTTTGCCCAAGAAAGCTGGACAAGTAAATTGCTTTTCCAAATTTTTAACCTCGAAAAACCATGGCTAAATAGTGGGCTGACTTTTCCTTTTGGCGTTTCGGCAATGCTTTGCTGGAAGAAAAACAAATGAGGTAGCATTTTTTTTTGAACTAACTGTTTGATAATCAAATTTTCATATAAATTTGAATGACCACACAAGTCAAGATATGAAACTTTATAAAGAATGTCGTGTTATGTTAAAATAACGTTTAAATTTTTTGTTTGTTGCTGTTGAGCAACCTCAATCAATTTATACACATACAAAACACAAAATATAACTAACTGATTATCAACAAAAATCATGAAAATAGGCATTGTTTGCTACCCTACCTTTGGTGGGAGTGGCGTAGTAGCGACCGAACTCGGCAAGGCATTGGCAGAGCAAGGGCATGAAATTCACTTTATTACCTACGACCAGCCCACGCGTCTGGATTTTTTTAACCAAAACCTATACTACCACAAAGTCGACATTCGCACTTATCCCCTTTTTGAATATCCGCCTTACGAACTGGCATTAGCAAGCAAGATGGTAAACGTAGTCAAATACGAACAGCTTGATTTACTGCACGTTCACTATGCTATCCCGCACGCTTCTGCCGCTTTCATGGCAAAGCAAATCCTGAAAACGCATGGCATTTATATTCCTGTCGTTACAACTTTGCATGGTACGGACATTACGCTGGTCGGCAAGGACGAGAGCTACGAACCCGTCGTTACGTTTAGCATCAATCAGTCCGACGGCGTTACGACCGTTTCGGAAAGCCTGAAAAAAGACACTTACGAGCATTTTCCTATCACCCAAGAAATTGATGTGATTCCCAACTTTATAGACCTCAATCGATTTAAAAAACAGAAAAAAGACCATTTTAAAACTGCCATCTGCCCCAACGGAGAAAAATTACTTGTGCATACTTCTAATTTCAGGAAAGTCAAAAGAATAGACGATATTTTAGAAATTTTTTATCGCCTTCGCAAGGAAATCCCTGCCAAGCTACTCATGGTGGGCGATGGACCCGAACGGCGCAAAGCAGAACTTTTTTGCCAAGACAATAATTTGGTAGATGATGTTCGCTTTTTGGGCAAATTAGAGGCTATCGAGGAAGTGCTTTCTGTCGCAGATGTGTTCCTCATGCCTTCGGAAACAGAAAGTTTTGGCTTGGCAGCTTTGGAGGCGATGGCTTGCGAAGTTCCCGTTATCTCCTCCAATACAGGCGGCTTGCCCGAACTCAATATACATGGTATCACAGGCTTCCTGAGTAATGTGGGCGATATCGAAGACATGGTGAAAAATACTTTGATAATCTTAGATGAAAATAACCTGCCCCGATTCCGAGAAAACGCCCTCGCACGCGCCCAAGAGTTCGAAATCAGCAAAATTCGCCCACTTTACGAGGCAGTGTATGAGCGCGTACTTACCCGATGCCAGAGAGAACTCGCCGTAAATTAGTTTTCTAATGCACTTTATACAAAAAGATAAGACAAATGAAAAAAAAAAACAGCGAATCCCTTATCTTTGTGGTTCAAATTAAACCGTATAAATTTAGAAGTCTGAAATATAAAACTGATTTTTAAATCCTGTAATTTATTTCCAAATCCAAAAAAATGCAAAATCTAAGCGAGCCAGAAATCCAACGCAGAAAAAAAAGAGAAGACCTGATGAAATTGGGTATTGACCCCTATCCTGCCGAACTGTATAAGGTAAATGCAACCGCCAAAGACATTCTCCAAAACTATGAACGCAACAAAATAGATTACAAGGACATCTCTATTGCGGGTCGCCTGATGGGTTTTCGCATCATGGGCAATGCCTCTTTTGCTGAGTTGCAGGACGCTACGGGGCGTATTCAGCTCTACTTTAAGCGCGACGACCTCTGCCCCACAGAGGACAAATCGCTGTATAATGATGTTTTCAAAAAGCTACTGGACATTGGCGACATCATAGGTGCAAAAGGCTATGTTTTTACCACCCAAACAGGAGAAACTACTATCCATGTAACTGAATTTAAACTACTTAGCAAGGCATTGAAGCCTCTGCCTATCGTCAAAACTGACGAAGAAGGCAAGGTGCATGATGCCGTTACAGATGTCGAGTTTCGCTACCGCCAGCGTTATGCTGATTTGGTAGTGAACCCACAAACCAAAGATATTTTCGTTAAGCGCGCCAAAATCATCTCGACCATGCGTCGTATTTTTGATGAAAAAGGCTGGCTTGAAGTCGAAACACCCATTTTGCAACCTATTCATGGTGGCGCGGCAGCGCGTCCCTTCAAAACCCATCACAATACGCTGGATATGCCTTTGTATATGCGTATCGCTAATGAGTTGTACCTCAAGCGTTTAATAGTAGGTGGTTTTGATGGTGTTTATGAATTTGGCAAAATGTTTCGCAACGAGGGCATGGACAGAACGCACAACCCTGAGTTTACCTCGATGGAACTCTACGTTGCCTACAAGGATTACCACTGGATGATGGAGCTTACCGAAACCGTTTTTGAAACTGTGGCAATGACCTTGCACGATACCACAGAAGTAAAAGTGGGCGAAAACACCATTCATTTCCGCGCGCCATTTACCAGACTTTCCATCGTGGGTGCGATTGAAAAATATACAGGTGTAAATATAGAAAGCTATGATGAAACTCAGCTACGCCAACTTTGTCGTGAGTGGAAAATGAACATAGACGATTCCATGGGTTTGGGCAAACTGATTGATGAAATTTTTGGTGAAAAAGTAGAGGCAAACCTCATTCAGCCCACATTTATCATCGATTACCCTGTCGAAATGTCGCCTCTGACCAAAAAACACCGTAGCAAAGCGGGCTTTGTGGAACGTTTTGAGCTTTTTGTGAATGGAAAAGAAGTAGCCAATGCTTATTCAGAGCTAAACGACCCTATCGACCAGCGCGAACGCTTTGAGGAACAACTCAAACTGGCGGCGCGTGGCGATGAAGAAGCGATGGCGATGGACGAGGACTTTATTCGGTCGTTGGAGTACGGTATGCCGCCCACTTCGGGTATTGGGATTGGGATAGACCGCCTTACGATGATGATGACCAATAACGCTTCTATCCAAGAAGTCTTATTTTTTCCGCAGATGAAGCCTGAACAAAAAACGCAAGTAGCTGAAATCCAAGATTATGTAAAAATAGGTGTTTCCGAAGAAATTGTGCCTATCCTTCAAAAATTAGGTTTTCTCACGATTGAAGAATTGAAAAAGGCAAATGCCAACAAACTTTTCAATGACTTGGGCGGTATGCGAAAAAAAATGAAATTAGACGTAAAACTGCCAAGCAAGGAAGAAGTAGAAAAATGGCTGGCGTAAGCATAAGGCTATCTACCCCCAAAGGCGAATATTTTAGCCTTACCAGTTCCACTGCGGCAGTGGAACTGGTAAGCTATCCGCAACGAGCCGTTGATTTTGAATGTATTAACAAGCTCACCGTTTTAACGGTGAGGGCTTTGGGACAGTTTATTCTGCATTTTTTGTGCCTGCTACAATCCATGCTTTTCCAATCTTCGGTAAAGCGAGGCACGCGTTAGCCCCAGTTCTTTGGCGGCTTTGGAGATATTGCCACCATGCTTGCTAATTGCTTTTTGAATCACAATTTTTTCTACACTTTCCAAGTTAAAATCCTGAATATCCATTTCTGAACTTTCCTCTTTTTGCAGTAAAAATAAAAAGTCGCCAGGTTGCAAAATATGGTCATCACTCATAATGACTGCGCGCTCGATGGCGTGCTGTAACTCTCGGATATTGCCAGGCCAGTGGTATTTTTGCAATTTTTTCAGCGTGCCTGCCGCCACTGTTTTAGGACTCATTTTATATTTTTCACAATAGGTTTTGATGTAATAATTGGCAAGTAAAGGAATGTCGTCCTCGCGCTCGCGAAGAGAAGGAACTCTAAGTTCCACAGTATTAATACGATAGAGCAAGTCTTGTCTAAACTCACCATCTTCCACCATATCGTAAAGCGGCATATTGGTCGCACAAATCAGGCGAATATCTACGGGAATAGACTGATTAGAGCCTACGCGAATAACCTCGCGACGCTGCAAAGTAGTGAGTAATTTGGACTGCAAAGACATAGACAAGTTGCCAATCTCGTCCAAGAACAGCGTTCCATGATTGGCGGCTTCGAAACGCCCTTCGCGGTCATCTTTGGCATCAGTAAATGCACCTTTTTTATGTCCAAAAAGTTCACTTTCAAATAGTGTTTCGGTGATTGCGCCCATGTCTGCCCCTACAAAAACCTTATCCTTGCGAAGTGATGCCTGATGCACTGCTCTGGCTATCAGCTCTTTACCAGTTCCGTTTTCTCCCAAAATCAATACATTGGCATCAGTGAGGGCAACCTTGCTGATGATGGTAAACAGATTTTGCATGGGTTCGCTGTCGCCAATGATACCCACGAAAGGATTTTCTGTACTTCTGCTTTCTTTTCGCCCTTCTTTGGGAGATGCCTGCCCAAACTTGGGTGCTTTTTTGCTCTGAACGGCATTTTCGAGTGTAGCAATCAGTTTTTCATTTTGCCAAGGCTTCAATACAAAATCCGTTGCGCCTTCTTTGAGTGCGCGCACCGCCATTTCCACATCTCCATACGCCGTAATCATCACTACCGCAGCAGATGGGTCGCGCTCCAAAATTTGTTCCAGCCAATGGAAGCCTTCCTTGCCCGTAGCGGTATCTTTGGTAAAGTTCATGTCGAGCAGAATGACATCATATTTTTCTTGGTTGAGCAGGAATGGAATTTTTTGTGGATTGCTTTCCGTTTGTACGAAATGCGCGTGTTTTTTTAGTAAAAGCCTTGCCGCCAACAAAATATCTTCGTTGTCGTCAATCACCAATATTTTCCCAAGTTCCTTATTCATATTAGGTTGAGTATCTATTTTATTTTTTTATTCAAATATAATAAAAAAACCAAAGACAAAATACCTTTGGTTATAAATTAAAAAAAAAGATAATTTAATTTATATGATGTTTTACTTCTGCAAGCTAATTCCCTGATAGTTAATGGATATTGTAGTGAACAATACCATAGAAAAATAGAGGTTTTGCAGAAAAAAATTAATAAAACTTGGCTACATCAGGAATCGTGATTTTTGAACGAGAGTAGAGCAATTTATTTTCTCGTTCAAACTCATTCAGAAGCGAAGTTACCGTCTGGCGGGTTGCACCAATGATGTCTGCAATGTCCTGGTGTGTGAGAAAGTTTTTGACAGTGAGTGTGTTTTCTTCTTTTTTGCCGTTTTTTTTCGAGAAATCCAATAAAAAATTCATGAGCCGAGTTTTTACATCTTTGAAAACCAAGTCGTTATAGCGAATCTGCAAAGTGAGTAATTCCTCACCTACTTTTTTGGTAAAACGCAAAGCAATGCTTGGATTTTTTTCTAACACACTTTCAAAATCTTGGGGCAAAAATGAGCAAATAATTGCTTCCTCACTCACCACTTTGGCATATTCGCCGCGTTTGTTTCCATCATCACCTATTGCCACCCCAGCAACAGCCTGATTCAGTGTAATATCGCCAAAAACATCTCCTTGTTGCAGAAATGCCTTGACCGATTCATTTCCCTTTTCATCAGTTTGAATAATTTTGATAATGCCTTTTTTCAAAAAATAAATGCGCTTTACATCATCAAAAAAAATAAATTCATTTTTTCGTGCTTTTTTGAAACCTGTAATTACACAAAGCAACTTGATTTCTTTCTCGTCCATCTGAGAAAAAATTTGGTGATTTTTCAAGTACCAATACCTGACATCTCTAATAGTTTCCATGCTTTTGTGTGAGTTTTGAGTACGAAATATACGCAAAATTTGAAATTTATCAAGTTTTTTTGAAATAGAAAAAACTACGCCCACTCACTTGTTCCCCCTGCGATTTTTACTGTATAGGCTTTCAATTCCATGCCTTTGTAGTCAGAATATGCTTTTTGCGCCTTTTCTATAAAACTGGGAGCTGATTGCGCCCTGACCAGATTAATCGTGCAGCCTCCAAAACCGCCACCCATCATTCTCGCACCCAGTACGTCAGCGTCTTTTGCCGCCAGCCCAACTAAAAAGTCGAGTTCGTCGCAACTTACCTCATAATCATACTGTAAACCTTGGTGCGAGGCAAACATTTTTCTGCCTACTTCGCCAAGGTCATTCTTTTGTAAGGCTTCACAAACGGCTAAAACTCGTTGGTTTTCCTGCACAATGAAATGACATCTTTTCCAAGTAGTTTCGTCAAATTCATTTTTGTACTTTTCCAATATTTCTATCGTCGCGTCGCGCAGGCTCAGGATAGTAGGTTCATACTTTTTCAAAATGTGTACGCCTTCTTCACACTCCTTTCTGCGGGTGTTGTATTCGGACGAGGCAAGCGAATGATGTACGCCTGTATCCAGCAAAACAAGCTGGTAATCGTGGAGATTGAGGGGGAAATATTGAAAATCCAAACTTCTACAATCCAACAAAATCACGTGGTTTTCTTTACCAAAAGTATTGGCAAACTGGTCCATGATGCCACACTGCACGCCCACAAACTGATTTTCTGCTTTTTGGCAGAGTTTTACCAAGTCGAGCTTGGTAAGATTAAAGCCAAAGAGTTGATTCAGGGCAAATGCCAAACCACATTCTACGGCGGCAGAAGACGATAAGCCCGCGCCTTTGGGGATTTCCCCTCCAAAAATACAATCAAAGCTGGGAACAGTAAAGCCAAGTTGCTGAAATTGCTCAACGACTCCCATCAAGTAATTTGTCCAAGAATTTTGGATTTGAGGCGTAAGTGTTTGATTATCAATTTCAATATAAGTGTCAAAATTATAAGCAAAAAGGCGAAAACGACCTGCTTCGTTAGGGGCTACGGCAAAGATAATTTCCTTGTCAATAGCAGCAGGCAATACAAAGCCCATGTTGTAATCTGTATGCTCGCCTATGAGGTTAATGCGTGCAGGTGAACGGACGAGCAAAGGTTGCTGTCCAAAAAGGGTAGTAAATTTTTCGTGTATTGCTTCTGATAATGACATTTCAAAAATTGTATTTTACTAAGATTAGTTGCTACGTTTAAACCCAACAGAAATGTAGCCACATAAATCTTTTTTTTTGTCTTTTTCGCGAAAAATATAGTTGAAATAATACATTCCTGTTTTTTCACATTTGATAATAAATCCGTCTTGGTAGCGGAGGGTTACTTTGTTGTAGGACGAGGCAATGACATTTCCATTATTGACCAAATTTAATACAATTCCATCATGCAAAATATTGCCATCTCCGCCAATCACCGAAAACTTGACGCAATAAGTAGAGCCTTCACTCATCACCAAAGCCCCCGTAGCAGGCTCTCCGCCGCGTTTCATCATAGGAAATGTTTTGGCATAGGTATAATCGCGCGTGATTTTGGCAATCGATTTTCGCTGCAAGCTATCACAAGTCGAGCCAGATTGTGCAAAAACAAAAGAACTAATGAATGATAAAAAAATGATTAAAAAGGGCTTCCTCATATCAAATGTAGGTGTTTTATTAGTTTGTATGCTAAGATAAAAAATAGTAAGAGATTTTGCAAGTAATACTACACACTATCAACAAAAAAAGGCTTGTAAAGTTTTCTCAGGTATTCTCGATAATCAATTTAGAAGACTTTATGCCTATTTTCTTACATCTCCACCATTCTGCGTATGTGCCAGTGAAAAAAACTTCTCAAACCCCAAGCAAGGCTCAGTTTTTAGTCTTGTTTTTATCTGCTACCCTGTCCATTTTGAGGAAAAAAAACTTTCTGCTAAGATTTATTATTTTTCAAAAAATTTATCTATATCTTTGTAAAAATCACTGAATTATGAAAGACAAGTTAAAGTTTTTATTGAACAAGTTTAATAATTTTTATCTCCTTTTTGGGGCGGTTTTTATAATATGGATGCTCTTTTTTGATAGCAATGATGCCTACGACCAATATTTGCTACACAAAAAAATAGCCCAACTGGAGGACGACAAGCAGTTTTACCAACAAAATATTGGCGAACTGAAAAAAGAAATGAAAGAATTGCAAGCAAGCCCCAAGCAATTGGAAAAGTTTGCTCGCGAAAAGTACAAAATGAAAAAGCCCAAAGAAGATGTTTTCGTGATTGTAACAGAGAAATAATCGTTGTTTTTTCTCATAGCGTGTTATTTCAATGATCAATTGTCCTACATCTTTTCAAAAAAAATGTTAAGCATTGGCAACTTCGTGATTTATCTGCTTCGAACTATTTATCTTTGTGAGATTAATACATTGAAAAATCTATTTGTTGCGAATGAAATATTTTAAATACTATTTGCTTGCCCTTGCGGTGATTGCTATAGACCAAGCTGTTAAGTTAGCGGTGCATACGAATATGGAAATGGGCATGATGGGCGAGGTGCCTGTATTTGGTGATTGGTTCAAACTGCATTACACAACCAACCCAGGCATGGCTTTTGGCTTGGAATTTGGCTCGGCTTATGGCAAGCTGGGGCTAACGCTTTTTCGCCTGCTGGCAATGTCAGGCATTGCTTATTTTCTCTATACGGCAGCACGCAAAGAGATTCATGCTCAGGGCTTTCTGTGGAGTGTTGCCTTGATTTTGGGCGGCGCGATTGGCAATGTGATGGACAGCACTTTTTATGGTTTTTTCTTGGATAATGCTCCTTTTACAGAAACTCCACCACCGTTTTATCCTTGGTTTCATGGGCAGGTGATAGATATGTTTTACTTAGATATTTGGGAAGGGCAAGTGCCTGAAAGCGTTCCTTTGATAGGTGGAAATTACTATTCTCTTTGGCCTATTTTCAATGTGGCTGATGCTTCTATTTTTACTGGTGTAGCAATTATCCTCCTATTTCAGCGCAAATTTTTTCCTATTCACCATGAGGAAAAGCAAGCAGAAACGACAACAAGAGCAAAAATTTCTACGGATTTGGAAGACCAAAACCCTTCTATGGAAGTCAATGATAAGCCAATCACAAGTTAAGTTTTTCTAATCCTTACCATTTAAGTTTCTCCTTATTCAAAAATGCGGCAATACCCTGTTTGCAGTCCTCAAAAGCGCGTGCTTTGGCGTTTGTGGTCGCGCCGTAGGTCAGTGCCTCAGCCAATTCCATGCTCTGGACGGTAGCTATCATTTGCTTGGTGGTGGTCATTGCTTGTCCCGAATTGGTTTCGCACAGGCGCAATGCAAACTCAGTGGTACTGCTCAATAATTCATTTTCAGGAACTAATTTATTGACAAAGCCAAATTCCTTTGCCTTGTTTGCCTCTATCAAATCACCAGAAAGCAATAGCTCTTTTGCCCTTGCCTCACCTATTTTGCGAATCAAAAAAGTCATGACAATGGCGGGGACAAAGCCTATCTTGACTTCCGAATAACCAAACATGGCTTCTGGTACACTAAAAACGAAATCGCAAACGGTTATCAGCCCACACCCACCCGCGATGGCATGACCCTGCACAGCCGCAATCACCACTTTTGGGTGGGTATAAATTTGCAAATACAAATCTTTGAGGTAGGTCGAGTCCTCTATGTTTTCCTCAAAAGTATATTGTTGGAGGGATTGGAGGTAGGCTAAGTCTGCTCCCGCGCAGAATACTTTTCCTGCGGATTGGAGGATAATGACCTTGACCAAATCGTCCTTTTCGGCATTGGAAAAAGCCTCTTTGAGTTCGCTGACCAAGCCTCTGTTGAAAGCGTTGCGCTTTTCAGGGCGATTAAGGGTGATGTAGGCTATTCGATTGCTTACCTCATAATTGATTTGTGGCATATATTTATTGCTTTTTTTCTTAGAAACTAAACCCTCCGCTTATGGTGAAAAACTGGTGTCCGAGCCGTTCCGTCGCGGGGACAAGCGCACCAGAGCTACGGATAAAAAAATATTCTATTTTCATCTGCTGGGACTTGACCCCAATGCTCAAATGTACTGAACGTGAATAAGATAGCATGAGCCTGATGCCTAAGTTTGCCTGCACCATGAAGCCACCCCAGTTTGCCCCCGTTTGATTTTCTTTCCACCCCAAGCTATGCCCCAAACGCAGTGCAAGTAGTGGTCTGACGCGCTGGCGAACAAAGTCAGCACGCAAATCTACAAAAAGAGGTAACAATTTGGCAGTTTCGTAGTAATCATAACCCGTTCCGAAGCCAATATAAAAAGTGGGAGCTACCAAATAGCCACGCGAAATGCTCATGCAGTAGGCTTTGAGGTTATTCTTATAATTCCCGACGCGCGTGCTTACCTCGCCTGTGCCGCTTGTATAGCTCAGTTCTGCGACCGTAACGAAGCCTTTGGACTTAAAAATGGTATCTTGGGGACTTCTTATATTTGCCTCTATTTTCTGTTTCCTAATTTGGCTTACCTCGTCCATGCGGATAGTGATGGGTGTGCCTGCACTACTTACAAACTCGATTTGTTGGTTTTCGATATTGGCGATTTTCCCTTTGAGGATTTTTCCATTTTTGAGGTAAATGACATCTTCGTAGTTATCTTGGGCATAACTAATTGAAAAACAAAAGATTAAAATTAAAATAATTAATCCCCCAATTCGTATTTTAGCCATATTTTGGTACTGGTGAAAGGGTAATATTTTTTTGAGATATTTTATAGGCTTACAAATCTTGCTGCACCAAAGCCACCCCAGCCAGTTGTTGTTGCGTTTGCGAATGACTAAAAAACTTGCTGACAATGGTATTAGACGTATTGGCAATGAGTGCTGAAATTTTTGCCAGTAAATTATCCAAGTCCTGACGAATAAAAGTGCCTTTTTTATGCAAAATAAGTTGTTGAATATCTGATAGTTGCAAAAGAGAAATTGCCTCTAAAATGTATTTTTCTTCCTCGCTTAGTCTATGATTTTGGTGCTGTCGGGGCAGATTATGTACTTCTTGCTGAATGGTAAGCAAGCGATTGAGCAAGGAACTGGCGTGAGAGCTATCCAAGAGCAACAAATCCAATACGTTAGCGAGGTGAAGCTGGGTTTGGTACTTTGCGCGGTACGCGCTGAGGCTCTCTTGGCAGGAAAGCACTGATTCCAGCAAGTCATGTTCTACTTCTGTACTTTCCACCAAAGTCAGCATAGAGCGGTAGAGTGCGATAGACAGTAGGCTTTTTTCTACCCTTCGCCCCAAATCGAGCAGGGGAAGTTCGTATTTCTGATTGAGTGTTTCGCGATTAAACCCTGCAAAAGCTGCTAAGTGCATGATGAGTTGGTCAAGCCCGATTTGTATATCCCTCAGATTGACTTGGGGGAGTTGGGAAAGCATTTTCCAGTAGTCGTCGATTTGGTCTAACATTCGCCAAGTATCCGATGACCAGCAAGGGCGAATGGCATAAACGCCGCGCATCATGTACTGCAAAATGGAGGTAATGCTCCCACTTCTATATGTGTCCATCGCAAGCGCAATGAGTTCTTTTTCAGGCTTTTGTAGCCTTGCTTTGCTTCCATCACCTATAAAACCTGGGTAGCTCATGGTGAGCTGGGTCAGGGCGCAAAACAAGTCGTAGAGCAGTTTTTTATCTGATTTTCGCTTGCTTAGGTTTACTTCATTGAGTTTTTGAATGACCACTTTGAGCAATCGCGCAGAGAGCTTGGCGCGTGCCGCATACCGCCCCACCCAATACAAATTTTCTGCGGTGCGGCTCGACAGATGGTGGTTTTGATGTAACCTCGTGAGCTTGGCAGACGAAACGGAGGTCTTATGCACAGGCTCGCCCATTAGCACCCAAGTATCCTTACTGATGCCACCTTTCTGGTTGGAAATCATAATATTACCTCTTTCTGAAGCACTGCGCGTCAAGCCACCGTTCATTACCGTATAGCCTTCGTTTGCCTCGCTTCCCACCAGAAAGCATCTCCAAACGGCATGGCGCGGCTCTAATTGATTATTGACAAATGAGGGCGTAGAAATAAAGTCCAGTTGTTCTTGCGCCAAGTACAAATACGGTTTTGCCTTTATTTTTTCACGCCAATTTTGTAACTCTTCCCTGCTCAAGCGACTGCCAAAAACAGCATTGGTATTGCCTTGCGGATAAATAGTTTTAATCACCAAATTTTCCAGATTTTCCAGCACATATTTTAGCTCTATGCCATGCCCACACCACCAAGTAGCCACAGAGGGCAAAATCAAGTCTTCGTCAAAATAAAAACGCGCAATCGCAGGCAAAAAAGGCATCAATCCTGCATTTTCTAATACGCCACTACCCAGCCCATTTGCTACTGCCACATTGCCCTTTCTGACCGCCGCTAACAAGCCCGCCACGCCCAGCTGCGAGTCCGCACGCAAAGAAAGTGGGTCGCAAAAAGCATCATCAACCCTGCGCCAAATCACATCTATTTGCTCCAAGCCACCCAAGGTTTTGAGCCAAACTGTATCGTCCCTGACTATCAAATCCTCGCCTTGTACTAAGGAATAACCCATAAAAGAAGCCAAATAAGCGTGTTCGAAATAAGTTTCGTTTCGCTGCCCAGGCGTAAGTACGGCAATCCGCGGCGTTTCCTTGTGATGCGGCGCAAGCTGTACCAACACATTTTGTAATACATCTAAGAAGTGAGATAGCTTCCCAACGTGCTGATTAGCAAAGATTTCGGGCATAATTTTGGTCATAGTAGCCCTATTTTCCAGTGCGTAGCCTATGCCCGAAGGTGCTTGCGTTCTATCGCCAAGTACCCAACGCTTCCCGTCGGCGGTTTTGGCGGTATCTGCCGCATAAAAAGTAAGTGGATAATGCGCTTCTTTGAGTAGCTGGTCGCAGGGGCGCAGGAATCCGATATGGTTATAGACAATCTCCATAGGCAACAAGCCCTGCCTAATCAGTTCTCGCTTGCCATACAAGTCTTTCAAAATAAAATTGAGCAATTCGGCGCGCTGTTTTAGCCCGCTTTCGGTTTTTTGCCAGTCATCTTGGCTGATAACCAAGGGAATCGTATCCAACGCCCAAGGGCGATTCATGCCCTGTGGGTCGTCGTAAATATTATAACTTACCCCGTTTTCCCTCAGAATCCGCTTGATGTCATTGTGCCTTTGGGCGAGTTCGTGTTTGCCCAACTGCTGGATATGCGAGATAAGATTTTCCCAGTGTGGCTTTGCGCTATCAAATCTCCACATTTCATCATGCACAATTTGCTCGTTTTGATAGAGAGCCAACATCATACTCATCTCTTGTTCGACTTGCCTTGTCATTAGAGTTAAAAAAATAGATACAAAAATGCGTAAATACAGTTAAAAAAATAACCTAAGTTTATTACTTGTGGGCGTATTTGGAACAATTAAATACAAATTTAATGAAAAATTGTTGTTTTTTAATAATTTCTCGATACTCTGACAATTTTTGTGGAAAGCTCCCCCCGCTAAAGCGAGGGGTTAATCTAACCCCTCGCTTTAGCGGGGGGAACTCGTAGAAACTCAGTCTGCCACAAAAATTGTCAGACAACCAATTTCTCAAAGATACTTACCTGCCTTTTATTTTTTCAAAAATACATAAAAATACTTTTAAAACATTCTTTAATTTTGTAAACCCAAAAAATATCGCTTAATTTGAAATGAAAAGGTTGAGGTGATGGATAGAAGTTACTGAATTTAGTATATTTTGAACACAATTTATCATTCATAAGCACTTATGAAGCTATACGAAAGTAATTTTCAGCGCATTTATTTTGACAAGCAGTTCTCCATCATGGAGTTCAAATGGCTATTGCCCGCAGCAGCGCGCACTGAGGCGGAACTGACGCAGGAGGAAGCAATCCACGTAGAGCTTCTGAGCCAGTACAAACCGCTTTTGGTGCTTTCTGATGTGCATAATATTCATTTTGAGGATATTTATCATCTGGAAGAGTGGATTTTAAAAGAATACTCAAAAATCACAGAATATGCCCCCAAAGGCACGCTGGTGCGTATGGCAGTGCTGGCAACGGACGAAATGAGCCTACAACTTTTTAAAGATGAAGACGAGGAGGCAGACTTGGTAAAAAATAATCTACCTCAAATCCAATATTTTGCTGACGAAGTAAAGGCTGAACTTTGGCTACTGGGAGAGGAACGAAAATAAAACTATGGCTTTGGAAAACGAAGACGATATACTGTTAGAGGCAAATAATCTGATTGTTAAATTTACTACCGAACGAGGCGAACACACCGCCATTGATGGGGTGAGTTTTAAAATCAAAAAAGGCGAAACAGTAGGCATTGTAGGTGAATCTGGCTCAGGGAAATCCGTTACGGCACTTTCTCTGATGCGACTTATACCCTCGCCCCCAGGCAAGCTGATAGATGGAGAGGTCATGTTCCAGTCGCGCTCTATGGGCAAGGTCAATGTCATGGAACTGGGCAATCAAGAGATGCGAAACATACGTGGCGCAGAAATTTCTATGATTTTCCAAGAGCCAATGAGTTCGCTAAACCCCGTTTTTACCTGTGGCGAACAAATTACAGAGGCTATTCTTCTTCACACACCCAATATCAATTTCAAAAAAGCAAAAGAACTTACCTTAGCTATTTTTACACGCGTCAGGCTACCCGAAAGTGCATTTCATGCGTATCCGCACGAACTTTCTGGTGGGCAAAAACAGCGCGTGATGATTGCCATGGCTCTTTCCTGCGAGCCTTCGCTGCTCATTGCGGACGAGCCAACCACCGCCCTTGACGTAACCGTTCAGCGAGAAATCTTGCAAATCTTGCAGGAACTGCGCGAAAAACAAGAAATGTCTATCTTATTTATTACACATGATTTGGGGGTGATAGCAGAGATGGCGGATAGCGTGATGGTCATGTATAACGGCAGAATTGTGGAAAAAGGCTCTGTTTTTGAGATTTTTTCTAATCCCAAACACCCATATACAAAAGGATTGCTTGCCTGCCGCCCAAGGCTGGACATCAAGCTAAAGGTATTGCCTGTGGTCAAGGATTTTATGGAAACAGACAGCGAAGGCAATATCTTGGAAATGTCAGAAGCAAAGTTTAAGTCTGTAGGTCAGGCTATTATGTCCAACTTTCAGAGTTTACAAGAGATAAAGGCACGACAAACGCGTATTGTAGGGCAGGAGCCGCTTCTGCAAATCAAAAACCTCAAAGTGCATTTTCCGACCGAAAAAAATTGGTTTGGCAAAGTTACAAAAACAAAGAAGGCAGTCGACGGGGTAAGTTTTGACGTATTCCCTGGCGAAACGCTGGGACTGGTGGGGGAGTCTGGCTGCGGCAAAACCACGCTGGGCAGAAGTATTTTGCACCTGATAGAGCCTACGGAAGGCGAAGTTTATTTTCAGGGCAGAAATATATCGCACATCTCCTCGCCCAAAGAAATGAGAAGTTTGCGAAAAGACATTCAAATTATTTTCCAAGACCCTTATTCTTCGCTGAATCCACGTATGACGATTGGTGAGGCAATTATAGAACCTATGCGCCTGCACAATATAGGCAGTAGCGACAACGAACGCAAAGACAAAGTGATTCACCTGCTTGAAACGGTGAATCTCAACGGAATGTATTTTAATAGATACCCACACGAATTTTCGGGGGGACAACGCCAGCGTATCTGCATCGCGCGCACACTGGCTATCGAGCCTAAATTTGTGATTTGTGATGAATCCGTTTCTGCGCTGGACGTTTCGGTGCAGGCTCAGGTGCTTAATCTGCTCAACAAACTCAAAGAAGAATATAACCTTACCTATATTTTTATTTCCCACGACCTTTCGGTGGTCAAGTTTATTTCTGACAGGATTTTGGTCATGCAAGATGGCGTGATAGTAGAAAGCGGTTTTGCTGATGACATTTATGCACAGCCAAAGTCCGAATATACCAAAAAATTGTTGGATTCTATCCCAAAAGGTACACCAGAAGACATCAGAAAGGCAATGGTCAAGAGAAAGAGGCAAGTGCCAAAACCTGCGCCACCACTAAGTTTGGAAAAAGAGTAAGATTGATTTTCTTAGCTCCTTTCCAATCTATTTATTTCTCAGGAAAAAATCAGCCATGACCAATGCCGCCATTGCCTCTACGATAGGTACGGCACGCGGCACCACGCAAGGGTCGTGTCTGCCTTTGCCTGATACTGTTACCGCTTCACCTTCTTCGTTCACGCTTTCTTGGTCTTGCATGATGGTCGCGACAGGCTTAAAAGCCACTCGGAAATAAATGTCTTCTCCATTGGAAATGCCGCCCTGAATACCGCCTGAATGGTTGGTTTTTGTTCTGATTTTTCCGTCTTCGCTGTAAAACAAGTCGTTGTGCTGCGAACCATACATTTTTACGCCCTCAAAGCCACTGCCATATTCAAAACCTTTGACAGCATTGATGCCCAGCATTGCCTTGCCCAGCTCGGCATGGAGTTTGTCAAAAACAGGTTCTCCCAAGCCCACAGGCGTACCCTGAACCACGCAAGTAACTACACCGCCAATCGTATCTCTATTTTTGCGCGTTTCGTCGATGCGTTCAATCATCTTTTCTGCCATTGTTGCATCAGGGCAACGCAATATGTTTGCCTCTATCTGGGAAAAATCATACTTGGTATAATCTGTATCTAACGCCAAATCACCCACTTGGGAAACGTAAGCCGTAACTTTGATGCCAATCGTGTCTAAAAATTGCTTGGCAACTGCGCCCGCCGCCACCCGCGCCAGTGTTTCGCGTGCAGAGCTTCTACCGCCGCCACGATAATCTCGTGTGCCATACTTTGCCTGATAGGTGTAATCAGCGTGCGAAGGGCGAAATTTGTCTGCAATATGTGAGTAATCCTTGCTCCGTTGGTCTTCGTTAAACACGACCAGCGTGATGGGCATTCCTTGTGATTTGCCTTCAAAAATCCCAGCAAGTACCTCTACCTTGTCGCCTTCCTGCCGTTGGGTGGTGATTTTGGACTGCCCTGGTCGGCGGCGGTCAAGTTCTGCTTGGATAAAATCGAGGTCAATCGCCAATCCCGCAGGACAGCCATCGATGACCACGCCCACTGCTGTTCCATGAGATTCACCAAAAGTCGTAATTTTAAATATTTTACCGTAACTATTCATTTTATTATTTGATAATCAATCACTTAATTAAAAAAATGGGTTTTGCTTTTAATGATTAAGTTACGAAGCTACAAAAGATTTTTCTCTTTTTTACCTCAAAATTTAGCACTTTTGTCCCTTTTTCATAATCACAACGGCGAACCGTTATAATGTTAGTGGCTGTTTTATTTTAGTGTACTTTTGTAGTAATCTACAATGCTTTGAAAAACTCCTAAAAGGCTATCGATTTCACTTAAATAATATTTGTTGTTATCTATATACAATTTGTCAGAAAACTCTATGAACTGCCAAACATCTCCTGTTGTGGTACAGCCAAAGAGTTTTTCCATTTGTATTCCTTTTTTTTCATTGTACTTTTTTGCACCTACTAATTGGGCTGAACACTGTCTGACTCCCTCTTCCAAATCATTTCGTTTGGCTTCTACGATATGAAAAATAGGTACACTGATGTCATACGATTTAGTATCTTTACTCAAAATAAAATCACATTCGCCTTGCAAACCCTTTTCTTTATCGCCCACAAGATTATCTCCTGAGTAAATAGTAAAAAATTTAGCATTGAGGTTTCGTAACTCTTTGAGTATAGGTACAACAATCCATTCACTTCTTGCCTTTTCACTTTTGATAGGCATTTCTTTGCTGTCCAATAGTTCTTTTTGTAACCATTGCGTAGGTTTAATAGGGCTTGACTGAAAGATTAGTTCCTTTCTTTCATTGGTTACACCAAATTTTTCTTCTAAGTCAGACAAGGTAAAATCAGAGTATGCCATATTTTTTGATGGTTTTTATTGATGTCTTTAAAACAAACTTTGTACTCAAAAAGTTGTCAGGCTTCTTGCAAAAGCATTTTTTTGCCTTCTCTTTTTGAAAGGGAGAAATTAGTGCTTTCGCAAGAATTCCATTAATACTAAAATAAAAAATGAAATGCGTATAAACTTCAACTTTAACCTCCTCCTACAATTGCATTGCACCACACCTCCAAAGGGGTAAAACAGCCTTTTTGTATTTTATCTCCTTCGTAGGGCGCAGTACAACTGGGGCGGGGGAGTAGTGTTTTTTTATGTAATCTTAAATTCATTTTAGTTTAAGTTGCGAAGCTACAAAAGATTTTTCTTTTTTTCGCCCCAAATTTTTTGCATCAGTGTAAAGCCAATCGTATCAAATTTTTGCAAATCATCATGGTTAAAAGGGAAATAGTCATTTTCTCCAAAGTAAGTTTCGGTGAGTTCGGCAAAATATTCTTTGGCATCATGGCTCGCGTAGGCACGTACTTTTCTGTTCTTTTTCAAGGGTTTAGCGTAGCTGACAGAATCATACAACTGCTTTTGCATCACTGTATAATATGCTTCCATAATGTCGCATTGGTCATAACCAAGTATTTGGTCGTGGTAGGCATGGGCAAGCTCGTGCAAGAGCATATAAGGCTGTTCGCACGAAAATTTGAGGTAATTTTTTACATTCAAAATCTCGATACTTTTTACTTTTGCAGACAAATAGCCCTGCCGACGTATCCATTTGAGCGAGGGAATATAGCGTATCGCCTTGTACTGCTGAAAATCCAGCTCTACCCAAATCTTGACTTGTTGGAAAAAATGATATTGCGTAGCACTGACTAACTGCCTGATAATGAAAAGGTCATGTCTGAGCAAATTAAGAATTTCACGTTCTTCTTTCTGTTCAAACACTTTATTATTGATGAAAACCTGAAAACCCTCTATCCGCATTTCTTTGTAGAGGTTTTTCCAACGTGGCTGTGAGTTTTCGTTTTTTGACTCCTCGCTTTCAGTGCAACACTGTAAGGTAAAAATCACAAAGCAAAAAAAAGTGATGTAATGTTTCACCAAAAAAGGGATTTTATTTGCGTTATAAATTCGAAAACATCACCACTCGACACTGCATACGCGGGCGTTCGCCCTGTGGGAGTATGACAATAAAATTATCAGTAATTGACTCGCCCTGCCTCAAAATGTAGCCCGCATGGACATTGACAGTGCGTGTAACGTCTTTGCCTTCTGCGTTTTTCTCCGTAACACGCGTAGGGACAAAAAACTGGTTGGCGCGTACGCTTCCACTTTTGGAAGTCAGGCGTTTCCCTGTGGCGTTCAGGCAGTCAAAAATGGCAAAAACGGCAGGGTCGGTCGTCCCTCCAAAAGAATTGCGAAAGGTGTCATTCAGCAACACGATTTTTGGGCAACTGCTCTGGTTAGTGATATAAACGGTCAGCTCAAAGCGCGCATAATTTTCTTTGCTAATTTCCTTGACCTGCTCATTGCGAATGTTGTAGCCACATTCCAATCCTTCGTAGTTACTTGGCTGATTTTCAGTGATAGTGATTGCGTTTTGAGCAAAAGCGTACATAGAAAAACAGTGAAAAATGAGTAAAAGCAATATTTTTGTTTTCATAGTTTTTTTTAATCCATTAATTGAGAAAGTATAATATTTTAAAATTCTAATAGGTTTTTCCTTGCTGCGCCAGTAGATAAAGCACTGACATTCTGACTGCTACGCCATTTTCTACTTGCTGCAAAATGATAGAATGACCTGAGTCGGCAACATCACTTGTGATTTCTACACCGCGATTAATTGGACCTGGGTGCATGATAACTACCTGTTTATCAAGACTTTCTAACAACTGTTTATTAATGCCATAGTAAAGTGAATATTCGCGGAGAGAGGGGAATTGCTTGGATTGCTGACGTTCTAACTGTATGCGAAGGACGTTAGCCACATCACACCACTGCAAAGCGGTGCGTATGTCATGCACTACCTTGACCCCAATTTCTTTCATGTATTTGGGAATCAGCGTACTGGGTCCGCAAACCATCACCTCCGCCCCCAACTTTTGGAGGGCAAAAATATTGGAAAGGGCTACTCTCGAATGAGCAATATCGCCAATAATGGCTACTTTTTTCCCAGCTACGCCGCCTAACTTTTCGCGGATAGAATACGCGTCCAGCAGTGCCTGCGTGGGGTGTTCGTGCGTGCCGTCCCCTGCATTGATGATGTTTGCGTTGATGTGTTTTGCCAAAAAATGTGGTGCGCCAGGGCTGGCGTGCCGCATCACTATCATATCTACTTTCATCGCCAAGATGTTATTGACGGTATCGAGCAAGGTTTCTCCTTTCTTGACGGAGCTTCCAGAAGCTGCAAAATTGATGACATCAGCCGAAAGTCGTTTTTCAGCTAACTCAAAAGAAAGTCGCGTACGCGTAGAATTTTCAAAAAATACATTGGCAATGGTGATGTCGCGCAAGGAAGGAACTTTCTTGATGGGGCGGCTGAGGACTTCTTTGAAGGTATCTGCCGTTTCTAAAATAATTTCTATGTCTTTGACTGTCAGGTTTTTAATCCCAAGCAAGTGATTTACAGTGAGCATAATGATTGGCTTTTTTTAAATCACTTGCAAAGATAGGGAATTAAAATAAAATTAGAACATAAGTAGTTCAACAAATGTATGCGTTCTTTGTATTATCACAGTCCCGTTAGGGACACGAGCTTTGTAGAAATCAATAAAGAACAATAGGTAAAAGTCCCGTTAGGGACGTAACTTATTCATCTTGAAATATTTGTGTCGTCCCTAACAGGACTTACTGTAATCTAATTTTTTATTTTCTACAAAGCTATCGTACCTACGGCACTGAGTAACAAAGCGATTATATTTGTTGAGCTACTTACTTATTTGAGTTTATCTCTGAGGATAGGCATACTCATACAATGCGAACCGCCGCGCGCACGCGAAAGTTCTGCCGAAGGCAACATAATCAAGGTATCTGTCAGCGTTTTGGGGTTGAGTTCTCCGCTTTCAAATTTTTGTAATAAATCTGCAGCCTTAATTATTCTAAAGCCTTGTTTTTCAAAAGAATCTGCGGTGTGATAGTTACGGTCATAGCCAATGACGACTCCCTCTTTGATAGCCAAAAGGTTACAGGAATCTGTCCACTGCTCGCGCTGGCTGAACGGAAATACATTATTACCAGAGTAGATAAATTGGGTAGGTTGCTTGGAATCCAAGTCGTTTTGGCTGATGTCGTCCAGTAGGTCTTCCAAATATTCAAACTCTACCGCTTTGCGCTTGCCCCTGACAAACTGCATGATACGCATTTGGCTTTCCTCTGTTTTTTTCTTTTTATACATTTTTTCCAAACGGTCTTTTTCCTCTAATTCTCGCTTAGAAAACTTGCCAAAAAGCACCCACATATTGCGCTTGACTTGCGTAAAAACGGTGTCGATGTGCATAAAATCGCGCTTAGGCGGAATTTTAATGACCGAAACTTTCTCTACTACCTCTCTTTCAAAAAGTGCATCAATGATTTTATTGACTGCATTGGGCGTGGTGCGTTCGCTGATACCTACGAGCAGGTTATTTGGCGCAACCATCATAATATCACCACCTTCCAGTGTAACTTGCTTGTGTTCTCTTTCTGAACCTTCCAGAAGAAAAAACAATTCGTCATCAGCAATTTCAATCAGTTTGTCGCGATATTTCTCAAAAATAGGGTGATAATAAAAAACATATTTGGCAATAAAAGACTCGCGGCGACGCGCTTCTTTGGCAGGTTTGTTCAGCAAAATGTGGTCGTTAATCGTAATGCCAATGTCGCGCGTAAAAATAAAGTTAGGCACTGGCGCGAAAAGCATCTTATCATTCGGCAGAGAGCCAGAAATCAAAGTCTTGGCAAGCTCAATATGGTCTAAGTCGAGCAGGATACGCTGCTGGGCAAACGAGCAAAGTTCTAAGGCGCAGATAGAGGCAACTATCTCATTTTTAAGGGTTTTGTCTTGCAAAATTTCAGAAAGCAAATATTGCATATCCAGTACCTTGTCGGACTTGTGGTAATCGGCATGGTCTGGTTTGTAGAAATGTCTTTTATTTTTGGGGTCATCAATGGTGGCTAACTTGCCTTTGACCTTATCCGTATCCAAAAAATAGAGTAAAATTTTGACAAAATAATCGTATTCCTGCCCGCGAATATTTTTGAGGTCAATGATGTCTTCGAAGAGCCAATCTTGTGCTTTGGAAGGCACGACCTTGCCCAAGCCACTGTCAGGGCTGTGGATAATGACGCGTTGAAGTGTGCCTGTTTCTGTACTTACATGAATCATGGTGCGTTGTTTTTTGTTGAGATTTTTGGCAAATATAGTTTATTTCTGTATTTATCCATTCTCTTTTTGTTTTTCACCTAAAATTTCATGCCCAGCAGCAGTACATCATCTACTTGGTGATTTTGTCCTTTCCATGCCAAATAGGTGTTTCTGATGATGCCCTCGTGTAGCGCAAAGTCGTAGCGTTGCAAATCTTGGAGGAGTTCGCGTAGCCTGCGCGTGCCAAATTTGGTTTTGTTTTCTCGGTCAAACTGGTCAGCAATTCCGTCCGTACAGATATAAATAATGTCGTTAGGCAATAGCTCGATGGTGTGAAGCGTAAAAGTTTTATGGTCATAAAAACCACTTCCAATTGGGTTTTTATCTCCTTTGTATTCGATAAGTTCCTTGTTGCGAATCAGGTAAAGCGGTCGCTGTGCGCCTGCAAAGTAGATGTGCTTAAAATCAATGTCGAACATCAGCAAGGCTACATCCATGCCGTCGCGCAGGTCAGAGCCGTCTTGGTCTTGCTTTAATTGTTTGCGAATATTGGTATCTAATTCGTGCAAAATTTGGGCTGGTTCGGTGATTTTGAGTTCGTTTACAATCTGAGTCAGCGAATTAGAGCCGAGCATGGACATCATCGCACCCGACACGCCATGCCCCGTACAGTCCGCCACCGCTACGAATATGCCCCCGCCTCTGCGGTCATTGGTTACGGAAGAATAAACGGGCTGAACAGCCTCAAACCAATAAAAATCTCCACTCACGATGTCTTTGGGCGAGTGAAAAAGACACAAATCGGGCAAATAATGACGAATCTCAGTTGCGGAAGGCAAGATAGCGGACTGGATTCGGCGCGCATAGTTCATGCTATCTGTGATTTGCTTGTTTTTGCGCCCAATTTCTCTGCTTTTTTCTTCTAATACGTCGCGTTGGGCTATAATTTCCTCGTTCATGTGCGAGAGATTGTCGCGCTGGGCAGAAATCTCCTCTTTTTGTTGCATCAACTCTGCATTTTTTATTTCGACTTCATGCTGAAAAAAGCCAGATTCTTTCTTGAATAGCTCTATCGTAAAGAAAATGAGCGCAAAAGGCATGATAAGATTGATATGATAGAAGTAATTACTGACAGGAATACTCACCATAGGCTGATAACCCACATGAAAATAGGTTTTGACAAAAATAAATGCCAATACATACAGCAAGGAAAAAATAATGATATAGTTACGCTTGGTATAAATCAGCGCGACAAATACAATGCCCCAAAAAGCAAAATTTTCTGTTACCAATTCTTCTCCGAAAAGGATAGAAAACCCCACAAACAAGAAAATGCTATGGAAAATCAACACAAATTTCGCAAATTGATAGCGGTGTTTGTAGTGTAGATAATAACTGACCAAAGCCACGATGACATTAGAAAAGTTGATGAGAGCCACCAAAAATTCATTGAAAGCCAGCGAAGAAAGTGTATAAGCAATGCTCATCGCCATGACCATCGCCACTACCATATTGATTACCTTGATGTTCCTTCTTTTCGTAAAACTCATTTCGGGCGTGATACCTAAGTGAACCGCCTCTTGCCACAAATTTTTCATTGTGTTCTAAAAATTAGGTAGTATAATAAAGTCTAAAAGTAAAGTTGATACTCACCACCAGCGTCAGTAAAGACCAAGGTGAATTGAAGTAGCTTTTTTAATTTAATAAAGGGATTATCAGGGGTACTTTATAATAAAAAAATTGTACTTTTCAAAGATTTTTGTTGCATCTGTAAATTTCTAACTCCTTATTTTATAGAAACAAAACTAAGTAATAGCTACTATAAAAACAACAAAAGACTTGTTTTTTTTGCAAAAAACTGAAACTTCTTGGAATAATGCTATTGTTTTATAAGAATGAGCAAACTTGTAATAAACTAAGATTGAAAAACAAGAAAAAAATGATATGAGGGGGGAAATTAGATTGACAACTTAGACCAACAGGGGGAGTACAAAACCAAGCCCGCCGTTTGCTTGACCAAGTGGCTTACAAAGGTAAAAAGACAATTTGAAAAATATAATGATTAGAAGAAAAAATTGTGTTTTTTCTTTATTATTATTGATGTTGCATTTACAGAAAAAAGAGTGTCAATGCAGAAAAATTATACATTTCTTTTGTGCAATTTATTTGATTAACTATTTTTACAAGACTGCATAAAACTTGTTTGTAATAGCGAAGGTACGCTGTGGACGAGTACGCGCAAGGGCTTGCACGCCTTTGACAAGCAAACGGAACGCTTCACCTGCTATATAGATTCTGTGCTGAAATAGTAGCTATACAAGCAGAGGAACTCACTATTGGACGACATCACGTTGATAGCTATACGTCTGTAAAAGCAAAAGCAGTCCGCGCTTTATACGCAGGCTGCCTTCTCCAACATTTATTTTTCTAAAAACTAAGCCTCTTTTACTGTTTCTTCGGTTGAGTTTTTGCTTTTCAACTTCTCTTTGATAGGGGCAGTAACAGATTCAGCAAATTTATGGATTTTGCTTTTGCTGATTTCTACTTGCTCTTCCAAGTCTTTTTTCAGTTCGGCAGATTTTTTTGCAAATTCCTTTCTGAGTTCAGCAGATTTCTCATCAAACTCCAATTTTGCATCACCTGCTTTCTTTGCGATTTTTTCTCTGGTTTTTTCACCTTTATCTGGTGCAAACAAAAGACCAGCTACAGCACCCAAAGAAACTCCTGCTAATAAAAATAATAATTCAGACCTTTTCATAATATTGTTCGGTTTAGAGTTAAAATATCCTGCGCGCAAAGGTAAGGCAAAAATTTAATTTATTTTGCTTTTATACCATAGAAAATGTAAAAGAATCTCTCGTGCGCGTGCCTACACTTTTTCCATATAAATATGCGGAATGTCGTCTTCCATATAAATATCGCTGGTTTGCTGAAAGCCCAAGCCTTCATAAAACCTTTTGAGGTAAAACTGTGCGCCAATCTTGAGTGGCTGTTTGCCAAAAAGCTGTTCGATAAATTGGATAGAAACCTCCATTAGTTTTTTGCCAAGCCCGTCTTTTCTTGCTTTGGCATTGATGATGACCCTGCCAATGCTTGCCTTGTCATAGATAACCGATTTGTCAAAAAGGCGACTATAAGCGAGCAGTTCGCCGTCGAGCATACCCATACAGTGATGGGCTTGTTTGTCCAAATCATCAAGGTCTTGAAACACACAGTTTTGCTCCACCACAAAAATGGCACTGCGAAGTTTGAGGATTTCATAAAGCTCTACCACCGTCAATTCACTAAAAGGTTTGACAATCCAAGAGATGTGAAGCGTATTTTTCATGCGTATTTTTCTTTATTTTTGCAATATATAAAAAAACCTTGTTTCCTAAATTTTTATATGCTAAATTTGTACCCTTTCTGCAATAAAAATACAATTTGGCAAAATTTGGGGCTGACTGGTTTTGACAGCGTGAGTAGGTCCATGTAAGCACGTCGGGTGTTGGGAGTATTACCCGTAAATAAAACTTTCAAAACACAAATGGCGAAAATTCATTCGCACTCGCTGCTTAGTTTAGGATAAACTAAATAGCTTGCCTTCTGCCCAGTAGCCCGTTCTGTCTGCGGGGCGTATAGGAGGTCAATCTTCAGAACTGCGTGAGGTAGGGTTGTGATGCCTTATTAAGATTAGCGCAACTAAGGAGAGGTTTTGGTCTGTTCCTGACCTAACTTTTCCCGAAAACTAATAGGAAATAAACGTGTAGAAAGCATGATGAGTTGCCGTGTCTGGACGGGGGTTCGATTCCCCCCAGCTCCTCAAAGTAAATAGCTGCTAAACAAAAAAACGAATATTTCACTAAACATGAAATATTCGTTTTTTTTATGCCATTAAAAAAAAATCAAAAATAAATAATACACTATGCAACCTTTGATGTAGTTACAGTTTATCTATTTCCTGATGCACTTCTTCGTATAACTTGTCTGGTAGAAGCCTGAATGTATCTTTGTATTTAATATCTATCTTTTTTGAGAAGTGGGCAAACCTTTTGCGTGATTTTGTAAAATTTTGCTAATCATTTGCTGGCTCAAATGAACTAAAGCACCTTGCTCAGATTGGTTAAGACCTAACGCAATTGACTTAATAATTACACTGTTTCTTTGTTCTCTTAATAAATATTTCATAAGACTTATAAATGCTAAAATAAATTTTAGTGCAAAGGTAAATAAAAAAAATAAAATTACAAATTGTCGATGTCGTTATCAAAGTGTTTATTCCTTTCCATGAATATCTATAATAAAGTAGCTACACAAAAAATCGCTTCAAATATAATTTGAAGCGATTTTTTTGCCCTGTGCGTGGGCCCGCATGGAATCGAACCATGGACCCTCTGATTATGAGTCAGATGCTCTAACCGTCTGAGCTACAAGCCCGAATGTAGTTTTATTTACATTGCGACAGCAAAGGTAAGCAGAAATTATGAATTGTCAAAAAGGAATGGTATTTTTATTGTAGTATATTATAAAAAACTATATCTTTGTACGCAAATATTCTTTATTCTCTATTTAATAAACACCTATTTTATGAGCATCAATTTTTTAAAAAAAATATTTCTTTCTGCTATTTTTATTGTTTTTTCGGTAATGAGTGCATTTGCTCAATGTGGACCTATGATGGCAGACCCTTGCCCACCAGGTGTTACGAGTGAAGGAGTACCTATTGATGGTGGTGCATTTGGCTTGTTGTTATTAGGTGCTATTTACGGCGCAAAGAAAATCTATGACAATAAAAAGAGAGAAAGTTAATCCTGCTCTTCGTTTTTTGGTGGCACTCATTGGCGTTTACCTTTTCATTTATTTTGTGCATCAGTTTTATATTCTTCCTGATGGCAGATTAGACGATTTTCTTAACCATGTATTGGGCGTAGTGAGTCATCAAACCTTGCAAACTTGTGGGGTGGAGTCTTCTCTCAAAATCACAGCTTACGTCCCTATATCGAGCTATGCTGTTTTTCTGGGTAATAGGGCGGCAGTTTACATTGGCTATAACTGCAATGGATTTTTGCTTTATGTACTTTTTGCTTGCTTTATTTTACTCAGTGCGGGTAACTGGTGGCAGAAGTTAGCTTTTGTAAGCATGGGTATTATCGCCATTTTTATATTGAATATTATCCGCATCATTGCGCTTTTATATACTTTGGCTATCAGACCTGACCTGTTTGACATCAATCACCACTACCTTTTTTCTTTTGTGGTTTATGGATTTATTTTCTTGATGTGGAGATACTGGCTACAAAAATATGCTATCAAAACTACAAACAACTGAAAATGAAAAGATTAACTACCATATTCCTAAGCTCACTTATTTGCTTACTTTGGGCTTGCGGAACAGCAACCCAAGAACAAACAAACAAAGATATGAACGACCCAAATTTGCTCAAAGAACAGGTTAGCGACCATAAAATTATTGTCTATCAGGTATTTACACGACTTTTTGGCAATAAAAATACCACTAACAAACGCTACGGCTCGATAGACGAAAATGGCGTAGGCAAAATGAAGGATTTTGATGAAACTGCCCTCAAAGCCATCAAAAAAATAGGTTTTACACACATCTGGTTCACTGGTATTATCGAACACGCAACCATGAACAACCATACCAAATTTGGGATTCCTCTTGATGATGCAGACGTGGTAAAGGGCATTGCTGGCTCGCCCTATGCCATCAAGGATTATTATGATGTAAACCCTGACCTTGCTCTTGATGTGCCAAACAGAATGAAAGAATTTGAGGAATTGGTCAGCAGAACACATCAAAACGGCATGAAAGTCATCATAGATTTCGTACCAAATCACGTGGCACGTGGCTACAAATCTGATGCAAAACCCGCTCATATCAAGGACTTAGGCGAAGATGATGACAAAATAAAGCCCTTCGCCCCTCACAATAATTTTTACTATTTGCCCAATACCAAATTTGTCGTTCCCAAAGAATATCAACTTCCCGATGTGGTAAAAATAAGCACTAAAAACGGCGTTTACGAAGAATCTCCTGCCAAGGCAACAGGCAATGATGTTTTTACGCACGCGCCAAGTGTAAATGATTGGTTTGAAACCATCAAACTAAACTATGGTGTAGATATTCAGCAGGGCAGAAAAAAATATTTTGATGGAGATAATATTCCTGATACTTGGCTGAAAATGAAGGAGATATTGCTGTTTTGGGCAGATAAAAAAGTAGATGGTTTTCGTTGCGACATGGCGGAAATGGTACCTGTCGAGTTTTGGAATTGGGTCATTCCGCAGGTAAAGCAAACAAATCCTGCCATTATTTTTATTGCAGAAATTTACAACCCCAATGAGTACAAAAACTACATTGATACAGGAAAATTTGATTATTTGTACGACAAAGTAGGGCTTTATGATACCTTGAAAGCAGTGATTCAGCATCGCGCAAGTGCGACTGACATCAAGAAAAACTGGAAACAAACAGAGGGCTATAACTACCGAATGTTGCGCTTTTTGGAAAATCACGACGAGCAACGCATTGGTAGTAAGGACTTTGCAGGTGAACCCAGAAAAGCAATGCCTGCCATGGTGGTCAGTGCCTTGCTCAATTCGGGACCTGTGATGATTTATTTTGGGCAGGAAGTGGGCGAAAACGGAAGTGGCGTAGAAGGCTTTGGGGGGGAAGATGGCAGGACTACGATTTTTGATTATTGGGGCGTGCCTGCTCACCAAAAAATGATGAACGGAGGCAAATTTGACGGCGGTGGACTCAGCGAACCCGAAAAAGAAATTTTGTACTTTCACACTACTTTGCTCAACTTTTGCACACAAAATGAGGCAATTAGGCTTGGTAGCCTGTACGATTTGCAGTCAGCAAATACAGCCAACTATGAGATACATAAAGTTTATGCTTTTTTGCGATTTACGGAAAATCAACAACTGCTGATAATCGTTAATTTTGACCCTAATCCACAGTCCAAAAATATTCGCTTGCAGATTCCACCCAATGCGCTTGCGCTGATGGGACTTTCTCCAAGTGAAAAATACAAGTTCAAAGAAGTATTTTTGAATGGAAATACAGTGATTGGTGAAAACGCTAACAACGGCATGACAGTAAATTTCAAATTATCTCCTTTGGGAAGCTATATTTATAGTATTGAAAAGCAGTAGTTTGTGGGTTTTATTATTTTTTTGTAATTTTGTTTTTCAAATTCTCATTATTTTTCTTATTGAATCAATGCAAGAGCAACTTAGCCAAGTCAATCAGATGATTGCAGAAATCCAAGATTTTCAGGCAGATACCAAAGATAAATTAGAACTTTTCAAAAGTAATTATATTGGAAAAAAAGGCGCAATAACGGCACTTTTTGACCAAATAAAAGAGGTTGCGCCAGAGAGCCGAAAAGCCTTTGGCATGGAGCTAAACAGGCTAAAAGAGATTGCCCAAGAAAAATTTAAAATACTTTCTGAAATAATAGAAGCAAAAAATGAGGCAGGAAGTTCCAAACCCACTGACCTCACCTTGCCCTTCATTCCAAACGCGCTGGGTTCTATTCACCCACTTGTGCAGACGCGTGCGCGCATTGTAGAAATTTTTGAACGTATCGGTTTCACGCAGTCAGAGGCTACGGAAATCGAGGACGATTACCACAACTTTACGGCTCTGAATTTCCCGCCAAACCACCCTGCACGCGAAATGCAGGATACTTTTTTCATTGAGAAAAAGCAGGCAGGAAACGACGAACAATCTGATATTTTACTCAGAACGCACACTTCCTCTGTACAAATTCGCCTCATGCAAAAGCAAAAACCGCCTATTCGTTCGCTAATGATAGGGCGTGTGTATAGAAATGAGGCAATCTCGGCGAGGGCGCATTGCCTTTTTCATCAGGTAGAGGGCTTGTATGTAGATGAGAAAGTGGGCTTTGCTGACTTGAAACAGACGCTTTATCACTTTGCCAAAGAGATGTTTGGCAAGGATACCAAGGTGCGCTACCGCCCTTCTTATTTTCCTTTCACAGAGCCAAGTGCGGAGATTGATGTTACCTGCCTGATTTGCAAGGGCAAAGGCTGTAATGTCTGCAAATATTCGGGCTGGGTAGAGATAGCTGGCTCAGGCATGGTTCACCCTAACGTGCTGGAAAACTGCGGGATAGACTCCGAAAAATACACAGGTTTTGCCTTTGGCATGGGCATAGAGCGCGTTACAATGCTCAAATATCAAATCAAAGACTTGCGCTTGTTTACCGAAAATGATGTACGTTTTTTGAGGCAGTTCTAAGTTACGTGCAACACTTTTGGTAATAAGCATAGCTAAACAAAAGCAAGCGCGCTTTAAGATTTTTTTAGGCAAACTCAAAAAAAACTAAGAAGAATTGAAAGATAGTCAAAAAAAATCATACCTTTGCAGTCCTTTTTAAGAAGGAATGATAATCATGAATTTGTAAAATATATATACCATGAGTGAGTTAATCAAATTAGTAGAGAAGGAATATGCTCAAGTAAGAGCCGCTATGCCTTCATTCAAAGCAGGTGATACAGTGAATATTCACGTTAAAATCATCGAGGGCAATAAGGAAAGAATCCAACAATTTCAGGGCGTAGTTATTCAGCGCAAAGGCACAGGCAACGGCGAAACGTTTACTGTTCGCAAAGTTTCTGACGGAATTGGCGTAGAAAGAATTTTTCCACTTATCTCTCCTTCTATTGCAAAAATAGATGTATTGAAGGTGGGCGATGTTCGCAGAGCAAAGTTATTCTATATCAGAAGTAAATCTGGTAAAGCCGCAAGAATCAAAGAAAAAAGAACAAGATAAGACACAATCTGTGGTCTTTGGAGTTTTTAAAGGTAAAGCCTTGTCAAAAAGTGATAAACTTTGGCAAGGCTTTTTGTTGTGGTTTAGACTGGGTAAATCCCAATTTTGGTGTTTACATTAGAGGAGTAAGTATTTCTTAAAAAATATTTATTATTTATTGAAAATAAATCAATTATAAATTTTAAAATTCCAAATAAAAAATTATACCTTTGTGAAAGTTTTTAAATCCTTAAAATTGTATAAGTTTGTGTGTATAAGTAGTTATAGATTATGAATTATAAATGATGAATTAGTACAAAAAACTGATTATTAACATTTTGTAAGATTTACTAACTCTTTACCTCATTAAAAAAATTGCAAATTCTTAATATCAAAAATATATGGCAGCAGCAGCAGTAGATGACAAATCTGAAAAGTTAAAAATGTTGGAACTGACACTTGCGAAATTGGACAAAACCTATGGCAAGGGTACAGTAATGAAACTGAATACAAATAATATAGAGGCAGTTCCTTGTATCTCTACGGGTTCTTTGGGCTTGGATATTGCCTTGGGCATTGGTGGATTGCCGCGCGGTCGCGTGGTGGAGATTTATGGACCAGAGGCATCAGGGAAAACAACTTTGACTTTGCATTGTATTGCAGAGGCACAAAAACTGGGTGGGTTAGCGGCTTTTATTGACGCAGAACACGCTTTTGACAAGGCTTATGCAGAAAAATTGGGCATTGACTTGGACAATCTTTTCGTTTCTCAGCCTGACAATGGTGAGCAGGCACTGGAAATTGCAGAGCATTTAATTCGGTCTGGCGCGATTGATATTTTGGTCATAGACTCGGTGGCGGCTCTTGTTCCCAAGGCGGAGATTGAAGGCGAAATGGGTGATAGCAAGATGGGTTTGCAGGCACGTTTGATGTCGCAAGCACTCCGAAAATTGACAGGAGCTATCAGTAAAACGAATTGTTGTTGCATCTTTATCAACCAGTTACGCGATAAAATAGGAGTCATGTTTGGTAGCCCCGAAACTACCACAGGTGGCAATGCCTTGAAATATTACGCTTCGGTACGTTTGGATATTCGCCGTATCAGTGCTATCAAGGAAGGTGCTGAAAATGTGATAGGTAGCCGCACTCGCGTGAAGGTGCAGAAAAACAAGGTAGCTCCCCCTTTCAAGCAAGCAGAGTTCGACATTATTTATGGGGAAGGTATTTCTAAGGCGGGTGAAATCATAGACTTGGCAAGTGATATGGAAATTATTAAGAAATCTGGCTCTTGGTTCTCCTACAAAACCAACAAGTTAGGGCAAGGTCGCGACTCCGTCAAAGCAATTATCCAAGACAATCCTGAACTGATGGAAGAATTGGAAATGAAGATTCGTAAGAAAATAAAAGGCGAGTTAGTAGAAACGGAAGCGGAATAAGTGTAGAAATAAAAAACCTGCCAAATTTGAAAAGAATGGTAGGTTTTTTATTGAATTTGAGCAAATTACCTTAATCACTGGCAATTTTGCCATCAACAATCTCTATTTTTCTATCTGCCATTTCCGCCAAAAGCACATTGTGGGTTACAATCACAAAAGTTTGGGTAAGCTCGTCGCGAAGCCTAAAAAATAACTTGTGTAGTTCTTCCGCATTTTTAGAGTCCAGATTCCCGCTTGGCTCGTCCGCAAAAATAATAGCAGGAGAGTTAATCAATGCCCTTGCTACTGCGGTGCGTTGCTGCTCTCCGCCCGACATCTCCGAAGGTTTGTGGTGTTTGCGCCCATGTACGCCAAGCATATTCATCAGATAATCAGCACGTTCCTCTATTTCTTTGATATTTCTATTGCCTATAAATGCGGGAAGGCAGATATTTTCGAAAGCCGTAAATTCGGGTAAAAGGTTATGAAACTGAAAAATAAAACCAATATTGAGGTTGCGAAAATTTGCCAGTTTTTCTTCGGAAAGACTTTCCAATGGAACGTCTTTGATGCTGATGCCGCCCGCGTCGGGTCTGTCCAGCGTCCCCAAGATATGTAAAAGTGTGCTTTTTCCTGCGCCCGAAGCCCCCACGATAGAAACGATTTCGCCTTCGCTGACCGCCAAGTCAATGCCCTTCAAGACGTGTAACTGCTGATAACTTTTCTGAATATTGCTTGCTTTTAACATGGGAAAGTTTTTTTAATAAATTATGTTATTTGTCTTTGTAGGATTACTTTGAATTGTTCGCCTTCTATATCGTTCCAGAAGTCAATGAAAGGATAGGCTTTCAAGGCACGAATGATGCCAGAGCCTAAGCCTCTGTAAGGCAATATTTTAGCGGCATAGGAGGCTAATAATGGATTCCTAATTGTAGAGTTACCTAATTTAATGCTTTCTACGGTTAAGCTATTGGGTAAACGACCAGGGCTAATAATTTCAATTCGATTGTCAAAAATGAGCAGTCTGACTGGTGAGTTTTTAAAATAATCTCTATGAATGAGCGCGTTCTGTATTAATTCCTCAAAGACCAACAGCGGGATTTCGGGCAGCCCTTCGCTATTAAAGTTTTGTTGGTTTTGTAGGTAATGAATATTTCTGCTGACAAAGCGCATAGCACTTTCATAAAGTTCTGCTATATCTCCTTCAAAGTCCTTGCTGTCGCGATAATGGATACCACTCATTTCATTGCCAAAGAAGCTAACGGCTTTTACCACAAAAGTTGGCTTAAAAAAACTGGGGTTTCTCCCAAAAACCAATAATCCCGCCAAGGTTAATTGGTCATTTTTGGTAATACGCATATTTTTTAATACTTGTGCCAACGCAAGTCCGCTTTCTTCTATTTCTTTGCCAAACTGTTTATCAAAATATTTTTTGACCTTTCCTATGTCTAAATCAAGGATAGAAGTTTCAGAAACAAGCATTTCATCAGCAAATAAGCTACCACCGCTTTGTAAAAGCCTCGCATCTTCTTCATTGCTCACTACTTTGCGTTTATCAGAGGCATTTTTTACCCAAATAATGCCGTCTTTGTCCCTGTATGGCTTGTAAGTGCCTTCTTTGATGTGAGCAATAATCACTTTTTTACCTTCTATATCAAGTGTTTCTGAAAAAACGTAAATAGGATTTTTCACTAATTCATTTGCCGCAGTCGCAAGTAAGTTATTGATTCTCTGAATAGACTGGAAGTCCAATCCTGCGACTTCCCCTGTCTTGTCATTGATACCAATGATGATGATGCCTCCATAAGAATTGGCAAAAGCAACCATTTCTTGGGCAATGCTTAACGCATTGGTAATATCTTCTTTGAACTGCACTTTGCTATTTTCTCCGCCACTAATAAGGGCAAGCAATGTAGAAACATCCATTTCCTTTCTTGTCTTGGTTAGACCACAAATATATGATTTTTAATAAATAAAAAAAGCAAACCTCTTGGTGAGAGATTTGCTTTTTTACTTGGTTTTAGAAGGGAATAGGAATTAGTTGAAAATGTATCTTAAACCAATTTGCATCTGCCAAGCGTTATCGAGTGAAATACTTTTGACAAAAGAATCTCTCAATAATATAGTCTGCCCATCAACAACTTGTGTTGCTAAACGATAAGAAGGACGACCAGTAGTATTATCTACAGCTGCAATCGTAAGAGGGTTGGTAGTTGTGTTTGCAAAGAATACACCAGCAGCATTATTAAACCAGTTCCCAACATTCAACATATCCATTCTAAGTTGGATTGTATTTTTCTTTCCCTTTTTGCCTAATTTTAAATAAAACTCCTGGACGACAGTAAAGTCAAGGCGAGTAAGCCAAGGGAAATAAGCTCCATTGCGTTCTGCGGTTTGTCCTCTACGTGTTTTCAAGTAAGGATTGCCTTCTATGTATGCATCAAAAGCGGCTTGTTGTTCTTGGGGAGAGAATGTACGTGCAGTTGCACCAGTACCCACTGTCAGCGGCGCAAATGTCAAATCAGAAGCACTATTAGGAACAAAAATTAGGTCATTAATTTGTCCATCACCATTGAAGTCATTGCCGTAAGTATAAGAAACTTTGCCACCACTATTAGAAACCAGACCCAATGTAAACATAGTAGAACCACCGACTTTACCACCATAGTTTATGCGATAGTTTACATATCCTACAAACCTGTGGCGCAAATCATTATCAGCAAAAGAAGCAGCTAAATAATTTTGACCTGCTACCGTAGCAATATTCGCTTGTACTGTGCTACCTACTGACTGCATATCTCTTGCCATACCATACGTATAAGCTACCATAAAACCTAATCCTTTGTAAGCGGCTCTTTCTAATTTGGTAGTGATGGTATAAGAATCACCAATGTTTGTATTTTTCAATACAAAGGCATTAGAAATATTTGGATTATAAAAACGAGCAATATTTACTGTATTAGCTGCACCAGTGCCTGTGCTTGTTACTCCTTGTGCAGGGAATCGGTCGCGGGTATCTGCACCTACAAAATCGCGGTCTGGAGCTTTTAAGTTTGCATCTATGTAGCGAAGTGCATTGATATTTTTATTGTAAATCACTTCAAAAGTAGCTATCATACCCCAAGGCAATTTTTGGTCAATCGCAATATTGGTTTTCCAAACAGTAGGGTATCTCAAATTTTCATCAGTAGCATTGATAGCATACGGAGGTAGGTTTGCAATATTGGTGTCTGAAGGTCTAAAACGGCTTGGGTCAAGTGTAAAAGGGAAAGCTGTAGTATTTGTAACATTCAATAATCCCGTATTTACACCATTATTACCCAGTTGGTTAGATACCAATACTTGCGGAATACGAGAAACAAAGATACCTGTACCACCCCTGATTTGCGTAGATTTGTTCCCTGTTACGTCCCAGTTAAAGCCTACACGAGGTGAAAGCAACAAGCGAGGCTTAGGGAAAGCTCCTGTATTTACTCTATAGGGTGAATTATTTTCATCTCTAAAAGTCAAGTTTCCAACAATCGTGTTTTCAAAAGCAGCTGCGGTACCATTGTTATAGCTAAATACGTCGCCTCTGACACCTGCTGTCAATTTGAAATTTTGATTGACTTGGATTTCGTCTTGTATATAGAAACTATAAGTAGATACTTGCAAAACTTGTAGCGGGTCTGCATTCCCTGGCAATAGAGAATAGCGATAGTTATAACGAGCTACTGGAACAGGTGATAGCGTGGCACTGGGATTGCTTATTGATGCCAAAGCTGCTGTTTTGAAATCTGCAATAGAGTTATACACATAAGAGCCGTTAGATACAGGAAAGAACAAGTTATCTGACTTGAAGTATTCATAGGCAAGCCCAAATGTCCATGTATGTTTGCCAGAGAAATAGGTCAAGTTATTGGTCAAGTTCAGTGTAGCATAGCTCAATTTATTGCTTGGCGTAAATGGGTCAAAGCCAATAGAAGTATAGGTAGTTCCATCTCTCAAAATATCAATAGAAGGAAACAAATCAGTTTTATATTTTCTATCTTCTATTTGCTTGTTGTAAGTACCAATAAACTGGTTAGAAAATTTGCCTGCAAAAGTTGAGTTCAACTCTACCGCAAAAGAGCGAGTATTGTCTTGGATAAGATAGCCTGTATTTTGAGGAGAAAGAGCCAAAGGAAGATTGGTGCGATTTCCGTTACCAGCAGTCTGGCTACTATTACTATTGCTAATAATCACATCAGATTGAGAATTGTGGTTTGAGTAACGAATCGCCAATTTGTGATTATTACTGATGTTATAATCAATTCTAAACAAAGCTTTGGCACTTTTTGATTCATTGTTAAAGTTATCTAATGCACCTAAACTACGTCTAAAATTAGTCTGCATAAATTGGTCAAGGTCTTGCAAATCTGCCAAAGTAGTACGAGATACGTTACCTGTTGCTCCTGGGGCATTGGCTACCCAATCCAAGGCTGGTGTAGAACTTGTAAACTGCTCTACGTTAGCAAACAAGAATAATTTATCTTTGACAATTGGTAAACCCACACGAAATCCGTATGTATTCTCTTGGAGTCTTAATTGTCCTGGTGGTAAATCTCTACCATCTACTTTATTGCCTGCTAAACCGCTACTATTTCTGAAAAGTGTATATATAGAGCCTGAAACCTCATTTGTACCAGAACGAGTTACTGCATTGATACTTGCCCCTGCAAAACCTGATTGACGCACATCATAAGGCGCAATATTGAGCTGAACCTCGTCCAAAGCATCAATAGATACCGCAGAAGTACCTGTACGACCACCTGCCTGAGCAGAACCACCCAAGCCAAAACCGTTGTTGAATACTGCACCATCGATAGTAAAGCTATTCAAACGGCTGTCTTGACCGCCAAAAGAACGTCCATTGCTATACGCATTATACTTTACAATGTCGTTTACAGTACGACCAATCGTTGGTAAGCTATTGATAGCATCTCTGCCAAAAGTAGCATCTGCACCAGTACGGTCAGAGCTAAAAGCAGAACTGCGTTCACCAGTTACTATCACTTCTGCAAGCTCTTTGCCATCTTCTGCAAGAACAAGATTCAAGTCTGTAGAGTTACCCAAACTCAAGTAAATATCTTCTTGCGTTTTCTCCTTGTAACCAATAAAGCTAACCATTATTTTATAAGGTCCACCAATCCTCATACCAGGAATAATGAAACGCCCACTTACTTGTGTAGAAGCACCATAACGTGTGCCTGATGGCGTATGAACCGCAATTATATTAGCTCCAGGCAAGCCTTCGCCCTTGTCATCTTTGATAAAGCCTGTCATAGAGGCTGTAGTAACGCCTTGTGCCTGTGTATGTTGCTGGGCGCAAATCACCAACAACGCAATAAAAAATACGAGTATTAGTTTTTTCATAACAAATCGTGAATTTTTTTAAATTGAAAATTTTGACCGCAAAATTAGTGTAAGAGGATAAGATTTAATAGTTAATTAGATTAACAAATTGAGAATGTATGTAACAATTTATTAATATTGGATTGTATCAAATTGGTTAAGTCATAGAAGAATTATCAAATAATCAACATAATAACAAACACAAATACAGGTGTAAGTAATTGATAATGAATTTTTTTTGAGATTTGTGCGCGGTATTGGTAATAATAACTGCCCAAAAATAAAAAGAAGGTTTCATATTGTTTTAAAAAATGAATTAAAAAGTTTGCCAAAAATTTATGTAGAGAAGTCCTCAAATTATAATTTACATTTCAATAAAAATTAATTTTTTGCATACAAATTGATTTTTTAAATTCAATAATTTCATTACTTTTGTGGCTTACTTAGCTATTAAGTATGTGCTATTTGTCATTTGTTATTCGTAATTAGTAATTAAATCAATGGAAGACAGCCACTTACATGATGTAATCCCTGTTTCGGGAATGTATGAATCTTGGTTCTTAGAATATGCGTCCTATGTAATTTTAGAACGCGCCGTTCCTGCGCTGAATGACGGACTCAAGCCCGTTCAGCGTCGTATCCTCCACGCGATGAAGGAGATGGACGATGGACGTTACAATAAAGTAGCCAATATCATAGGGCAGACCATGCAGTATCATCCACATGGAGATGCCTCCATTGGTGATGCGATGGTGGGCTTAGGACAAAAAGATTTGCTCATAGATACGCAAGGAAACTGGGGTGATGTACGTACGGGTGATGGCGCGGCAGCTTCGCGCTACATAGAGGCGCGCCTGACCAAGTTTGCCTTAGAGGTCGTTTTCAATCCACAAACTACCGAGTGGCAACTTTCCTACGACGGACGCAAAAACGAGCCAATTACCCTGCCAGTAAAGTTTCCTTTGCTCTTGGCGCAAGGCACAGAAGGCATTGCTGTTGGGCTTTCCACCAAGATTTTACCACATAATTTTATCGAACTCATCAAAGCCTCCATAGACATTTTGAAGGGAAAGACGATTGAGATTTTCCCCGATTTCCCTACTGGCGGCATGGTAGATATAGCCCACTACAATCAAGGCAAAAAAGGAAGTAAGGTTCGCGTGCGTGCAAGAATAGAAGAATTAGATTCTAAAACACTGATAATCAAAGATGTTCCTTTTGGCATTACGACAGACGGACTGATGGAATCTATTGTAAAGGCAAATGATGCAGGCAAAATAAAAATCAAAAAAGTTACGGACAATACCGCCAAAGAGGTGGAGATTCAGGTAGCCTTAGCCCCAGGCGTTTCCCCTGATATTACCATGAGTGCGCTCTATGCTTTTACGGACTGCGAAGTGTCCATCTCACCCAATGCCTGCGTGATTATAGACGACAGACCGCTTTTTACCAGCGTAGATGAAATGCTCAAAGTTTGCACTGAAAATACGGTCAAACTCCTTGAAAAAGAATTGTTTATCCGCAAAAACGAATTATTGGAAAAACTCTTATATTCTTCACTGGAAAAGATTTTTATCGAGAATAGAATTTATAGAAACATAGAGGAAGCCACCACTTGGGAAATGGTTTTGCAAATTATTGATGAAGGAATTACGCCCTATAAACCGCAGTTTTACAGAGAGATAACCCAAGACGACATCGCCAAACTTACCGAAATCAAAATCAAAAGAATTTCCAAATATGATGCTTTCAAGGCAGACGAACTGATGCGAAATTTGGAAAATGAACTCACCGAAGTCGAGTTCAACCTTTCCAATTTGACTGAATATGCCATCAATTTCTACAAAAATCTCTTAAATAAATACAGCAAAGGCAAGGAACGCAGAACGGAAATTCGCACTTTTGATACCATCACCGCCACCAAAGTAGCCGCCAATAACCAAAAACTCTACGTCAATAGATTGGAAGGATTTATTGGTTATGGCTTGAAAAAAGATGAATATGTAGCTGATTGCTCTGATATTGATGATGTAATTGTATTTTTGCGTGATGGAAAATTCAAAGTAGTCAAAATTGCAGACAAAGTTTTTGTGGGCAAAGACATTATTCATATTGAGGTTTTTAACAAAGATGATGAACGCAAAGTGTTTAATGCCACGTATTTAGATGGAGAAACTGGCACTACTTATGTCAAACGTTTCCAAGTAGGGGGCATCACTCGCGACCGCGAGAATGACCTTACCCGCGGCACAAAGCTCTCCAAAGTATTGTACTTTACCGCGAATCCTAATGGCGAAGCAGAAACAGTTACAGTTCAGCTTACCCCTGCGTGCAAAGCCAAAATCAAGGTTTTTGACTTTGACTTTGCGACGCTGGCTATCAAAGGGCGTTCCGCACAAGGCAATATCCTCACCAAATACCCCGTCCGCAACGTCAAATTCAAGATAGCAGGCGGCTCTACCCTGGGCGGACTCAATATTTATTATGACAACAAAATAGGTAGGCTAAACACCGAAGAAAGAGGCATTTATCTCGGCTCTTTCCAGTCTGACGACAAAATTTTGGCACTTTATACAGACGGCTCTTACCAAATTATGAACGCAGATTTGACCAATCGCTATGAGATTGCCGAAGTAGTGAGTTTGCATAAATTTGACCCCAAAGTAGTAATTTCAGCGATTTACTTTGATGGAGAGCATGAAAGTTTTTATATCAAACGTTTCCTCATAGAAACTACTACTATCGGGAAAACTTTTTCTTTTATCACCGAACATAAAAAGTCTAAGCTACTCTTGGTAACGGCTGACGAGCAACCACAGTTCAAAATGGTCTATACCAATGAGGTTAAAAAAGAGGTCAGCAATATCTATGACGTAGATTTGCTCACCGAAGTTCGTGGCTGGAAGGCATTAGGAACAAGGTTGCCGCAACAAAGAATCAAAACAGTACAGATAGTTTCCTCAGAAGAGGGCGAGTAAAATCCATATTTTTTTTAACATGGTTTTTTTGAAAAGCAAGAAATTTTTATTACTTTATTATTTACCTTGCTCTCCAATTTAAACCAACAACGCAAATGAATACTGGATATAAATGGTATGTGGTCGTGATATTGATGATAGCCTACATCTTTTCTTTTATTGACCGCTATATTGTGAACCTGCTGATAGAGCCTATGAAAAAAGACATGGGCGTTTCTGATACACAGGCAAGCCTACTGATAGGCGCAAGTTTTGCCTTGTTTTATGCCACGCTGGGCATTCCGATTGGTAGGTTGGCTGACAGCAAAAACCGCAAAAACATCATAGCGGCTGGCGTTGCCCTGTGGAGTCTGATGACGGCGGTTTGTGGGCTTGCTCAGAGCTACACACAGCTATTTCTGGCGCGCATAGGCGTAGGTGTGGGCGAGGCAACTCTTTCTCCCTCCGCTTATTCGCTGATTACAGATTATTTTCCCAAAGAAAAATTGGCAACGGCACTAAGCGTCTATTCCATGGGTATTTACTTGGGGGCGGGCTTATCCTACATCATTGGTGGTAAAATCCTGACCGAAGTAATGCCTTTGGGCGAGGTGATACTCCCCTTGGTTGGCAAAATATTCTCTTGGCAGTTGGTCTTTTTTTATGTGGGCTTGCCAGGGCTAATCGTGGCTGTTTTGGTGTTTTTTATCAGAGAACCAGCCAGAAAAGGGATTGGTAGCGAGCAGATAAGCACCTCAGAAATTATCAGTTATTTACGAAAAAACGGACAAATTTTTGGCTTACTTTCTATTGGTTCTGCACTTTTTTGCATTACGAGCTATGGTGCAGGGGTTTGGATTCCTACTTTTCTCATCAGAATACATAAAATGCCCGTAGGTGAGGTGGGTACGTTTGTAGGCTTGGCATCTATGATTTTTGCACCCATTGGCTTGATATTGGGCGGAAGTTTAGCGGATTTTTGGACGCGCAAAGATGTAAATGGCGCAAAAATAAAGGTTTGCCTCTGGGTAACACTGCTTTGGTTGCCCTTTAATTTTGCTTATACCTTAGCCAGTGATTTAACAGTAACGAAGATTTTTATTTGTATCTACCTCGCCCTGTCGAGCGCAAGCATAGGTACAGGGGCGGCAATCGTGCAAGAAATTATGCCCGCCAATATGCGGAGTACAGCCTCCGCACTTTATCTTTTTGCCCAAAACTTCGTGGGCTTGATAGTGGGACCCGCAAGTATCGCTATCTTAAATGATTACGTTTTCAAAGACCCACAAGCCGTAGGAAAATCACTGATGATTGTCCCTATTTTTTCGCTATTGAGTGCGGCTCTTTTTTATTATTTGGCATTAGAAAATGCGAAGAAATCAAAATTATTAATCCAATAATTTCCTTTAAGTAGCTGCACAAAACCAGTTTAATAATTATGAAATTTTTTGTAAAATATTGATTATGAATTAATTGCGTTTAATTCATAATTACTTATAATCTCTAAAAACTTATTGGAGAGGAACTTCTTGATTTTCCTCTTTTACTTTTTCTATTTTCCCAGCAGGACTAATTTTATAAATTTTTTCATGTAGGGTTTGCCTTTGCAATTTTGCTTGCTCTTTCCCTGCTTCGAATAGGTAATCATTTGTCAAATTATTGATATGAATAGTGCTATCCGCTTTGACCATAGAGATTCGATTCTGTTCCGTAGGTGGCAGCGTGCTTTCTGGTTTGTGAAACAAAATTTCGTCTATTTTTTTTCCATCTTTATCTATTGTTGCCAAGAAAATATAAATTTCGTCAGCAGGAGGCAGATTATTGCGGGCGTACAAAATAACTGAAAACGTAGCAGTTTCAAAAAACTTACCGACATGATAAAATTTGCAGCAAGGTGTATTTGCATTTGTGGAGTCTGAGCTTGGCTCTTTGGTCAGGCTGTCCAGATAAAACACCTTCCTAAATGAAGAGTCAATATGATGGTTTTCAGTGAGTAAGGCGGTAAATGCGGCATAGTTTTTATTGTCAGTTCGCATCTCATAAGGCAGGGACAGCGGCGCAAACTTTTCTTTAAATTGCTTATAAAGCGCAAAACTTTGATTGTTATTTTCTGCGTTTCCTGTATTTTCTGTAGTGGAGTTACCACAAGAAAAAATAAAAAACAACAATGCCAAAAATGCAGTATTTAAAACTGTCTTTTTCACTAAAATATTCATTGTTAAGTAATTATAAATTATGAGTTATAAATTATGAATACAAATATTTAATAATCAATGTTCTATGTAATAATTGAAATATAGACTGATTTTGTGTTGCTACTTAAAATTTATATTTTTTGTTCTCAGCCATTAATTTTATAAAGACACAACAAGGTTTTCAAAGATTTAACCTTATATAATGAACACAAAAATAGTTAAAAAATCGTGATTAAAGCGGTTAAAAACTAAAAAAACTAATTATTTATTAAAACCTGTTAAAAAATAGTAGTTTTTATTGACTTAAACCAAATATGTGCTTACCTTTGCAGTCTTAAAATTTTAGCGTATGGCAATTATTTCAAAAATTAGAGAAAAAGCAACGGTAGCAGTAGGTGTTATTGCAGTTGGTTTGATTTTATTCATTGTAGGAGGAGATATTTTTTCCCCTAACTCCATGATTATGCAAGGTTTTGGTAAGCCCAAAGTAGGTGTGATTGACGGTACAGAGATTACCTATCAGGAATACTCTAACGAACTCAACGCACTGGTGGCTAAATATACCGCCCAAATCGGAAGAACGCCCAATGAAACGGAGATGGATTATATCCGCCCAGAAGCCTTCAATAAGCTGGTAGATAAGCTGGTGATGAGCAAAGAATATGAAAAACTGGGGATTGCTGTTACCAAAGAGGAAATTACAGACATGATTCAGGGGAACAATATCCACCCAAGCTGGGCGCAAAGTTTTACTAATCCGCAAACAGGGCAGTTGGATAAAAGTCAGATAATCAATTTCTTGAAAAATATTGGTCAGGCACAGCCAGAACAACAAATGCAATTCTACACTTTTGAGGCATCACTTGCCCCTGAAAGAAGCAGAGAAAAATACCAAAAATTGTTTGACCTTTCTACTTATGTTACTAAAAAAGAAGCAGAGGGCTACTACAAAGAGCAAAATGCAAGGTTAAATTTGAAATATGTAGCTGTTCCTTTCTTCTTAGTGCCAGACTCGACGGTCAAAGTTACTGACAAACAACTGGAAGAATATTTTAATAAAAATGCCGCAAAGTACAAGACCAAAGAAAATAGAGCTATCGAATATGTGCCTTTTTCTTTCAAACCATCTTCTGTGGATTCTGCCACTGTAAAGAAAAGTTTAGATGATTTGATACCACAGTTTGGTAGTACGACAGATGATGAGGTTTTTGCAAATTCCAATTCTGATGTAAATAAGAATGTTGGTACAGTGAAGCCTTCTGACCTTCCCAAAGATTTGGCAGGCTTAGTGTTAGAAAAAGGAAAAGTTTATGGACCCTTTTTAGACAAAGAAAAAGGAGTGTATGCCCTACACAAATATATTGCTACAGAAGAAGACTCTGTGTATTCTATGAAGGCGAGCCACATCTTGTTTGATACTACACAAAAATCAGTAGCTGAAAAAGCAGAAATCAAAACAAAAGCAGAAGCCGCACTTACTCAACTAAAAGGTGGACAAAACTTCGAGATTTTCGCAGGTATCTATGGTACTGACGGTACGAAAGACAAAGGTGGTGATTTGGGTTGGTTTACAGAAAAGCAAATGGTGGGACCTTTTGAGAAAGCGGTGATGTCTGCTACCCAAGAAGGCTTAGTGGGCAATTTGACAGCTACTCAATTTGGTTATCACATCATCAAAGTTACAGGGGTAAAAAGCAAAACCAAATACAAGTTGGCGAGTATCATCAAGGAAATTCTGCCAAGTGATGCAACCAGAGAAAAAGCATATAGAGATGCTTCGAACTTTGCCACTGCAAAAGACATCAAAGAATATGTGGACAAAGTAAGCGCGGCAAAGTTAATCAGTTTGCAAGCCTTAAATATAGCCAAAGATGCTCGTTTTATCAATAACCTCACTGGTGGAAAAATACGTGAAATTGCTCGCTGGGCATATAATGATGCAAAATTAGGTCAAGTTTCTCCTGTTTTTGAGTTAGACGACAGCCAGCAATACATTGTTGCTGTATTGAGAGGTGTGATTGAAAAAGGTGATGCAACTTGGGAAGATTTGAAAGATGAATTGGCAGTTGAAGTTCGCAAGGAATTGAAGGGAAAACAAATCATGGAAAAATTGGCAAAAGTAGCTAATGTAGACTTGGAAGCAATCGCTGCTGCCTACGGCACGAATGTAGTGGTTACTTCTATGCCCGATATAACTATGCAAACACCTTCTTTGAATGGAGTAGGATATGCGCCTATCGCAATAGGCAAGGCTTTTGGCATGAAAAAAGGTCAGAAAACAGGAATTTTCAAAGACGATAGCGCAATTATGGCACTTGAAGTGATTGAAGTTTCCGAAGCGGCAGAAGTAGCAGATTACAATACATACAAAGAGCAGTTAGTTGGCAGAAGAACTTCACAAACAGGGGAAAAATTGCTGAAAGCTGTGAAAAAAATTACCAAAACAGAAAGTGATTTGGCAAAATATTATTAATTTTGTAACTCATTTCTGAGTTTTTAATTCAAAAGTCTATTTAAGTACATTTTACACGATTTTAAAAAAATTAAGTCCATGAAAAAAGATATTCACCCTAATTATAGAGAGGTAGTTTTCTTAGATACATCAATCAATCAAAAGTTTACTACGCGTTCTACTGTTGATACCAAAGATACTATCGTAATGGAAGATGGCAAAACCTATCCATTGGTAAAGATTGAGGTTAGCTCGGCTTCTCACCCATTCTACACAGGCAGCAAGTCCAACTTGTTCGGTGTGGCAGGTAGAGTAGAGCGTTTCAACAAGAAATACGGCAAATAGTTCGTATTTGTATCAAGAAATATAATATTAAAAGCGTGTCTTGGCAACAAGATGCGCTTTTTTGATTTGATTGCCCACAAAATTAACCATGCAATTTGTCCATAAAAAAATTGCCCAAATTACATCAATCGCGTATTTTTGCGATATAATATTTTAGGAAGTTTTAGCACTAAAAAGTAACTCAAAGAGAAAAATAAATGAAGAAAGTCATCATTGCCATCGATGGATATTCTGCCTGTGGTAAAAGTTCTACTGCCAAAGCAGTAGCTAATATTCTCAATTACAGTTACATAGATACAGGTGCAATGTATAGAGCCGTTACGCTTTATTTCCTCCAAAACTTTGTGAGCCTGACTAATCCTGTCGAGATTGATAGTAGCCTCAAAGAAATAGACATTGAGTTTCGCTATAATACCAAGACGGGCAAGTCTGACACTTATCTCAATGGACTAAATGTGGAAAACGAAATCAGGCAAATGACTGTTTCGAATAGCGTAAGCGAGGTAAGTGCTATCTCAGCAGTAAGGAGATTTTTGGTAGCCCAACAACAGAAAATGGGCAAGAAAAAGGGAATTGTGATGGACGGTCGCGACATTGGAACGGTGGTTTTTCCAGAAGCCGAACTCAAAATTTTTATGAATGCTGATATGATGGTTCGCGCCAAACGTCGCCAAGACGAACTCTTAGAAAAAGGTGATTTGGTGCGATTAGAAGATATTATTGACAATCTGAAAAAGCGTGATTTGATAGATACCTCGCGTGCGGATAGCCCTCTCAGGCAGGCAAATGACGCACAGGTGATTGATACGACCTATATTACGTTTGAGGAACAAGTGGAAATGATTATTGAGGCGGTTGGTGAAAAAATACTGTCATAGATTTCCTCATTTGATTTGTTAGCATTTGGGCGAATAATTTATATATCTTTGTAATGCAATTATCTCATATATATTTATAAAAAAATATCAAAAAACTTTGAACTCCCAACCTTTTTTATGAGTGATACGAACGAAAAAATAATATTTTCTATGGCGGGTGTAAGTAAAATCTTCCCTCCACAAAAACAAGTTTTAAAAAATATCTACCTCTCTTTTTTCTATGGCGCAAAGATTGGCGTACTTGGTCTGAATGGCTCTGGGAAGTCTTCTTTGCTCAAAATCATTGCAGGACTTGACAAAAGCTACATTGGCGAAGTGGTGTTTTCTCAAAATTATAGCATTGGCTTCTTAGAGCAAGAGCCTATCCTTGACCCCAGCAAAACGGTCAGGCAGGTAGTAGAAGAAGGCGTACAATCCATTATTGATTTGCTCAAAGAGTTCGAGGAAATTAATGAAAAATTTGCTGACCCTGATGCCGATTTTGACAAATTGATGGCGCGACAGGCACTCGTCCAAGATAAGCTCGACCAAGCGGGCGCATGGGAACTGGACACGCGCTTAGAGAAGGCGATGGACGCACTCCGCACGCCCCCCGAAGAGGCTATCATTGGCAACCTCTCTGGTGGTGAAAAACGTCGCGTTGCCCTTTGTCGCTTACTCCTTCAAGAGCCTGACGTACTGCTACTTGACGAGCCTACCAACCACCTTGACGCAGAATCTGTGCATTGGCTGGAACAGCACTTGCAGCAGTACAAAGGAACAGTCATTGCAGTTACACACGACCGTTATTTCTTGGACAATGTGGCGGGCTGGATTTTGGAACTGGATAGAGGCGAGGGAATCCCTTGGAAAGGCAATTATTCCTCTTGGTTAGAACAAAAACAAAACCGATTGGCGCAAGAGGAAAAACAAGAATCCAAACGCCAAAAAACCTTACAACGCGAACTCGAATGGGTGCGTATGTCGCCCAAAGCGCGCAATGTAAAGCAAAAAGCAAGGCTGAGTTCGTATGAAAAGCTGTTGGGTGAAGATGCAAAGGAAAAAGAGGAAAAATTGGAACTTTATATTCCCCAAGGACCCCGATTGGGCAATAAAGTTATTGAGGCGCACAATATCTCGAAGGCGTATGGCGATAAATTATTGATTGAAAACTTTAGCTTTTCCTTGCCTCCTGCGGGGATTGTAGGCATTGTAGGTCCTAATGGTGCAGGCAAAACCACACTTTTTAAGATGATTACAGGCTTGGTACAGCCTGATACTGGCACTTTTGAGGTAGGCTCAACGGTCAAATATGCCTACGTCGACCAAGAGCATGATGACTTAGACCCCAACAAAACGGTGTGGGAAACCATCACTGGTGGCACAGAATTGATGAGAATAGGCGATAAGGAAGTAAACTCACGCGCCTATGTGAGCAAGTTCAATTTTAGTGGAAATGACCAACAGAAAAAAGTAGGGCAACTCTCTGGTGGTGAGCGCAATAGGGCGCACTTGGCAATCACCATCAAGCAGGCGGCAAACTTGCTACTGCTCGACGAGCCTACCAACGACTTGGACGTGAACACCTTGCGTGCCTTAGAAGAAGCCTTAGAAAACTTTGCGGGCTGTGCAGTGGTTATCTCGCACGACCGTTGGTTTTTGGATAGAATCACTACCCATATCATTGCTTTTGAGGGAGATTCTCAGGTGCGCTTCTTTGAAGGCAATTTCTCTGATTATGAGGAATTTAAGAAAAAACAAGATGGCTATACAGAGCCTAAACGAATCAGGTATAAGAAATTGACATAAGGAATGAAGGCTAATAAAAACACAAGCTAATTTTCTAACATAATAATAATTTAACCTTTAATATTTATACATGAATTTATCATTCAAACATTTCCTTTTATTGACAGCAATTATTTTTTTTGCAAGCTGTAACGCGACTACAAATACTAAATCAGCGACAGCTTCGCCAGAGTTAAATGAAAAATTTAAGTCTATTGCACGACAAGAGAACATAGATTTCTACAAAAAAGACATTCAAGCTTGGAGTAAACATTTTTTACATTCTAATGCTGTTTATTGGATTTGTGTAGAAGATGATGTTACACTAAGAGCAACAGGCTGGGACGATTTAAACCAATTTGTAAGTCAATGGATGAAAGAAAATCCAATACCAGACTCTGACACTTTATTAAAACAAGATACGATTGATGACTTTCAGGTCGAATTATCAAATGAACTTGCTTTCGTAAGGTATAAGAAAAACCACATGATGCCTGACGGAAAGATAAAGGTACTTCTTGAGAGCAGAACGTTTAAACTTGTAGAAAACGAGTGGAAAATAGTAGGAATGACCTCAGCACCAGGTTATGCAACCCCCAAAAGTGTAGCAAATATTTTTATACATAATGATGTACAAAAGTAAGAACTCAAAGTATTAACATAGCAAAATCAACAATTTAACACACTCATTACGAGAACGTTAAATTGCTGATTTTATAAAAAAGGTAATCAAAAAAACTACAAAATCCAAGTCGTTTTTTCTTGGATTGGTTTTCTTTCTCCATCTGGCGAGGGAGTGGCGATGCTGCCTATGTAAAAGAAACCGAGTAATTTATCCTTTTCACCCAAGCCAAAAAATTCTTTTGCTTCTTCTAAATAAGTTACACCTCCACTACTCCAATATGCTCCTAATCCGTAAGCCGTTGCGGTCAAGTACATATTTTGTACAGCGCAGGCAACTGCCTCTATTTCTTCTATTTCAGGAATTTTTTCTACTTTCTGCCTTTGCATCACTATCGCAATGATGTGGGAAGCAAGCAAAGGCTCATTTTTCATTTTTTCGTATTTTTCAGGGTTAAATTTCTCAGGTGGCGTAACTTTTTTATACAACTCTGCCTGAAAATCTGCGAATTGTAGCAATCCACCCTCGGCAAAAACAAAAAAACGCCAAGGCTCAGTTTTTCCATGAGTAGGTGCCCAGTTTGCGTTTTCCAAGATTTGCTCAATGATTGTGGTGGCTACTTTTTCTCCTGAATATTGGCGCGGAAAAATAGAACGGCGATTACGAATTAAATGATTGATTTCTTGAATGTCATACGAAAATTGCATTTGTTTCTATTTTAGATTTGATGTAATTATACTTTTTAAAATAAATATCTCATTATCAACTACTTTATCAATATTCCATTTTCTATTCTATCTTGCTGAATAATAAAATTGGCAAGCATAATCATAGCAACAACCCTATAAAACTCATTTTCAAAGTCTTTCATCACAAAATGTGTTACAATAGCATTAGCTATTATCTCAGGCGAAATGATATTATTACTGACCCCAATAGTGTCCATTATAGAGATTATATACTTAAGTTTCGTATTTGCTAAATCTGATGAATCAGCATATATATCATTTCGACATACAATCCCTGCTGGAAGATTATCAATTAATTGTAACTCTTTGATTAGATTTTTATTATAAAGGATACGCTGTGCATCAGGATTTTTTAAGTTTTCAATGAAGCGAATATAACTTCTTGCTGATTTATTCTTCAAAATACCATATTTGATATACACTTTCTCAAGTTCTTCTATAGCCATTTTTACCTCTTGCTTTTTCCCTAATTCTTCCAAGTGATTATAAAAACACAGAAGTATTTTTTCCTCCACAGCATAATCATATTGTGATTCACAACCGCAAAATAAGAGGCATAATCCTATATATAAAACCTTTATTTTATTCATAAGTTTCAGTAAATCAATTAGATAAAAAATATCTCACTCCCCAATGTGCCAGCATACACCCGCGATGTCAATCAGATTCACCTCTCTCCCATACGGAAATTCGGTAGGTGCTTGCAATTTTATGCCAAATTTCTTATCCAAATTTTTAGCATTAATTTTCTGCCAAAACTCATCTAAGTTGCTGACAGTGAGGCGAATCATCAAGTTTTCCGCCATTTCTTTATTTTCATAGCGTTGTAAAATAAACTTACACGTATCTCTCTCAAAACCAATGTAATCGCCACCGTCCCAAGTGATTTGGAAGCCAAGCTCCACAAACAGTGCCTTGGATTCCTCAAAGCGACTCCCAGATGGGATAAATGGTTCTATACTATTGAATTTCATGGTTTTACAATTTTATATCAACTTAAATAAACTCCATTTAGAAAATTGTATTTCTCTTTTCCTGCTTTTATATTTGGTGATGATTCTAATTGTATGATAACTTCCTCCCACCCCCAGCACTGCGCCCCCAAAGTGGGCGAAAAGGCTGTTTTCCCCCTTCGGAGGGGGTAGGGGGAGGTGAAATTTTGAATATCATACATTTGAAAGCATTACCTTACATTTATCAAGTGCAAACAAATATAATCCATTTTTTCATACTTTATTACTTTTTGGGGTAAAACCATATTTCTTTGCAATTATTTGATTTTCATATAGTTGTATTTTAAAAAATCATTCCCACCATCATTCCCTCATTTTTGCTAACTCCAACAGTTCCATTGCGGCATTGACTGCGTGAAGCTCGCTATTTTCTACTTTTTGTTCTATTTCAGTCAATGATTTTTGGATAGTGGCATGGTTGTAAAACTGACTTTCCAACTGCGTTCTGATGACCTCGTGTAGCCATGCTTTGTTTTGCAGTTGGCGTTTTTTGACAAACCAACCGTTGCTTTTAACCAAATTTTGATACTCAGTTATCAAAGTCCAAATTTGGTCTAAACCCTTCGTTGTCAGGGCAGAGCAAGTCAGCACTTTGGGATACCAGCCGTTTTCAGAGGGGGAAAGTAGGTGCAAGGCGGATTGGTATTCTGCCTGAGCCAAGCGTGCTTTCTTTTCATTGTCTTCATCGGCTTTGGTAATCGCCACAGCATCAGCCATTTCCATAATTCCTTTTTTGATGCCTTGCAGTTCATCACCCGCGCCCGCAAGCATGAGCAAGAGAAAAAAATCAGTCATATTGCTTACACTGGTTTCGGACTGCCCAACGCCCACTGTTTCTATCAAAATCACTTCGAAGCCCGCCGCCTCACAGAGCAACATGGTTTCGCGAGTTTTTCTGCTTACACCGCCCAGCGAAGTGCCTGCGGGGGAAGGTCTGATAAACGCCAAAGGATTGCGCCCAAGTTCTTCCATGCGTGTTTTGTCGCCCATGATGCTTCCGCCTGTACGCTGACTGGTAGGGTCTATTGCCAGCACCGCCAATTTTTTTCCTAAATGGGTGATGAGCTTCCCCCAAGCCTCGATAAATGTACTTTTGCCTACGCCTGGTACGCCCGTAATGCCTATGCGAATGGCATTGCCTGTGTATGGAAGCAAAGCCTCTATCAGCTCAGAGGCGAGCCGTTTATCCGAAGCTAACTCACTTTCTATGAGAGTGATAGCTCTACTAAGTACAAAACGATTTTGCGATTTGATGCCTTCTACGTATTCATTGATGGATAGACGTTTGCTCATAGGTCTGATTTTCCTTACAATAAAAACGGTCAGACGATTTGATGCCGCCAGACCGTTTGAGAGATTTGATTAAAAAAACTTCTTATAAAAATATTTTACTAATTATTTCGTGGTCTTAAAGGCTGAATTTTTGGTGTTTTGCGTTTGTAAAGTGGATTCTTCTTATTGTAAGTAGGTCCTGGATTGGACGGGTGTTCCATTTTGCGCTTAATATTTGTATTCGTCCTGTTTTTGGGCGCGCCATAAACCCTACTTTTGAGGAAACCAAATTTGTAACCAAGCATAATTTCGTTGGTGCCTCCCGCAAACCCTTGTAATGCGCCTGTGGAAAAGTCGCGAGAGTAGCCAAAGCGTAAGTTGTTGATACTCACACCTGCACCTACTACTGCGCCGTAGTCCATGCGGTAGGCGGCATTGCCCCAAATCATGTTATTAAAGGTATATTGCACACCAAAATCTAACTGTGCGGGCGTGTTTTGGACGTAGCGCGCCATAATCATAGGCTCTACGCGGTGCATTTCGTCATACGTTTTCAGCGTACATCTGGCTGTAAGCAAATAGTGCGGTTGGAGTCGCAAATTATTATCTGCTTCGTCTATTGACCTGATGCCTCCATTCAGGAACTGAGGAATGGAAAAACCAATTTGGAATTTGTCTTTGAAAATATAGTTCATACCAAAAGCAAATTCCATAGACATATAATTGCCAGTGTTACTCAAAATTTTTGGGTCGTTGGGGTGCAAAATATATGCCTTATTAAAATCAATGCTTGTTTGATTAAAACCGCCAGACAAACCAAAAGAAAAATAGGACGTGTTTTCGTACAAGCTAAAAATATGGTAGGCATAGCTGAACATGACTTTGTTCTGCCTAAAAATACCAATATTGTCTTGATAAGCATTGATACCTATCCCACTTCTCGACTCAAAAAAAGGCAAATCAAGCGTAACTAAGCTGGTCGTGGGCGCACCTTCGATGCCGTCCCACTGATTGCGGTAGGTAACATTGACAGAACCAAATTTGTCTAAACCAGCCCAAGCGGGGTTGTAAATAAATGGATTAGCAAAATACTGGCTATAAAGCGGAATCTGCTGGGCAAGCGTTTTTCCACCCAAAGCAACAAGTATAATCCCTACAAAAAGAATCTTCTTCATCATTTAATATGTTTCTTGTTTATATTCGTTGTTCCTTGTCTGTGGTTTCTTGTTCGTTTTCTATGAAAAATCAGGGAAAATGAACAAGAAACGCAAAGCATAGGAATAAAACAAAGTGAGTTTGCTAATTGATTATCGAGAATGACCCCTTCTTCGGTCGGTTGGTCAGCCCAAACTGTATCACGTAGAAATAAACGCCTGTTGGTAGCATTTCGCCATTAATCGTTCCGTCCCAGTCATTTTTATAATTTTTACGTTGTAAAATTTCTTTTCCCCAACGGTTAAAAATCAAAATACTGTTTTCTGGATAGAGTTCTAAGTTTTTGACAAACAAGAAGTCGTTGAGTCCGTCCCCATTGGGCGTAATCACATCTACCACGTCTACATCAGCTTCGTTGTTTACACGCACCAACACGCTATCTACATTTCTACAACCTGCCGCATCTATACCCGTAACGATATAAGTGGTGGTGATTCGTGGACTTGCGATTGGCGTAGCCGTTGAGTCCCTGTCCAGTCCTTCCTTGGGTCGCCACACGAAGGAACTTGCCCCCGTAGCTAAGAGCCTGACTCCAAAACCAATGGTTACAGAGGTGTCTTTGCCTGCATCTACTTTGGGTAATTCTAACAAACGAATAGGTACTGACAAACTGGTATCACTGAAACACTTATTTTTGGTAATTCGACGATAATAACTTGTCGAATCTGGAATCGGCGGTGCAAGGTCGCGAGCAACTGCACGTGTGATATTTTCCCATTTTTTTCTGTCTTTGGAAACCTGCCACTGATACTCAAACACGCCTACATTGTCTGTGGGTCTTGTTCCTTTCAAGGTATCAGGCTGAATCCCGCGACAAGCTATTAAACCTGTACCTATGATTCTATTGTTGGTAACTGGCTCATTAACAGCAATTAATACCGTATTACTTGTGTCAGAAAAACAAGAGGTTTGTACTATCCTTCTAAATTTGGTGCTTCGCAACAAATCTGGTGTATAATTTCGTGTGTTGGCAATCGTTTTCCAAGTGCTGTCTGTAACGTTTTGTTGCCAGATATACACATATTTGCCATCACCGCCTGTGGGCAATGAACCCGCCAAACTGTCTGCTTTTGCGCCCAAACAAAGTTCTTGGTTATCTCTGATGATGTTATTTCTTACTTTGTTTACAAAATCAATTTTGATGACATTACTGGTATCTGTTCCGCATTGACGCGCAGTAACGATACGGCGGTAATAAGAAACGCGTGTAATGCCTTGTGGTTTAAAGTTTTGTAATGTATCTGCCAATGACCACGTTTTGAGTGAATCCGTAGAAACCTGCCAGCGATATTTGTAGCCGCCTCCGCCACCTATGGGTACGAAGCCAGTGATTTCTCCTATATTTTGACCTTCGCAAATACCTTGATTGCCACGAATGATGTTGTTTTCAATCCCTGAAACAGTAGTGATGGTAACAACATTGCTGATATTGAGTTTACAGCCATTATCGACTACACGACGATAAAATAATTTGCCAACTACGCCTCTCTTGGGTGGACCATAATTCAATTTATTCCCCGCCGAGTCTATTCTTGCCCAGTTGATGGAGTCAGGCGAAGTTTGCCAAATATATTTGAAAAAACCTTTTCCTTCGGGCTTGGTAGCTCGTAAGGAGTCCGCAGGAATCGTGGTACAGTTTAGCTGATTGAGGCTTGTGATTCGGTTTACACCAAAGGCAAATGCTCTGGCAACCACCAATATATTACTTGTATCTGAATAACACAAACTTCTGACTATTCTTCGGAAATAAGTGGTATCCGTAACATTATCAAGCACTAAGCGCAAAGAATCGCCGCGATTATTCCAATTTCTCCTGTCCAAAGAGGTCTGCCAAGTGTATCGATAATTGCCGCCGCCATTGATAGGAACATTGCCTGTCAGTCTAACTTTGGTCGTATCTCCATCACAATAAACGGGCGTATTTACCTGTATTCTATTATTGGCAATCAATGGAAAAATAGCCACCGTAACCGTATTACTTGTATCTTTTTTACAAATACTGGTAACTATTCGGCGGAAATAGGTCGTTTTGGTCAGCTTGAGTTCAGGATAGAATCGGAGCATGGTATCTGCTTTGGTCGCAGTATCAGCACGCGTCCATGTCTTTTTGTCCAGAGATGCCTGCCATTGGAACTTATAATTAATGGTATCTTTTTTGGAAGCACCCGTAGTATCCATCAATACAGCTATTTTTGCTAAGGGGCAGATAGATTGGTCTTTGCCCACCACATTTGCGCCAAAAGGCTTTACAATCGTAACTTTGAGTAGCGCACTGGTATCTTTGAAACAAGATTTATCACTAACGATTCGTCTAAAATACGTGGTTTCTAATAAGTCGATTGGTTTATAGTTTTCAGAGCCGTCAGCATCTGTCCACTCTTTGAGATTGGTAGTGTATTGCCACTGATACGCATATCGTCCGTCGCCACCTGTAACTTTTCGTGTACTTCTGAATGTTTTTGCACTATCGCCCAAGCATATCGTTTGGCTGACACCCACTGTATTATTTGCCAATTTTCGGAAATACTTGATAGTGATGATGTTACTGGTATCATTTACGCAGCGTCCATCACTGGAAATCCTTCTAAAATAAGTTACCGTATCAGGGAGAGAGCCAATTCGTAAATTTTGTCCAATGCCTATATTTGTCCAATTTTTTCTATCAATGCCGCGTTGCCACTGAAAAGTTAATGCTGTTCCCTTCGAGCCTGTGGGTAGCGTACCTTGCAAGGTAGGGAAAGGTTGCCCTTCGCATATACTTTGGTCTTTGTCAATCCTACTGCCCACTATGCGGCAGGGATTGATAATGATGGTCAGTTTTCGATAAAAAATCAAACCAGGCACGCGTGAGTTTGATATTTGTAATAAATATTTTCCTTCTTGCGTATTTTTTGTGGCATCAGCAATGTTCAGCTTGGCTTCGGGGCTTGGCGAACTCAGCGAAGTACCCGCCCTAAACCATTGATAGAGATTATTTGCGCCACTCAGCATTATCGAGTAGGCAAATGCGTCGCCCTCGTTAATCGTGATGGTACTGTCTTTGGTCGTACTCATGCCGATTTTGACTGCCACGCCCAGCGTATCCTTTTCCATGCCATCAGGCAAGTAGGTAAACGTAGAAAACTTGCCCACATTTGGCTCCAAACTGCCAAAACCCAACTGGTTATTATTGACAATCACAGACCCCAGCGTGGTAATCTTGGTTAGGTCAGGAATCGAGGTGAACTGGTTTTTGCTCAGGTTCAGCGTAGTCAGCTTGGTCAGGGTCGTCGCGATTCTTTCAGGCACTTTGCCCGTGAGCGCGTTATTCGAAAGGTTCAAAACGGTGAGTTCCGTTAGGTTCGCAATCGAGTCGGATAGCGAGCCAGTCATCTTGACTCCCGAAAGAATCAAACTGGTAACGCGACCACCCGTAAGCGTAACGCCACCCCAAGAGCTAATAGGCAAGGTCAAGTTCCAAGGCACACTTGCCAATCCCGTCCAAGATGCTCCTTTTGTCCTAAAATACAAGTTTCGCAGTGCCAAAGAATCTCCAGCCCTGTTTTGTGCTTCTGCTTCACCAGCAAACGCACCTATCAAGAAAATAAATAATAAGATAAATCTATACTTTTTCACAGTATTCCAATCAGTTTATGTGAACGAATTAAACAATTTTTGATGTACCAAATGAAGATTAAATTAGTCTTTGACAAAAACTCGTGGAAAGCCCACCCCGCTAAAGCGAGGTGTTATTATTTAACCCACCGTTTTAACGGTGGGAACTACTCTACCACAAAACTATCAAATAACTGATTAAATCAATCTAAGTAGTTTTTTTTCAATAAGATATAGTTAAAAACAAATAAATATAAACCAAAATCGTATTTTAAAAGGCTAAAATTATAAAAAAATCCTGATTCTCTTACGCATTTTTAATATCTAATAAAAATTGTACCGCAATTACACTTTCATTGATATAAAAGGAGAAATTTTGAAAAAAACTTTACTTCCCTTTTAAAAATTACATCTATCATAGATTTAATTGCAATTTTCTCATTTTGTAAACAATCTATTTTGAATATACGTTATTATTTTACTCAAAAATAATTTCTTTCCTCTTACTTTTACACTTATGCCCAAATTTAACACTGTTAAAGCCATTCTTTATTTTTTAATGTACCTAATCTGCCTGCCCGCCTGCAATATGGACAAGCACAAACAAGTAGATTCTTCCACAGTTCGTTTCCAAACTACGGATAGTTCCGTACTTTTCTTTAAAAACTTACGTCAATCTTATTACGACAAAGAGGAAAATAAGGTGGCAAAGGCGGACATTTATAGGAACAAAGATAGGTCAGTCGCGCCAGACCGCCCCCTCATCAACCTGGCTATTGTGCATCACTGGCGCAACGAAAAAGCCTACATCATGATAGAACCCAATGAACTGCTTATTAATGAAATACGCTTGGAAGTTCGGTGGCAAGGTACTGATAATCAAGCCAAAGGCTCATATTTTTATGACTTTGGCGATATGGAGATGCAATATGAGTTTGCTATCAAAATGTACGAAAGTGTGCAAAAAGACCATATTCTCCAAGTGAAAGTTGATGGAAACTGGCTCGACCTGATGACTAACAAAGACGAAAAAGAGGTTTTCCGTAAAACCATGCTCGATTATTTGAGATTGGTGAATGTGGTGAAATGAGGAAAAAAGCTAACTATTTTTGAAAATTTAGGGCTCAAAAACTTCATTTACGCTAATTCCAACATCCTCAATCACGTTTGGTGCGGTGAAATAGATAGACTGATGAATATGCTGGATAGGTATGTATATCAAACAAGGTAGGTGCTTTCATGGACACATAGCCACTGCCCAGCAAAAAATAAGGGCTTGGGCTATGATTTATAATCAGGCGGCGAACCGCTTTATGCCATTTAGTAAAAGAAGCAAAAAAGTAAAAAAAGCAAATAGATTTGAACAACTAAATAGGATAGCTATATCATCAAAACTGGTTGCAAAATATGCTCATAGCAGCTTCTATAAATGGGTTTAGAAGCCACCACAAAAAAATTAGTAGTAGCGAAATTATTATTCATCATTACTTACAGCAATCAGGCTTTCTTTTTACGGAATCTTGGCTAATTTTGATGTATCCATTTTCCGTCAAAAAAAAATTGAACCTACGCACACTAAAATTTGCCGTATCAAACTTAATGGTCAAATTATTATCTGCCTCATTGTAAGCAATATAGTGCAAACCACGCATCGCAGAAACGCTGTCAATCACTATCTTGATGCAGTCAGGACAATGAATGTCAAATTTCACATTTTTCTCTTGCAACTTGGTACAACTGGGCAGCAAGCAAAGGAAAAACAAAAACACAATACCAAAAAAAGGACGACTCATGGTTAAATGAAGTTAAAAACAAATACTGTTTGAAAAGATATTGAAATTTTAGACAAAATAAATACTTATCTTTACTTTTGTGCCTTAAAATCAAAAAATAAAATGAAATTTGGCGTAGTCGTATTTCCAGGTTCTAATTGTGATGAAGATATGTATTATACTTTAAAGCATCTTCTTCACCAAGATACCGTTAAACTTTGGCACAAGGACAGTGATTTGCAAGGCTGTGATTTTATTGTACTGCCTGGTGGCTTTTCTTATGGAGATTATTTGCGTTCGGGTGCGATAGCGCGCTTTTCACCCATCATGGAGGCTGTCATCAAGCACGCAAACGCAGGCGGGTACGTGCTGGGCATCTGCAATGGCTTTCAGATACTGACCGAATCGCATCTACTGCCAGGTGCTTTGCTCAAAAACGAAAGCCATCAATATATTTGTAAGAATATTTATTTGAAAACCATCAGCCAAAACAGCTTGCTCACTCATGCCTTGAACTCAGGTAAGTCCTACAAAATTCCTATTGGGCATGGAGAAGGGCGTTTTTATGCCTCTGCTGATGTAATAAAGGATTTGGAAGCAAACGACCAAATATTGTTCAGGTATTGTGATGAGCAGGGAAACGTCAGCCTTGAATCCAATCCGAACGGAGCATTGGGCAATATCGCAGGGGTTTGTAATAAGGCGCGCAACGTATTTGGTATGATGCCACACCCCGAACGCGCCGCAGACCAGCTCTTAGGAAATATGGACGGCAGATTTATCTTAGAAAGTATTTTATCAGCCGTTTCAACTACAAATTAAGGCACAAAGCCAAAACTTTTGAGAAAAAATTTTGATAATTGTAAAAATCGTTTTAATCTTGACTTTCAAATAAAAATTAAGGATTTCAAATTCGTTTTTTTACTGGTTTTCAAACCATTTGGGTTGGGAAAAGTTTGACAAAAACGTAATTTATTCAGTAGGGTTGCAAATAATTTTGATTAAATTTGCATAAAGCCAATTTTCTTAATTTATTTGTGCTTTACAAACTCAGGAGAGGTGGCCGAGTGGTTTAAGGTGCTCGCCTGGAAAGCGGGTGTACCTCTAAAGGGTACCGAGGGTTCGAATCCCTCCTTCTCCGCAGGTAAATTTTTAAAGTCTGAAAATATAACCTATATTTTATAAAAGTAAACTTCTTAAAATTCAATCTGTTAAACTTAAAACTCTATTAATCTATTCATTAATGTAATTGATTATGAAAAAAGTGTTCAAACTACTCGTATTGGTTGGTGTTATCACCTTTTCACTCAACTTAAATGTATTTGCTCAAACGCCTCCAGATTCTACAGGTGGTCAAACGCCTCCAGCGGAAACGCCAGCAGCAGTAACCACAGAAACACCAGCGACAACAGTCCCTGCGGAAGAAAAAACTTTTCACCAAGTATTGAAGGAGAAGTTTATTGAAGGTGACCCAGTTTGGATGACTCCTGTATTGCTTTGCTTGATTTTTGGTTTGGCAATTGCGATTGAGAGAGTAATCACGTTGAACTTAGCGACGACCAACACTTCTAAGTTGTTGAAAAACGTAGAAAGTTCTTTGGAAAGTGGTGGCATTGAGGCGGCTCGCGAAGCTACTGCTGCTACCAAAGGTCCAGTTGCTTCCATTTTTACACAAGGCTTGTTGCGCTACTCAGAAGGCGTAGATATGGTAGAGAAATCTATTGTGTCCTATGGCTCTGTAGAGATGGGCAAGTTGGAAAGAGGACTCATCTGGATTTCATTGTTTATCGCCCTTGCGCCTATGTTGGGCTTCTTGGGAACGGTAGTAGGTATGATTCAAGCATTTGATGCGATTGCAGCGGCAGGTGATATTTCTCCTACCCTTGTGGCAGACGGTATCAAAGTGGCTCTTTTAACGACGGTTGCAGGTCTGATTGTAGCGATTATCTTGCAAGTTCTTTATAACTATTGTGTTTCTAAAATTGATAGCATTGTGAATCAAATGGAAGAAGCGTCTATCTCTGTGATTGACATTTTGGTAAAACACAAAGTGAAAAAAGGATAACTTGAAAACAATTAAATCTAACCTTTAAAAGACATTTCAAATATGGAATTTTGGATTGACATTGGACTTTATCTGAGCTATCTTTTGGTCGTAGTTTCATTAGTAGCCTCAATAGTAATGCCTATCATTTATTCTCTTGGCGACCCTAAGAGCTTGGTAGGGATAGGAATTTCGGTGGCAGCTTTGCTTATCTTGTTTTTCATTTCTTACGTATTGTCAAGCGATGAAATCACAAATCCAAAGGCAGCTGCACAGTATGGTATCACAAACGGTGGTGCAAAGCTGATAGGTGGCTCACTCATTATGATGTATTTGATGTTTATGGGTGCTATCGTTGGTGTGGTAGTAAGCGAAGTAATCAAAATCTTTAAATAAAATTAAGCATCATGGGAAAAAGAAGTGTTCCAGAAGTGAATGCCAGCTCAATGGCTGATATTGCTTTCTTGTTGCTCATCTTCTTTTTGGTAACGACCACCATTGCCTCTGACAAAGGTTTAACGCTTAGGCTTCCCCCTAAGAGACCACCAGATGCCATGGACGAAATCAAATTGAAAGATAGAAACGTGTTTAATGTGCTGGTAAACTCTAACAACCAATTACTGGTCGAAGAGGAATTAATGAATGTCAAAGACATCAAAGAAGCGGCTAAAAGGTTCATTATGAACAATGGAAAAGATGAAAAATCATCTGAAAGCCCTGATAAAGCTGTTATATCTTTGAAACATGACCGAGGCACTCAGTATGCAGTTTATATCAATGTGATGGATGAACTCAAAAAAGCATATAATGAATTGCGTGCTGAATACATGGGAATTACAGTAGCTGAATATTTGGATATCGAAAATGACACTGATAATGCCAAGAAGAATCCAAAGCTCGAAGAAGCTAAACTGAAAGTTCCTTATCAGTTATCAGAAGCTGAACCAACTAATGTGGGAGGAAACTAAAATTTTAACATTAAATTTACATTCATTATGTCAAAATTTAAGAAAAAAAAGAATGAAACTCCTATGATTTCTACCGCTTCTTTGCCTGATATTGTGTTCATGTTATTGTTCTTTTTTATGGTTACAACCGTACTTAGAGAAACTACTTTGCTGATAACCAACAAAGTACCCAAAGCAACTCAATTACAGAAATTGGAGAAAAAATCTTTGGTAAGTTTTATTTATGTAGGTAAACCCAAAGAAACGAACAAGTACGGCTCAGAACCAAGAATTCAGGTCAATGATGCGCTGATTGCGCCAAGAGATATTCCTCGTTTTGTTTTTACAGAAAAAGATAAGTTAGATGAAGCCGAAAGAGATAAGCTAACCGTTTCTTTGAAAGTTGATGTGGAAACTAAAATGGGCATTGTGTCAGACGTAAAGCAGCAGTTGCGCGAGGCTGACGCATTGAAATTAAATTATTCTTGCGGAAAAGGAGCAGATGCAAGGGACTAAAAACCTTCAAATGTATTGATAAGAGAGTCTTTCTATCATGGAAAGACTCTCTTATTTATTTTAGGAGTCTTCATAAATAAAAAATCTCACTCATAGTTTTTTCAACCGCAACAACCTTCAAATATTGATGAGTGTATTCATTTTTTCGGTTTCAATGCTTTATGCAGTGGGCGTTTTGATGCTCAGGTACGGCTGGCAAAAAACACCTACTTTTAGCCCTCAATATGCCCAACTACGGAAATCAGATGGGGCAGAAACTTTTATATCTGTGATTATTCCTGTCCGAAATGAAGAAAACAATATAGCAAATCTTTTGCACGATTTGTTAGCACAAGATTTTTCCACTCATTTTTTTGAAGTCATTGTCATTGACGATTATTCTGAGGACAAAACATTGCAGGTAGTCAATCAGTTTAAAACTGAATACCCAGCATTTCCTTTGTCAGTTTTGAAAGTAATGAGTCATCAGCTTAGTTCGAATAAAAAAATAGCTATTACACAGGCTGTCAATGCGGCAAAAGGGCTGCTGATAGTCTGTACGGACGGGGATTGTCGCGTAGGGAGGCATTGGTTAAGCACGATTGATAATTTTAATCAGAAATTTGAGCCTCAGTTTATCATTGCGCCTGTTGCGCTGGATTTTCCCAACAATAGTTTTGAAAAAATGCAAGTGGTAGAGTTTGCGAGCTTGGTGGGTAGTGGCGCAGCAACTTTGTTTTGGGGAAAGCCTACCATGTGCAATGGGGCAAATATAGCCTATCCTAAAAAAGTTTTTGTAGAAGTGGGTGGTTTTGAAGGCAATATGGAGGTGATGACAGGTGATGATGAGTTTTTGCTGCAAAAAATTTATCGGAAATATCCTAAGAAAATATTTTTTTTGAAAAGTACGGAAGCGATTGTGCGGACTTCTGCGCTTCCTTCTTTGCAGGGCTTATACCAACAGCGCAAACGCTGGGCGAGCAAATGGAAACTGCATAAATCTATGGCGGTGAAGCTGATTGCGCTTGCTGTTTTTATGTATCATTTGCTTAACCTGATGGCTTTATTTTTATTATTTTGGACAAAAGAATATCAGATTGTAATTTTACTTCATTTTTTACTAAAATTGTGTGTTGAATTTGTATTTTTGATACAGATTCACAATTTCCTAAATAGAGGAAAATATTGGTTTTATATCTTAGCTTTGCAGTTCGTATACTCACCCTACGCCGTAGTGATGGGTATAGTGGCAAATATAGGCTCTTATCAATGGAAAGGGCGAGTATCAAGTAAATGATAAAAAAATGTCTAACCAATTTTTACATCATAAACATCCTTCTTACTTAATTCGCAAGCGTTTTTTTCGCAATAAGCCTGCGTTATTTGGTTTTTATATTATTGTTTTTGCACAGTTTGTGGCATTTCTTGGCTATTTGATTATGCCTGACAATACCCCCAATGCGGCGGAGGGAGGCTCTATCTTTATGAAAAAAATGGACATTTATTCTTCAGGAATTACTTTGCTCAAAGAAAAGAAAAACGAAGAGGTAGAAAAGGTCAATTTCTGGTCGCGAATGTGGTATGGACAGCCAAGTGAGTTCCAAACCATCTATCCTGTTACGGATTATGAGCTAAGGGGCGACTCGCTTTATTTTTATTTGTTGCGGAAAGATGCCAGACCCCATATGCCACAGTTGCCACGCAGGGAACGCAAACCACAGCCCTCAGATTCTTTGAAATCTAAATTTGCAGATAACAAGATGTTTGAAAAGGAATCAAAAGAAGTGGAGCAAAAAAAGTTTTTATTAGATTTTGTCAAACCGCTTTATGCAAGCGTGGGTGAGGAAAGTATGGTGTCTATTTTTAAAGAAAATCTCAAAAAAAGCACTTATTTCAAAGAAGACACGCTACTGTATGTAGAGATACAAGACAAAAAGCAAAGTTATCCGCAGTATCATCGTACTGATACGCTGTTTTATAGCCGCATCAATGACAAATATTATTTTCGTGCGGACACCATTGTGTATATTGATATAGAAAAAAACATTCAGTTTACGACCATTAGCGATTTACAAAATGAGTTTAAAACAAAACACGTAGAAGAAAGAACTTTTTATTTGGGTACAGACCAAGCTGGGCGCGACATTTTGAGTCGTATCATTCTTGGTACGCGTATTTCGCTTTCTATTGGTTTTGTTTCGGTACTTATTTCTTTGTTGGTGGGCGTTACGCTTGGGGCGGTGGCAGGCTATTATCAAGGCGCAATAGACAATGCGGTTTCGTGGTTAATGACGGTGATTTGGTCTATTCCGAGCATTATGTTGGTGATTGCGATTAGCTTAGTATTAGGTAGCAAGGGACTTTGGGTAGTTTTTGTAGCGATAGGGCTGACGATTTGGGTAGATATAGCGCGTATAGTACGCGGCGAGGTGATGAGCATTAAGCAAAAACTATATGTGGAATCTGCGAAGGCGTTTGGGCTGAGTAATTTCACGATTATTTACAAACACATCTTGCCCAACCTAATGGGGTCTATGATTGTAATTTTATTTGCTAACTTTGCCTCCGCGATTCTTATGGAGGCAGGATTGAGTTTTTTGGGCATAGGTGTACAAATACCAATTCCTTCCTGGGGCAATATGCTCAAAGACGGCTGGAACGAGCCCAATAGCGGTTTTTTGGTAATGATACCCAGTTTGTGCATCATTGTATTGGTATTGGCATTTAACCTGCTTGGCAATGGGCTGCGCGATGCACTTGACCCCAAAAACACTTCAAATTAGAAAATTTCTTAAATAGCTAAAAAATGACAAAAGATACGCTTGAATATCAGTTACAACTAAAAGAGATGGAGTTGAATACGCTTTTTGAGACTATTCAAGCAATCAATGACAACGAACCCGAAGAACATCTGTATAGAATTTATAAGTTTACACTGCGCTCGCGCCCGCACATAGGTAGGCTGGCTTTGTTTGTGATGGAAGAGGAAACGGAAAAGTGGGAATGTAAGTCCAGTTTTGGGATTGACGGAAACGCACAAGAGGCAGAGCTACCCGCAAGCATCAAAAAAATTGTGGAAATTTCAGATTTGGACAAACAAGAAGAAGTTGTCTTTTTTCAGCAGTTCGACAAGGTAATTCCTATCAAACACAAAGAGATAATTTTAGCGTATGTTCTCATTGGCAAGGCAAAGGGCGGAAACATCGATGGGATAGATTTTATAGAAGCACTGAGCAACATCATCATTGTCGCGATTGAAAACAAGAAACTGGCGCGAAAGGAAAGCAGGCAGGAAATCATTAGACGACAAATGGACATTGCCAAAGATGTGCAGTCCTTACTTTTTCCCAAAAAACTTCCTTATAATGACAAACTAAAAATAGCGGCGAGCTACAAACCACATCACACCGTAGGTGGCGATTATTATGATTTTATAGAAATAGACCAGCATCGCTTCCTGCTTTGCATAGCCGATGTGTCGGGCAAAGGTGTACCTGCGGCAATTCTCATGTCCAATTTTCAGGCGGCACTCCGAACACTGGTCAGGAAACAAACACCCCTCAAAGAAGTGGTAGAAGAGCTGAATCACCTCATTATGCAAAATGCCAGAGGCGAAAACTTTATTACTGCTTTTTTTGTAGAGTACGATTCTCTATCCAAAAAAATGCAATACGTAAATGCAGGGCATAATCCTCCCTTTTTATTTACAGACGGCAACGTGCTTTTTTTAGAAAATGGAACTACTATTATTGGCGGATTTGAACCGTTGCCTCTCTTAGAAATCACTACCTTAGAAGTGAGTAATTTTCTTCTTTTTTGCTTTACTGACGGCTTTACAGAAACCTATAACGAAAATAATGAGGAGTTTGGCATACAACTGCTCGGAGATTTTATTGCTGAAAACCTTAATTTAGACCAAAAAGAACTGCACAAACAATTATTGAGCTATCTCAATACCTTCAAAGGCAATAATGCCTATGCCGACGACATCACACTGCTCTCCTGTAGAGTAAATAGTTAAAAACCTTGCAACGATTTAGTTGCAAATTACGTCTTGGTTATAAAGCCAAGAGATTACTACCTTTTTAAGGGTTTCAAACTTTCACGCAATTTTATTTCACAAAAAAATAATACATCTCTCCCAAATATTGTTACATTATTATTAGATATTTGTTTGTAGATTCAGATATAAGCACAGTGTATGAAAGGAAATATTTACATACTTTTTTTATTTTTTATTACTGCTCCGCTATTTGCACAACCTAATGCTCGCATGGAAAATCTCCATGCTCCTGATAAACTCGTTCTGAAATTAAAAGCACACCTTTCCAAAAACAACAATCTCAAACAGCAAACTCTTGCCCAGCTACAAAGCGCAGACTACCTAAGCCACGTAATGCCTGTTTTCTCGCAAGGCAAATCAAACGCTTCTGACTATTTTGCCAGTTTTTATGAAGTACAACTCAAACAAGGCGAAACCATAGAAAGCGTAAGCAAACGCCTCTATGCCAGTAATTTAGTGGAAAGTATAGAAAAAATAGGCTATTATCAATCACTTGCTCCGCCTTTACCCTTACCACCTTTTGCGCTGCCACCGTTTCTTCCTAATGATTATTTTTATAAGGAAGGATTGCTTTGGGGACATGAAAAAGCAAAAGTGTATGAGGGCTGGGAATTGAGCAAGGGAGATACTAATATAGTGATTGGTATTATTGACGATTATGTCCAGACCAATCCTAATCCTAATAATCCTGACGCAATGCACGAGGAATTTGTAGGGCAGATGCAATACAACAGAAAGGAAAGGTACGGAATCCCTAAATTTGATGATGACGGCAATGGCTTTGTAGATGACTCTTTGGGGTATGACTTTGTTGATAGAAACGATAAAATCTCAGGCTGGCATGGCACCACCGTTGCAGGGATTTCTTCTGCAAAAGTAAACAATAAAATAGGAGTGGCAGGCATTGGTTTTAATTGTCGATTTATGCCTATCAAGGTCATTCCAGCCCCCGCCTTGGGCAAAGAGGAAATGTTCAGTAGCCTAAACCTGATACGTGCCATCAAGTATGCCGCGGATAATGGCTGTACTATTATCAATATTTCCCAACGAAAAGTGGGTAGTGGTTTTTCCCAATTAGAGCAAGACATCATTAACTATGCCACGCGCAAGGGAGCTTTGGTCATTGCCGCCGCAGGGAATTTTGTGGGGGCGTTTGACGAATACCCTGCTTCCTATGATAACGTATTATCCGTAGTTGCCTCCAATGCAAATGATAGAGTCATTGGCTCTAATAGCAATTTTATAGATTTGGCAGCACCTGGTATAAATGTTTGGACTACCCACATTTATCCCTCCCCCCGCAACTATGTAATGCACGAAGGCTCCTCTTTTGCCGCCCCTTTTGTAGCTGGTGCGGCGGGCTTGGTCAAAGCCAGATTTCCAGATTTTACCTCTTTGCAGATAGCCGAGCAACTGCGCGCTACCGCAGATGATATATACGGGGTCAAAGAAAATACAGATTTTGTCGAAAAATACGGCAAGGGAAGGATAAATGTATTCAAGGCATTACAGGGGCGAAATGTAGCCCAATCGGTGAAAGCACAAAATATGAAATTTAAGAATCGATTTGGCGATTATGCCTTTTATGATGATACCGTTTCTATCATTTGTGATTTTATAAACTATTTGAAACCAAGCACTGCTGCACTCAAAGCAACGCTAAGTTCTAATTCGCCTTATGTTACCATTATCAAAAACACAGTTCAAATAGGCGCATTAAAAACCTTAGATTCTGTAAGTAATGTAAAAAATCCATTTTTGGTGTATCTCAATCCAGCCACTCCGCCTTCCACTACTATTAAGTTTAGAATTGGTTTTGAAGACAAGGGATACAATGATTATCAATATTTTATGATAACCACCTCCCCCAACTACTTGGATATGTACCCCAACGACCTCAGCTTAAGCATTGCGGCAGATGGACGAATGGGCATGGTAGGGCAAGATGGCAAAGATGGCATTGGGATTCTCTGGCAAGGAAAACAGATGCTTACGAATGCAGGCTTGATGATTAGTATGGGGAATAGCGTCAATCTGCCTTTTAATGTTGCCAATAGCGTATTTGTCAATCAGACTACCCGCGCCAATGATTTTAGCCCAGTGAAGCACAGTAAGTTCATTGACAAGGATTTGCAGTCTATTACCGCAACATCAACTTTCGCTGACGTAGAAAAAATAGGTTTAGAAATCAAGCAAACAGTCAAAGGGCGCATCAATACGCCCCACCAGCAATATGTATTGGTAGAATATGAAATAGAAAACAAAAGCGGTACATTCATAGATAGTTTGTCCGTTGGTTTGTTTGCTGACTGGGACATTGAGGGTGGTAATGCTAATCTTGCAGACTGGGACGCAAAGGGTAAGTTTGGTTATGTTTTTAAGCGCGACGTGTCTAATTACTTGGGTATCAAAGTTATCAGCGAAGTACCCCAATACTATCCAATAGACAAAAATACAAATGATGGAAAAATTAATTTTACTGATGGTTTTTCTGATGCCGAGAAATTTATTGCACTCAATAATGGCTTAGACAAAAAGCAAGCAGGTTTTAATACACCAAGTAGTGATGTGGCGCAAGTAGTGAGTGCCAAAATAAAGAACTTGGCGCATGGTCAGCGTAAAAAAATCACTTTTGCTATTTTGGCAGGGAGCAGCCTCGATGAGCTACAAAAAGCGGCAATACAGGCTAACATCATGGCGAATCCTCATTCATCAAAGAGCAAAAAACCAATCGTTTCTCCCTTAGTTTGCAAAGACAAAATTATGTACGTAAGACCTTCTAACGGCACGAAGTTCAGGTTTTATGAATCTCCTAACTTGAAAACACCAAAAGAAGAAGGCGAAAAACTGGAAGTAAGTCTGGCAGATACAGCCAATACATTCTATATCAGCAATATAGATTCTTTGGTAGAAAGCGATTTACTCAAATATCAGTTCAAAGTACATGAAACCCAAGCAAGTTTTGTAGCAATTGATTCATTGAATATCATAGATTCCTCAACCATTCATTTTTATGACAAAAGCATCAAACCTGTAAAATGGGCTTGGGATTTTGGCTACAAATCAAAAATAGATACTTTGCAAAACCCCAAACACAGGTTTGATAGTGTAGGACTCTATACCGTAACACTCACTGTTACAGATAGTAGCGGTTGTCAAACTTCTTTTAGCAAAAATATCAGGATAGTGCGTTTGGTGAGAAGCCCTGTACCTATACTCTATGACTACGATATTTTTACGTGTAGAACTTCACCCGTTACCATTACGCCGTCCAACGGAAAGCGTTTCAATTTTTATACCTCTCTGCCCTTGCGAAATTCAGTACATCAGGGACGCTTTTTTACTTTGACAGACCTCAGCGTAAAGGAAGTTTACATTACCAGCATAGACTCCTCTTTTGAGAGCCTACCCGCGACCGTAAGCATCAAACGCGGGAATTTGAAGGCAAATTTTAACTATTCGCCTATGGCAGATACCATAGTAAACAACGAAATATTCTTTACTGACCGTTCTACAAGCAAAGAGGCGATTGTGAAATGGGAGTGGTATTTTGGCGATAGTGCTTCAATAGATAGAAATAAAAATCCAGTGCGCCGTTTTAAGAAGCAGGGTGTTTATAAGGTAATATTGAGGGTTACAGATTTTACAGGCTGTACGGATACAATTTCTAAGTTTTTTAAAATAGGAAATAAAGGATTGAAACCTCTTATCACAAATCAGGTAGTGTGTAAAGGACAAGAAATCACCTTAACACCTGCCAATGGAAAAATATTTAATTTTTATACTGTGCCACCACCCAGTAACCCTATTTTCCAAGGGCAGAGTTACAGTTTTGTTCCTTCGGCAAGCCAAGAACTTTATATCACCAGTGCAGATTCTATTCTCGAAAGTGATGCCCAAGTAGTAAAAATAGAGGTAAATGAGGCTGTGGCTAATTTTGACGCACCTACGGAAATATTACTTTATCGCAATAATAACTTGGCGAGTTTCAGTGATTTGAGCAAAAATGCAGTAAGTTGGCAATGGAACTTTGGTGATGGCTCTCCTATCGCCACCGCAAGAAATCCTGCTTACTTGTATAAAAAACAAGGTGAATATACGGTAACGCTTTCTATCAGAGATGTTTACGGCTGTACGGCAAGTGCCAGCAAAAAGATAAAAATCATCAATAGAGCAAATCCGCCACAGATGCCAAGCCCCACCGTTTGCAAAGATGCCGAAGTGGTTTTACAACCCCAAGGAGGTTCGCTATTTAGATTTTATGAAATTTATCCTTCTTCTGTGGTCGCATTTATAGGAAAAGCATGGAATTTGGGAAAAATACGCCAAAATAAAACCTATTATGTTACTTCCATAGATTCCTTGCACGAAAGCGAAGCCACCAAAATAGACATCAAAATAGATGAAATTAGTGCAAACTTCGAGATAAAATATACAGCAGAAAACGCACTCGTAGGCGATACCATCAGTTTTAATCCATTAGCTACCAATGCCATCGCTTGGGAATGGAATATGGGTGACGGCAATGCTATCTTTCGTTCTAATCCTTCGTACATCTATCGAATTGCAGGAAGCTATACTATCAAGCTAAATATTGGCAATGCTACAGGCTGTACCGCTTCCCAAACCAAGACCATCACCGTTAGGGAACGCACCAATATTCCTGCCAATGCACGCATCTATCTTTACCCAAACCCCACCGAAGGGGAAGTAAGGGTGGAAATCAGTAGCCCAAAGCCAACGCCCGTTTATGTAGAACTCTACAATGTGCTGGGGCAGAAACTGGAAGGTTTTACCCAAGAAATGGTCAAAAACGAAATTTTCAAGTATTCCCTTACTGGGCGCAACAAGGGCATTTATTTGCTACGATTTACCTTTGATGGAGAAACATTCATTAGAAAAGTGATTTACGAATAGCTTTTCTTTTCAGTACCAAATGCTGTTTTAATGTTCAGGCAAAGCATAAAAAAGCATCAATACCAAAAAATCTAATACTATCCTTATTTTTGAAAGGTAAAAACTTATATCTTTACGTTTTATGCTTTCAAAACTATAATACACGCATGAACAAACCAATTATTTTTCTTGCTTTTGCGAACGACCGCGTAGATAACGCACGTTACCTGAGAAACCTGCCCAAAGAATTGGACGAAATTCGTAAAGCATTGGACAAAGCCGTTTTGCAAGGAAAATGTGAAGTAATCTATGAAGCGAACACGACCATAGACGAAATTTTAAATACTTTCCAAGACAGCCGTTACAAAGACCGCATTGCCATCTTTCACTTTGGCGGTCATGCTGATGGCTACCAGCTATTACTGGAAAGTATTAACGGGGCAACTGCGGTCGCGCATGGAGAAGGATTGGTTTCGTTTTTGGCAAGAAGAAATAGTTTACAGTTGGTTTTTTTGAATGGATGTGCGACCGAGCAACAGGCAAAAGAGTTGATAGAAATGGGGATTCCTGCCGTAGTAAGCACTTCCTCGGCAATCAACGATGACATTGCCACTAATTTAGCCGTCAGATTTTACAGTGCCATTGCCAATGAAAATGACTTACAAACAGCTTGGGCTGATGCTATTGACAGCATCAAAATCTCGCAGGGCGCAGGCAATGTTCGCGGGCTGTACCGCAAAGATGCCCCCGAAACCTCTGATAATTTTCCTTGGGACTTAGAGATTTCGCCCGAATATGACTACATTAACGCTTGGAATATTAACAAGGGAATTTTACCAAAAATCAAAAAATCAACTCAAAACTTGATATTAGAAGACCCCAAAGGCGCAGTGCCGCCAACTTCGCCGTTTTATATCGAACGCGAAATAGATGAAAGGTGTAAGGCTCAAATCCTTCAACCTCATGCACTTATCCGAGTCAAAGCACCAAGGCAGTACGGCAAAACTTCTATGTTGCAGCGCATCTCTCAATATGCCGAAAATAGTGGACACAAGGTAATTGATATTAATTTTCAGGAGTTTGCAGAAAGTGAAATTAATAATTTAGAATCATTACTGCCTTTTATCTGCGGTTTTGCCTCTGATGCACTGGATATTCCCGAAAAAATTGATGAATATTTTGCGCCTAAGTTCCGCACTATCAAGATGAAATGCTCACTTTACTTCGAACGTTACTTGCTCAAAGAATGTAAAGACAATATCATTTTGGCACTGGACGAGGCTGACCGCTTGTTTGCTTACCCCCAAGTTTCCAACGAGTTTTTTGGACTCTTGCGCGCATGGCACGAGGATAGCAAAATCAAGGCTGACTGGGGACGCTTCAAGATGATTATCACCTACTCTACTGAGGCGCAGTATGCCATTACCAATATGCACCAATCTCCTTTTAACGTAGGCACGCAGGTAAATCTCTTGGATTTTACTGAAAATGAGGTCAGCGAACTTGCCCGAAGGCATGGATTGCATTTTTCCTCTAATGACGTTCAGCAACTGATGAATGAGGTGGGCGGACACCCTTATTTGGTAAGGAAGGCATTATACGAAATTGTCAGTCAGGGACTTAGCATCAGTCATTTCATCAAGAATGCGGCACAAGATGGCAGTTATTTTAACGACCACCTCAATACGCACTTGCAGTATCTCCAAAAAAATCCTGATAAACTGGACGCGCTGAAAAAAATATTAAATCAACAACAAACTCAAGACCACCTGGCTTGTGAGGCATTGCGCGCGATTGGGCTGGTCAGGGGAACTGCGCCTAACTATCAGATTAGTTTTAAGCTGTATAATGAGTATTTCAAACGAAAGGTTTAAATTTGTCTTTGATTTTAAGGAAATTAATAAAAATATGGGGGTAATCATTACACTTATTGCGGTCATTATTGGCTTAGGGCTAACGGCAAGCATTTCTTTTTTTGCTATGAAATCTTATTGGGAAAAGACAAAAAGAATCAGTGGGAAGGTGTCTGACAAAGAGGTGATTGAGATTGCAAGGCAAAACAATGGCGAAGTGAGCGCGGTCTTGCTCTGCGAAAAAACAGATTTGAGCCTTGACGAAGCACAAACCAAAATTAACTCACTCCTCATGTCGGGCATTATTCACCAAAAGTGGGACTGGAACGATTGGACTGGCACAAAGTATAAGTATATTCTCAAAGATGCAAATAAAAATTTTGAATCCATCGAGGGCAAAAAAAGCAGGACAATTTCTGACGCTGACGTAATCTTGGCGGTGGTGCAGTCCAAAGGAAAAATCACGCCCACTGCGCTTTGCCTCAAATTGGACATTTCTGTAGATGAGGCAAAGCGCAGGTTAGAAGATTTGCGTAAAAAAGAAATTTTTGAAATAGATGTAACCGAAGCTGGCTCGCTGACTTACTCGCTGATAGACAAGGATTTGCTCAATCCATAAGCTACGGAATTAATGCTTTGAGTAGGTCGTTTCTCCACAGGTTTTTGTCGCGGTCATAGATGCCAAACCCTGCACCAAACTCCCAATAAGACCAAGAAAAGCCTCTTTTTTCCGCCTCATTTCGCACAAAAGTAGTCCATTTTACGCGAGAATCTTGGTCAGCTTTGGAGTACGAACCAAACTCGCCCATGTAGATAGGTCGATTATTTTGTTTTGCCCACGTATCCACAATATTCATCTGCTCTATCACCTTGTCCGTATCTGCTTTTGCGCCTTGCCATTTCGTGCCTTTCCACGCATTAGCACCATCTACCCACTCTGCCTCTTGGTGTGTAAACTGAAAAGGCTCGTAATAATGGAAAGTAACAATGAGGTTTTTATCATTAGGCAATCTCAAATCCTTCAAGTTCCAAAGTCCGTTCCAGTTGATGCCGCCCAAAATGATAGGGCGAGTCGCATTTGTTTTCCGAATCGCCTCAATGCCTTTGAGCAAATAGCCATTCCAATAATTGTTGAGTTCGTTATGAGGTTCGTTATAGATTTCAAAATAAACCTTATCGGATTGGTCTTTGTAGCGCGCAGCTACTTGCTCCCATATTCCCACCCAGCGCGCCACATTTTCAGCAGGCTTATTGTCCAAATTTTCGTAGTGATGAACATTGACCACGATATTCAGCCCGCGTTTGGTGGCTTGCGCGATACACCAATCAATGCGCTCGAAAAAAGTGGGCTGAATCGTAAACGGCTCGGCAGCCAGCGCATAGTTAGACCACTTAACGGGCAATCTGATGGATTTGAAACCACCTTCTTTGACCAAATCAAAGAAGCGTTCTTGGATAACCATGCCCCACTCGCCTTCTTTGGGGGCTTCTAAGGCATTACCAAAGTTCACACCACTGCCAAGCTGCTGGTTAAGGGCAAAAATGTCTTTGCCTGCATTAGAGTCTGTAGCAGCAGGCGTGAGTGAAATATTTGAATTTTTACAACTGATTGTAAAACAAAGAATTATAGTTAGATGAGCAAGAATAGGAAATAGCTTCATAGATTTTATCTTTTTTTGATGAAAAATGAATAGGCATTAAATATTTACAAGATAGAAAAAATTTGTCATTTGGTGATTGCCTTCCTAAAATTATAGAAAAATTGTTTAGTTTTTCAATCTTAGATTGTACTTCTTAGTGCATTTTTTGTATTGGATTTGTTTGGTTAAATTTTATGTATATTTGTAAAAAAAATGATGAATAAGTTACCAATTTGCCAGTTTATATGTCAGAAAAGGATTTTAGCTTACCTATTTTGCCTCATTTAAGCATTAGGTCATAACCGTTTAAAAGTAAGCTATCATTATCTTTTTAATACCATCTATTACTACGCTAAATGGGTAAAAGATGGTAGTTTTGAAAAACTTTTTAGGAGTACGCGCAAACAATTTTAATACATTTTGAGTATAAAGCACAAAATTTTAAAGCATGGAAAATATCGCATTGGTCGTCTTACTGCTTTTTGGCATCACTTTTTTGGCAATTTTCACTCACAAATACAAATTTCCTTTCCCTATCGCCTTGGTATTAGCGGGTTTGGTCATCAGCCTCATTCCCAATCTGCCACGCATAGAGCTTCACCCAGAGTTAGTTTTCTTGGTTTTTTTGCCACCCTTGCTTTATGCCTCAGCGTGGAATACGAGTTGGCACGATTTCAAGGCAAATTTGCGCCCGATTTCTACGGCGGCATTTGGGTTAGTATTTTTCACCACAGGCTTGGTGGGCTGGGGCGCGCACGAGTTTATCCCCAATCTGACATGGGCAGAGGCTTTTTTGCTGGGAGCTATCATTTCCCCGCCCGACGCAGTAGCAGCAACTTCTGTTACCAAAGGCTTAGGATTACACCCGCGCATCATCACGATTTTGGAAGGTGAGAGTTTAGTCAATGATGCAAGCGGGCTGATAGCCTACAAATATGCACTGGCGGCTATTTTGACGGGTGTATTTACGTTTAGCGAGGCAAGTTTACAGTTTGTATGGGTCGTGGGTGCGGGCATCGTGGTTGGCTTGGCGGTAGGAGGTGCATTGTACCTGATTCACAAACACTTTGTTTGCGACCCCAATATAGAGGTAACACTCACTGTACTAACTCCTTTTGCGTCTTATTTGCTGGCAGAATCTGTCCACGTTTCGGGCGTTTTGGCGGTGGTAAGTACGGGCTTGTTTCTATCGTACAGTTCAGGCGAAATTTTTTCACACCAGTCGCGCATACAGGCGTATGCGTTTTGGGATGTGATTATTTTTGTGCTAAACGGCTTGGTTTTTATCCTGATAGGGCTACAGCTCAATGGCGTGGTCAAGGAGGGTACAGACTTGATGATGTGGATTTTATATGGTGTGGCACTCAGTATTTTTGTTTTTGTGATACGGTTGGTCTGGGTCATTCCAGCCTCTACTATTCCGCGTTTGCTAAGTAAAAAAATCAGAGAAAAGGAATATTTCAGCAGGGAATACTGGTTTATCTTTACGTGGGCAGGTATGCGCGGAGTTGTTTCGATGGCGGCGGCTCTGGCACTGCCTCTGACCCTTGCGAATGGTGCGCCTTTTCAAAATCGTGATTTGATAATTTTTCTTACTTTCTGCGTGATTATTTTTTCGCTGGTTTTGCAGGGACTTTCCCTTCCTTGGCTCATCAAAAAACTCAAATTGCCCAAACATTCCGTCTTGGCAGAAGAACACAGCATCAAGCTACAAGTCGTAAACCACTCCATTGCCCACATCGAGGAAAACTTTGCGCTGGCAGAAGAAGACTTGCTCGCCAAAATCAAAAGCAAGTACGAAATCAAATACAATCGCTTGCAAAGCACGCCTCTCCCCGCCAGCTATTATCAAAAAAGCAAGCAAAATGCTGAAAATCAGGAAAATATAGTCATAGACGTTTTTAATCAATTTACAAAAACACAAATACAACTGATAGAAGTGGAAAGAAAATTTCTCAAAAAACTCCACCAAGAAGGCAAAACCAATGAGGAAGTCTTGCGAAAAATAGAACGAGAACTTGACTTAGAGGAAGCACGCCTACGCATGGAAATATACGCGGAATAGAAAAGCGCAGTACATTTTGGCAAACCGTAAGCTCTGAAAGTTTCTATTTCATTACACCTTTTTGCTTTCTTTTATCAAATCTCCCACAATTTTTGCCGAACTGATTGCCAAGGGAATCCCACCGCCAGGGTGTACGCTACCACCACAAAAATAGAGATTGCTGATGTCCGAAGAAAAATTGGCATGGCGCAAGAAAGCCGCATAGCGATTATTGCTGCTGTTCCCATACAGTGCGCCCTGCGAGGAAGAAGTCTTGCTTTCTATCGTTCTTGGGTCTAAAACTGCCTCTATTTCAATATGTTGTCGAATATCAGTCCCCAGCATACGGCTCAGTTTGGTCAATATATTTTCCCGCGCCTCAGCTATCAATTTATCCCAGTCTTGCCCCGAATGGTTAGGCACATTTATCATGGTAAACCAATTTTCGCAGTGAGCAGGTGCATCATCAGGTTTGTTTTTCGAGGTAATATTAATGTAAACAGTGGGGTCATGGTAAATATCTTGATGCTTGAAAATATGCTCAAACTCAGTTTTGTAATCTGCACTAAAAAATATATTATGCAGACCCAATGCAGGGAAAACCTGCTTGATTCCCCAGTAAAAAATCAGGGCAGAACTTGACTTGGGCTGGTTGAGTATCTTGGCAGGTTGTGGCTCAGTGGGCAGTAATTTTTTGTAGGCGTTCACGATATCCATATTACTCACTATCAGGTCAAAAGCCTTATTTTCTCCATTGACTTTGATGCCTTTTACGCGTTTTTTGCTTTTATTTTTCTCAATCAAAATTTCCTCTACTTTGGCGTTCAATACAAAGTTTACACCCAAGTCCTTTGCCAAATCTACCAGACTTTGGGTGATGGAGAACATTCCTTTTTTGGGAAAAAACGCACCTACACCAAACTCCAAATGAGGAATAATGTTTAACGTAGCAGGAGTTTGCCAAGGGTCAGAGCCGTTGTAAGTGGCATAGCGGTTAAACAACTGTACCATTTTGGGGTTGCTAAACAGGCTTTCGTTGGCAACGTTCATCGTGCGGAAAGCATCTAATTTATAGGCATTTAAGATGCACCAAAGCGTTTCTTTGTTGAGAAAACTGCTGATTTTGTGCAAAGAACGGCGCAGAAAAATGTCGCCCGTCAAATCGTATTTTTCTTTGCTTTTTTTGAGAAAAAACAATACATTTTCTGCTTTTTCACCTAATTTTTGGGCAACTTCTTGGGCAAATTTTTCAGGCTTGGCGTAAGCATGAAGCCTTGTGCCATCTTCATAAAAATAATGGGTGATAATATCCAATCTTTCGTACTCGAAATAATCACTTGCATTTTTTCCTGCCAGCGTAAATAGCTCCGTTACAAACTCAGGCATGGTAAATAGGGAGGGACCTGCATCAAATCGGTAGCCACTAAGGTCAAACTCAGAGAGCTTGCCACCAAGATAGCTATTTGCCTCAAAAACAGTTACTTCATGCCCCTGTACGCGCAGGCGAACTGCCGTAGCTATGCCGCCAATGCCCGCACCAATAATTGCGACTTTCATATAAAATTAAAGTTTTTAAGCACTATTTTGGGGCAAAGATATAAAATTTATTCTCCTCAGTGCCTCTTTTTTGGTCAGATTGGAGAGCAATTCTTCATAGTTGCCTACAAACTCTACCACAGCTACAGGATTCGTTTTGCCGTATTCGCGCAACGCCCAGCCGATGGCTTTTCTGATAAAAAAATCAGTATCTGCGGCATTGTAGAGGCAGTATTGGAACAGTCTTTTTGCATCTGTCCGTTCCTTGAACGAGATTTGATGAATAATGGCTATGCGGCGCAACCATTTGTTTTCATGCACACTTAATTCTTCTACTTTTTCTGCCAATTCAGGAAAATTTAATACCAACTTGCCCACCATCTTGCTTGCAAAAAAATCAATGCTATCCCACCAAGAGTGCTGGACAGCAAGCCCAATAATCCAATTTAGATGATGCGGTTTTAATAAACGAACATATTTTGAGAGCAAGTCCATCGCAAAATAATGGTATTCACGTTCGGGTTTTTGCCAGCACAGCACCACGATTTCTTCCAAAAAAGCTACATCGACTACTGCATTGATTTGTGGAAATATTTCCTTATTAATTAGCTGTCTTTCAGGCTGATTGATGCCCAAAAATGGGAATAAATACTTCATGTAGGCTTGCATAGCCTCGGCTCTGGAAAGGTTTTGGCGAGCCTGATAGCGTTCGGTGAGGAGAGAAAAGCAGGCTTGAACAGTCATCATTTTGCTTACCATAAAAAAACTTAAAAAAATATTTCGAATAAGAACAAAAAAAGTATAATATTTGTATTATTATTACACAAGTAACTTTGTAATATTGTTTCTGAACCTGAACCAATAGAATAAAGGTATGACTTTACACCCCCTTACACAGATTGATTCTGAGCTACTAAAATTACAAAAAATTAAAGTAAAGAATACAAGTTTTTTATGACAAAAAGCTATACACCAATGAAAAGTATATATATTCCATTTTTGTTTTTATGTATATTCCTGATTACCAGTCAGGTATCTGCCCAGCATGAAGGGCTTTCTTACTATGTAGATGGTGAGAACTTGCGTCGCGCAGGTCAGCACGACAAGGCTATCTTGGAGTTTAACAAGGCAATCCAACGCGAGCCTGCTAACTACAAGTATCTCTATTCCAAAGCTGTTTCTGAGTTTCAAACGCGAAAAATAGATGCGGCTCTTAATTCGGTCAATATGGTTATCAAAATCAAAGATGATTTTGTTTCTGCTTATGTGCTGGCGGCAAAAATCCACCAAAGCAAAAATGAGATTGACAGGGCTTTGTATTTCTATGACCAAGCCTTTAAGTATGAGGAGGATATGGACAAGAAAGTGGGCTACAAGCTAATGATTATGCGTAAATTGACCGAAAAAGGCAATTACAAAGAGGCTTATGAAAAACTCAAAGATGCAAAGCAAGTTGCCCCACAAAATAAAGATGTGCTATTTTATTATGCCAAACTGAGCAATATACTTGGTAATTACGAGGAAGCCAAAAAAGCGATTCTCGAATTGGAAATAAATATCAAAAGCCTTAAAGCCGAAGATAACGCCAAATATTATTTTGAGTTGGGCTTGGCATACTACAGATTAGATGATTTTGACAAAGCAAGAGAAGCGTGGGCAAAGTCAAATATTCCACCTTATATTGACAAAATTGCTAAATTAGGTCCCAAATATTTTTGTAATGTAGCCTTAGCTTATTATAAATTTTATGAAAATGACTTGAGCAAACAGTACGTTAGCCAAGCGGTAAAAGTTCAAAAAGACTTTCCTCTGGCACACGTACTACTCGCACAGCTTTCTAAGCGCACCTCGAACCATGCCACTACGATTTCGCACTATGAGGCGGCAGTCAAAAACGAGAAAGATGTAAACAAGCGATTGACAATTTATGACAAGATTGCAGACCTTTATTTGGAATCCAATGACTTCGAGGGTTGCTTGAAAACCATCTCAGAGGCACTGCTTATCAGGGCAGACGATACGCAGGCTTTGATGACCAAGGCTAATGCACTCTACAAAATGGGCAGCTACAAGGAAGCCGTTGATTTGATACAAGTTACACTCAAACAGCGCATTGACGAGTCAGCAAGAACAGATTTTTACTTCTTGATGGGGCTTTGTGGTAAAAAGTTGGGTAATAAGCAAATGGCAAAAGAAGGCTTTGTTTCTGCCTTGCGTAGCTCCCTCAAAGATGCCGCAGAGATGGAATTGCGAGAGATGAAGGAAGTGGCAGAGTTGGAGAAAGCGACTGAAAATGAATAAGTTACTTACAAACTTTCTGACAAACAACTATTTCTAAAAATATCAAAATCGCACAAAACTAAATTTGTGCGATTTTTTTTGCTTATCATAATGTCTTTACCTTAGCTTTGGTCTGAAATTCTTTTAGATATAGAGGCTCAAAATACGCTAAATCAACAGGTTGTGATTTTTGCTGAAAAAACAAATCTCCTATGGCTTTGGCAGAAGGATAAATGTGGTCAATCAAAATAAGGTTTGGATTGGTACTTGCTTGCTTGCATTTTTTTGCACCATTTCCAAAAATGAGTATATCCGTTGCTTGTGCCGAAATCCAGTCTGCAAAGGAATCATCTGTAAAAACCAGTGGCTGGGTAGGATTGATGAGGTGCAAATGATGGTCAGCCAATAAAGTATAAACTTCCATGCGTCGCGCATCAATCATGGGACAGTAAAGAAAATTGGAATAGGCAGGAATTTGACTGACTTGATAAACCATTGACAACAAGGTATTTACTTCATACAATGGAATTTCTAAGGCATAGCACAAGCCTTTGGCTACCGAAGTCCCCACGCGCAAGCCCGTATAGGAGCCAGGTCCCGCTGAGATAGCCACTCCTGTCAAGTCTTGCATACTTACCCTGGTATGATTTAAAACGCTGTCAATCAGTAAAGTAAGAGATGAAGAATGTGCCTTTTCAGTAAAAAGTTCGTAGCAGGCGAGTAACGTTTCTTCCTTGTGCAAGGCTACCGAGCAGACTTCTGTTGCCGTTTCTATGCTTAAAATCATTGGTATATGTCAAATTTAAAATGCAAAGGTAAGCCTAATCCTAAATTACATATAATCAATTACAAATAAATTTTCTTAAATGATAAACTGTTTTTATGTGATAATTTTTGCTTGTTTTCGGACAATGATAGTAGTATTTTTACTGCAAATCCAATCGCATGGCTAAAATTTTTGTATTAATTTTTCTAATATCCTTTTGTGCATTTCAAGCTGTCTATTCTCAAAAAAATACAATTTCTAATCCTGTATTGACCCAAAAATTAGATAGTATTTTTCGCAAAAATCAGTTGGTTGGAATGTCTATTTTGGTCATCAAAAACAACCAGATAGTGTATGAAAACTATCTTGGCAAATCAGATATAGGCAGAGGAATCAAGGTTTCTCAGCAAACAGCCTATCGGGTGGCTTCCATCTCCAAAGTCGTTACGGCAGTGGCAGTGATGATGCTGGTTGAGCAAGGGCTTTTGGGCTTAGATGATGACATCAATAAGCATTTTGGTTACTCAATTCGCAATCCCCATTTTCCTAATAAACCAATCACTATCAGGCAGTTACTTTCGCACACTTCTACCATTGCAGACTGGGCAGTTTGGGATAATTTTGCGCGGCTGACTTTTGGTACATCTCCTACGCCCTCTTTCAAAATTTTGTTCGATAGTGTCAATAACAAGCACTACCAACGAGAGGTATTTGTGGTCAAAGAACCCTCTAACTACTTCGCTTACTGTAATATAAGCTATGCAATGCTGGCAAGTCTGGTAGAAAAAATAAGTAAAAAGCGTTTTGATGTTTATTGCAACGAACTCATTTTCAAGCCCTTGGGCATGAAGTCCAGTTTCAATGCTCACGAATTGCCTCACCTGAATAATTTGGCAGTGCTTTACCGCAAATATAGCGGCAAGTGGATTCCTCAAACGGATAATTTTGGAGGAGTTGCACCAGCGCAAAGGAATTTTGCCAATTACAAGTTAGGAACAAATGCTCTGCTGATAGGACCTCAGGGAAATCTGCGCGCCTCTGCCTTAGATTTGTACAAATTGACTATGATGCTGATGAACGGTGGGGAGTTTGGAGGGAAGCGGATTTTGCAGGCAAATACAGTCAAAATGATGCAAGAAACGGCTTGGCTCCATGATGGTAAAAACGCAGATGGCAGGGAACTTGCGCTACAGGCGTGGGGGCTAGGTTTGCAAATTACGACTGACAAGGAAGGCATTGACAGGGTTTTTCCGAATACGAAAATGTGGGGACACGCGGGCGAGGCTTATGGACTAATTAGCGATATGTACTTTGATTCGGAAAAGAAAAACGGGCTTATTTTTATCACTAATGGAAGCGGTATTCCCTTCAAAACCAAGTACAAAGCAGCACTTTTTGAGGTAGAAAAAGCAATATTTAAGGTGGTCTATGAAAGCATTTTTTGATGAAATTTTGCTTAGTAACGAAATATAACTTCCTCATTTCAAAATATTCGCACAACAATTTTGGCTTTTATCCGTAAAACTTTGTAGTAAAATCCCTATTTTGCACCTCTACATTTATTTTTTGAGTTGAGATATTTTAAAAAATTAGAGCAATGTCTTTGAAAAAAACCTGTATTCTTTTTGCGCTTCTTTGGGGGCATTTTCAGGCTGCCCAAGCGCAATCTTGGCAAAATTGTTATGACAGTGCAATATATTATTCTGAGCAACAAGACCACGCGCACGCGCTCGTATGGGCGGATAAGTTTATGGTTTTTTCAAATCATTTTGTTACCAAAAAGGAATTTTACGCCCATTACCAGGCTGTGGTAAGTCTTGCTTTTGATATTTATAGTTATCAAAACCAAAAAGAGAAAGGCATTGGGCAGTTATTAAATTGGCAGAAAAAACTGGCGGATATTCCTACTGAAAAAGCAAAAAACGCGATTGAAAATAACAAACAACTTTTGCAGTCAAGCCTTTTATTTTATTTGGGCGAGTTTAATTATAGGCAGGGCAACTATATAGAAGCGAAAAAACAATACGAAATAGCTCTCCAAGCACGAGAAAAATCACTGGGAAGCAAACACCCTCATACAAAGGAAAATCTGGAAAAACTGGGCAAGATGCTGGTCGAGATGGGCAATATGGCAGAAGCAGAGGAAATGCTTATGGAAAATAATGAGGTGGCTGAAGAGATTTACGGGAGGCTACACCCTAAGCGAGCCGCCGCACTCAACGAAATTGGAGATGTTTTTTCTGCCAAAAGTGACACTACCACTGCCATTTATTTTTACAATCAAGCAAAAGAAATTTATACGGAACTCAATGATGGCTTGCAATCAGTTGGCTACGCGCACAACCTCGTAAGTCAGGGAGAACTGTACTACAAAATGGGGTTTTATACGGCGGTCGAAGCTCTCTATCGCCAAGCGCAGTATATCTATGAAAAACACAATTTTACGCAAAAGGTAGAATATGCTGATTTACTCAACCGATTTAGCCTTTTGTACCTGCGCCTCAATAATTTGGTAGATGCAAATAGGCTTGTATTACAGGCAAAAGAAATTCATGAAAAGGAATATAGCAATAAGCACCCCGCCTTCGCCAAAGATTTGCACGTACTGGCAAGTATCTATCTTTCAGCAGGTTACTATATGCCAGCAGAAAAACTATTAAAAGAAGCCGCAGAAATTTATAGGCAAAGTGGTGTTACAAAGCAAATAAATTATATGCTGACGATTAGTCAGTTAGCTGAGTGTTACGAGCAAACGAAGGAATTGAAAAAAGCTGATGAACTTTTTGTGTCAGTCATTGACAGTTTTCGTACGCACATCAGCGAGCAAAATATCGAGTTGGCGGGAATCCAAGCAAATCTGGCAAATCTGTATTATCACTTGGGCAAATATGAAGAGGCTCTCGAACTGCACGAAAGCAGTTTGGAAACACGCTATGCGCTTTTAGATGAATCTCACCCCGAATTTTTGGAGTCTATCAACGATTTGAGCCTACTTTCGTGGGCATACAAAGAAATACCTGCCGCAGAAAAATATTTTGAACAGAGTATAGAAAATTATACCAAGCAGTTTAACCGCTATTTTTCTTTTTTGAGTGAACGGGAAAAAGAATTTTACTATAATCGTATTCGTTCTTTCTTTGAAAAATACAATTCTTTTGCCCTGCAAAGGAGCGCGCAAAAGCCTGCTATTTTGGGACAAATTTACAATAACCAACTCCGAAACAAGGGCTTACTTTTCTATACCAGTCAGAATATCCGTGAGCAGGTGCTGGCAAGCAAGGACGAAAGCCTGTTTCAGAAATATCGCGGCTGGATACAGCTTAAAGAGCAGCTCTCAAAGGTCTATAAACTTGACCCACAGGATATTATCACTCAAAATATTCCTTTGGATTCGCTGGAAGATGTGGCTAACTTTATCGAGAAAGATTTGTCTTTACGCATCGCGATAACCAATACCAAATCAGGAAAAGAACAAGCACAAATCACGTGGAGGGACATTCAGAAAAAACTGAATAGCGACGAGGCGGCAGTCGAGATGATTCGTTTCCAAGAATTTCTGCCTGATTCGGGTGGGCGTTATTCTGATAAAATTTATTATGCTGCCCTCATTATCACTGCTAAAACTACTAAAAACCCCGCCTTGGTGCTGTTCGAAAATGGAGAAGAATTAGAAAAGAAGTACGTAAAGTTTTATAGAAATTCTATCAAATTCAAACTCAAAGACAACAAGTCTTTCAGTTATTTTTGGCAAAAAATGGACACAGCAACTGCTCTCAAAGGCATCAAGAAAATTTATTTTTCTCCTGATGGCATTTATAACCAACTGAATATTAACACGTTGTTTGATAGTAAGCACCAGAAATTTGTAGTAGATAAAACGGAGATTCACACCCTGACCAATACTCGCGACCTCATAGCCCTGAAAGAGAAAATAGCATCAAAAACCACTACGAATATTGGCAAGGCTTTTTTGCTTGGTTTCCCTAATTACCACTTAAAAAAGCAAAAATTATCCTCGCATATTCCACTTCAGCAAGAAGAACCTCTCGAACTTTTGCCGCTTGTCAAGAATCAAAACATACGCACGCGTGGCGGTCGCGGTGGCTTCCGCGGTGGGCAAATCGAAGACCTGCCTGGTACGAAAGTAGAAATAGAAAATATAGCCAAAATTCTAAGCCAGTGCCAAGTCAAGAATCAAGTAGCACTTGGCGATAGTGCCTTAGAAGGTAACATCAAGAATATCAATGACTTCACAGTGCTACATATTGGTACACATGGCTTTTTTAGCCCTACCGAATTAGAGGAGGAGAAGAAAAACTCAGATTCTATTCGTTTAGAAAGCAACTTAAATAATCCGCTACTCAATTCAGGCTTGCTTTTGGCGGGCGCAGACAATGCTTTTTCGCAGGAAACCTTGCTTGCCGAAATCAATGCGCTACAAAAAGGAGGCATCTACGAAGATGGGATTCTTACCGCCTACGAAGCCATGAACCTGAACTTGACCCATACGGATTTGGTGATTTTGAGTGCCTGCGAAACGGGTTTGGGCGAGATTCGAAACGGTGAAGGTGTATATGGTCTGCAACGTGCTTTCCAAACGGCGGGTGCAAAAACAATCGTGATGAGCCTCTGGAAAGTGAGTGATGAAGCTACACAACTTCTCATGGAATATTTTTATACAGATTACTGCAAAACCAAAAACAAACGCCAATCATTCATTTCCGCCCAACTCAGGCTTAGGGAAACTTTCCCTGACCCTTACTATTGGGGTGCTTTTGTGATGATTGGGGAGTAGTGATGATTGATAAATTATTGTAGAACTTTGATGGAGTTTAACTATAAATCTATGAAAATCTCTGGCAAAGAAGGCGAAGATATTGCTGTTAAGTATTTGGAAAGCAAGGGCTATCAAATCTTGGCGCGCAACTACCGCGTGAAACGTCAGGAAATAGACATTATAGCCCAAGAGGAGGGCATTTTCGTTTTTGTAGAGGTAAAAAGTCGGAGCAGTAGCGATTTTGGTTTTCCCGAAGATTTCCTTTCACCACCGCAAGAAGAAAGAATCAGGAACGCAGCGATTGCGTATTTGAGTGAGAAAAAAATCCTTGCCCAAGACATTCGTTTTGACATTATCAGTATTTTGATAAATGGGCAAACACCTGATATTGAGCATTTTGAAGATGCTTTTTAGCAGAGTTGGTACTCAGGCAGTGAAGTTACCGCTATCGCCAAATTTTTCTGATTTTCTTCTTTGTTTGCGCCATAGCTCATTTGCGATAAAAGGTTTTTGTTAGTCGCTGAAAGTGGAACTTGCAAAAGAAAATTTGCAACGCTTTCTGTGGTGTCATTTTGTTTGAAAATGCCTTCAAACTGCGCCCAATCAAAGGTAGCCTTGATAGATTGGAGTTTTCGTTTAGCAAAAAAATCCGTATTTACATCACCGTCTTCTTTTGCCTGCAAGGGAATTTCCACCATTCTATACAGGATTTGGGGTAGCAAAGTCCTAATCACGACCGTTGTGCTGTCAATCCATGCGCGACCTTCTTTCCAGCCCGCTACGTTAGGCGGATAAAAAAGCATCTGTCCCAACACTTTTTGAAGGAACAAAAGTGGTTCTTTTTCAGTAAAACCCAAGTTAAATTGTTTGCGAAGTGTAGAGATGTACTCAATGGGCGATTTGATTCTTACGCCAACATTGGAGGCTTCATAAAACCAATCTGCTGTCAAAATCTCTTTCATTAGCGCGCCAATATCATAGTTAGACTGATAAAAATTATCAGATAATTGATTGACTATCTGATTATTGACTTTTTCATTGACAAAGTATTGATAAATTTTGGTGGTTACGAACTTAGCTGTTTGTTTGTTTTCCAAAATCATATTCAAAATGTCTTCTCCCTCAAATTTACCCGTTTTGCCAAAAAACATTTTTTCACCAAAATCATGTTTAAACTTACGGAAAACAAAGTTTCCATTTTGCTCAAAATCCCAACCTGTGAACGCCCTTGCCGCATTTTTGATGTCTTGCTCGGTATAATTGCCTCTGCCCAAGGTAAATAACTCCATGACTTCGCGGGCAAAATTTTCGTTTGGGCTATCTTTTTTGTTCTGTTTGTTGTTGAGAAATTGCAACATTTCAGCATCTTTGGAAATGGCGTGAAGCATATCGCCAAACTTGCCAAGTGCGTGCTTGCGAAGCGTATTGTTTTGATTTTGGACAAAAAAGGCATTTTTGGCATGGCAGGCAAAATGTCCATGCCAAAATAGGGTCATTTTTTCGCGCAACATTCCTTCACTTTCTGCCATTCTATCTAACCACAAGAGGTTTAAATCTTTGATTTTGGAAATGGATTCGCGAATCATCTCCTTTTTTTCCTCTTTGTCCGCAAACATAAATTTCCCAATTTTGACCTGATTTTCTTCTACTATTTTGAGGTCTTTGATGGTTTCACTTTCTTTAAATAGCTGATTGACAACCTCTTTGATAGATTTATTTTTGTTTTTTTCTATATTGGCTATGCTTTCCCCAAAGCCTGCGCGCAGGTAGAGGTGTTGGATTTTGGTTTGTTCGCTGACAGTTGGCATACGCTAAAATGGCTATAATTTTTTATAAGATTTCAGACACATTTTAGATGCAAAAAGAGGAGAAAGGTTTAAAATGGATTTTTATTTTTTTCCAGTAAACTCGTCATACAGTTTTTGTGCTTTGGCAAGGGCATCTTCGAGTTTGTCGTTTTCAACCACCACATCAAATAATTTTTCGTACAGAAGTTCTTTGACAGCTTTGGCGATTCGTTCTGCGCGTTTGGCTTCGGACTCGGTGTTTCGCTTTTCGAGGCGTTCTTTCAACACCTCTACCGAGCTGACTTTGACAAAAATAGCAAGCGAATCTTCTTTATATCGTTTTTTTAATCGCAAACCACCTTCTACATCTACATCAAAAATCAAATTTTTGCCTTCTGCGCGCACACGTTCTATTTCTGATTTGAGTGTTCCATAATATGTACCTTGATATACCTGCTCATACTCAGCAAATTCCTTGTTTTCTATCTTTTGTTCAAAATCTTCTTTAGTTAGGAAATAATAGTCTTTGCCTTCGACTTCGTAGTCGCGACGCGGGCGCGTAGTAGCTGATACCGAGAAAGTTAAATCTGGATTGGTTTCTAATAAATGCCTTACAATGGTTGTTTTCCCTGCGCCTGATGGTGCTGAAAAAATAATGAGCTTGGTATTATTCATGGTCAAAAATTAGCGCAATAGTTTAAAAAGTGAAATAAAAAAACAGCGTACCTAAAAAATAGGTTTTCAGACAAGAATCCCACCGTTAAAACGGTGGATTAAAATAATAACTTTGCCTTAGTCCCACACGACAACTGTGGTGGGCTTTCTATCAGTTTTTTTAGATACGCCAAAAATTACATATTCAAAGCGCGATTGCCTGTGGCTACCAAGCACGCCTCTTTGAAAGCCTCTGTAAAGGTTGGGTGTGCGTGGCTCATGCGCGACACATCTTCGGCGGAGGCGCGAAATTCCATTGCTACTACTGCCTCCGCAATCATGTCTGCGGCTCTGGGACCAATGATATGAACGCCCAAAATCTCATCTGTGGTCGCATCAGTAAGCACTTTTACCGTTCCGTCCAAGTCCATGCTGGCGCGTGCGCGACCAAGAGCCTTGAAAGGGAAAGCCCCAGTTTTATATTTTCTATTGCTTGTTTTTAATTCTTCCTCAGTGTAGCCAACGCCCGCCACCTCAGGCCAAGTATAAACGACATTGGGGATAAGCAAATAATTGATATGCGGTTTTTGTCCTGCTATTTGCTCGGCAACTACCACGCCCTCTTCCTCCGCTTTGTGGGCAAGCATCGCGCCTGTAACCACATCACCAATCGCATAAATGCCTTTTGTGGTGGTTTCTAAGTGGTTATTGACTTCTATTCTTCCTTTTTTGTCAGTGGTAATACCCGCATTTTCTAAGCCCAGCCCTTCGGTATAAGGTTTTCTACCAATGGAAAGTAGGCAATAATCTCCTTTGAACTCGACTGTTTCGCCCTTTTCGTTTTCTGCTGTTACGGTAACTTCCTTGCCTTTTACGTTTGCGCCCGTAACCTTGTGTTTGAAGTAAAACTCAAAACCAAGTTTGCCCAAAACCTTTTGGAGTTCCTTGCCCATCGTTTTGTCCATCGAAGAAATGAGGGAATCCATAAATTCAATCACAATGACTTTTGCGCCAAGCCTTCCATAAATAGAGCCTATTTCCATGCCAATTACGCCACCACCAATGATGATGAGATTTTTTGGAACTTCTTGGAGTTCAAGGGCTTCGGTAGAGGTAATGATGCGTTTTTTGTCATAAGGAACAGACGGCAGAATGATAGGTTTTGAGCCAGTAGCTATGATGGTTTTGTCTGTTTCTATTTGTTTGGTTTCGCCACCCTCGCCTTGGTTTTTGGTGGGGGAGATTTTGATAGTATTTTTATCTACAAAAGAGCCATGCCCATAGTAGGTGTCAATTTTATTTTTTTTCATTAAGTAAGCAACACCATCACAGGTTTGTTTGACCACCTCACGCTTGCGCTGAATCATTTGCGCGAGATTCACTTTGAGGTCTTTGAGGTCGATGCCATGCGTTTTGAAAGTATGCGCGGCATTGTGGTAATGCTCTGAGGAATCAAGCAACGCCTTAGATGGAATACAGCCCACATTGAGGCAGGTGCCGCCAAGCGAGTTATATTTCTCGATGATGGCAGTTTTGAGTCCGAGCTGGGCGCAACGGATAGCGGCAATGTAGCCCCCTGGTCCTGAACCAATTACTGTTACGTCGTATTTCATTTTTTGAATGGTTATATGGTTATGATGGCTTAGTATCTTATTTTTGACAATGTAAAAATCTTAAAAAATCTCTGATATTTATGCAAAAAATGAGAATAAAGTTATAGAATATAGAAAATTAATGCTAAGTTAGTAAGACTTAGAAAATAAACGGAATGGATTATGGTGTAAATGAATAAGAGAATTGAGGTAATTTTAGTGCAGGACTAAAGTGTTTTTCATCTAATAAATATGGACTTGATGCTAATCCTGTTTTGTATTCCTTTCTGTTTAT
>JAAFJS010000010.1 GCA_013298985.1 Cytophagales bacterium
TACGCTTTATCATGGCGTAAGAAGTTTAAAAGCTAAATGGATACAAATGGGGTGTTAGTGTAGGGGTAATAGCAAAATTAACGAAATTAATGCAAAAAGGTTTTAGTAGTTCCTTGCTTAGTTCCCCTCGCTAAAGCGGGGGGTTAAATTAACCCCTCGCTTTAGCGAGGGGAACTCTGGGGGAAATTTCCCACAAATTTTGTCAGAGAATCTTTTCTCTCTCTTTCTGGTAAGCTATGCTATAGAGATTCTGCCCAAGATGTCGATGCGGACTTTGACAAATTTGAAATTGGCAATACTTCGAATTCGCAAAAAAGCATTATTTTGAGTATATTTCTCAATTTTATCGACTTTTTCTTGTTTTTCTGTGTTATTTTCTGTTGGTTCGTCATTACCATCATCTTCCTTTTTTTTGATTTTTGTCATATTATTTACATAGTGCTTTGATAAGTTAAGGTCTATGCCATCAGTCTGGGTTACAGACATAGCCGTAAGTTTGTAAAGTCTATTGAAAATTTCTTTGTCATCATCAAAATAGTTGGCAATCTCGTCAGGGCTTTTGTCGTACCTGATAAACATATCTCCCTTTTTGATAGTCCGCTTTAATCCATATATCAATTTGTCTTTGATACTTTCAAACTCATCAGCTAAGAGAGGTTTTTTAGCTCTTTTGGCACGAATTGCATCTATAAAGTTTACTGCAACTGCTTTGGAACTTATAGTAACCTTGCCCTTTTTATCTGTTTTTTCAGCCTGATAAATACCAATGATATAGTTACTATCTGATTCCACAAAAATACGGTGCGGCGTGTGTGGTCGAATCTCGATAAGTGAAGGTTGTTTCTTCATAATAACGGTTACTTTGTGCATAGGTACATCAAAATCATTTTCGGGCTTGCTATACGCTTTGGCGTGTACTTCATGGTCTTTATTTTTGGCTTGTGCTTTTTCCGCCCAATACTTTCGTAGTTGCTTTTGGGTTATCAAGTCAAGTACGTTTGCAATATCTACTTGCTTTATCTCAGCAACAAGTATCTTTTTTACCACTATTTTCTCGCCACGTTCGTATCCGCTTGGGTGGTTATCGAAAGGCATAGTGATTTGCCTGTAAGGTTGTGTATGTAGATTACCTCTTGGGGCTATGATACTTTTCTCGGATAGCTTAAATATGGGCTTAACTTTTTTTCTTAACTTTCCATTTTTGCTTATCCACGTTTTTACTTTTTTACCAATTAAAGTTTTTGCCCTACGTTTGCTATAAAGCCTTTCTTCAGACTTGTGTGAAACCAATAGTTTTTCTAAGTGCAAATTTACCTGCTCTTTTAATTGATTATTACGCCAAGGCTCTTGGAGAATATCTACTGATTCTTGTTTTATATCGATTCTGTCTTTGTCCCTACTATAATTGATATTGACAAATTTTTCACGCTCATTATTGTATTTAATTACTTTGGTTAAATGATTATTGAGTAATTCAGGAGTAGTGAGGGCTATTACTACGGCATCTACAGCGTGGTGTCTGTTATCTTTGCGTTCTTTTATATCTTTCCCCTCTTTATTGAGCAGGTAGTTCAGTTTCCAGTGTCGTCTGAGCATAGCTGTTGCCTGTCCTTTTACTGTTTCGACATCTTTGAAAACGCTGGAAAGTATTTGCTTTGCTTTTCGGGCTGTATAAGCATTGTTTTGGAACTGTTGCTTTGACCATTCCTCATCGGGAAATTGCTCTAACTTGAGCATTTCTTGTTTATAGTCAGGCAATTTTTTTATTCTGGCACAAAAGGCTTTCCACTCCCCTTTTCCATGCTCCTGCATAAAATACTCATAAGGTGTTCTATCTTTTTTTTCGTTGTTAATATCACCCTCACAAAGAATTTTATTGGCAAAGTCATTATTCATGCTTCTTTTTAGAGGAACAATGTGGTCTATTTGTATATCAGAATTTTTTTGTAGCAAGCGAGCCAATGAAATAGGCTTTCCTGAATAAACAGATATTCTATTGCTTTCCAACCAGAGTTTAAACTTTGTGTTTTCAGGTTTTTCGATATTATCAGCAAATTTTAGAAAACCCTTTGCAAATGTTCCCATATCCTTAATTTCACCTTTTTTCATTTTGCTATCCAACTCCTCAAAATCCTCTTTGTCTTTCTTTTTCTCAAATTCTTCTGAGGGTATTGGATAAAGTTCGAGCCAAAGTTCATATTTTTTTACTAAAGGGTCAGAGGGTAAAATCTCTCCTTTTTCTTTACCAAGCCCTGAATTTGTCAAAAATTTTGCGTAAGCCCTTCTAATAGTTTGCTTATCGTTATTTTCTTTGTAAATTTTTTCCCTTGCTTTTTTAGGTTTTCGGAGTTCTCGCATAGTTTCTATGCGTACAGTTTTAATGTCAAGATTGCCATCTTTATCAAACTGTCCGTATTTTTTGATAATCTCATTTACTAACTTAATCATTTCAGAAAGCGCACGCTGTACGATGGGGTTACGCAGTTCATTTATTTTGAGAAAGGCAAGTTCTTTTTTAAGAATACGGTCTTTGTCGTATTTATATTCCTCCGTAGTGATAGTATATTGTTGGGCTTGGCAGGCTGTGGTAAGATTTCCACCTTCTTTTTTCATGTGTGGCAGGAGTTTTTTGATGGCGTACTCCGAAATAGAACCAAATTTTTTTTCTATGGTCATAGATGCCAAGCGTAGTATTTGTAATTTGGAAAGTTCTTGCTTAACCAAAGTTGGCTTCTGAATGATTGAGGTAAATTCCTTCTCCAATTTTTCTTTTAGCCAACTTCTACTATCAAAGATATGTAGCCAATGCCAAATTCTTTCATATACCTCTCCCTGCAAGTATTCGTTAAGCCCGTTTTTATCTATTTCTTCGAACAAAAGTTCGTCAAATAGTAGCGGATTTTTAGAAGGGTGATTTTCTGCCCTTTTCTTTATTTCTTCTACTCTTGCGCTCCCAAGTAAGGCATTAATAATTTTTATCCTTGTAATATTACCTATCACTTTTCCATCCTCATCAAAATTAATTTCCACTCTTTTACCTCCAAAAACTAATTCCCGCACATCAGTAAGTGATAAGTTTGCACTATTTTGGGCAGCATTATAAAGTATCTCTTTTTCAGATAAGGAGAGTGGTCTTGTAGGCTCATCTTCAGCAAAAACAACTCTTATATTACATATACTATCCCAAGTGCGAAACTCTTGGTAAATAGGTTTGGAGATAGGGGAACATCGTTTTTGAGATTCGTACCTGCATTGATTAATAAGATGCTTTTGAGATTTGAGTTTACGTTGGAAGAAAATACAATTCCAAATTTTCTTTACAGTATCATCGCTTAGTACATCATGGTAATATGATTGCTGCTTTTTTAAGATTTCTTCAAACTCGTATTTATACATTTCGCGTGAAGTATATCGCGCCCTTATACGCTCACTTGGCTGCTCAGGGTTGAAGCACTTTTCTTTTGCTTGTTCTTTCAAGAATAATTGATAAAAATATTCCCCCAGCGTTCGCGCTTTTGTTTCCGCTATTTTTTTATTTAGCTCGTTGATGCCAGCTTTTACTTTTTTCTCTTCCTTATCATCATCATCCTCTTCCTCTACCTGATTTTCTATTTCCACATCCTTGATGTGCAGTAGTTTTTCTTCTTCTCTGATGAGGGATTTTAAATCAATATCATCTTTTTTACCACTTTGAAAGCCGCGCCTTCTGGCAATATGAAGAAGAACGATTGCTAATTCTTCTAAAGTAAGCAAACTATCTAAGCCTTTTGAACGAAGCTGATAAGCTAAAATACTACTCTTGTAAGATGGATGTCCAGACCAAATACCCATCTCAAAAAGAATAGTTTTTAACTCATTAATACGCTTTTTTCGCCTGAAAGCGCATCGCCGAGAAGTGCGCCCTATGCGGCGGTTTTTGCCTTTGGATTCTTCTTTGAACTTGGTGCTAATATTCACCCCCACAGGAAAAATCCTTACGCCCATGGCAATAATTTCTTGTTTTTCGTCCTCTATCAGCCCCCAGCCAATAGAGTTCGTCCCTATGTCTAATCCTAAAACTTTCATTTTCAGGTGGTTAAAATGGATAAAAAAATTTATAAAATTACTATGAGTAAATATACTCTCAAAAATTTGTTATTTCAAAATAAATACTTAACTTTGTTTATCCTTATTTGAAAGTAAAGAAATTAGTATTGCTATTTTCCTTATTTGTTAGCTTATCATAATAAAAGATTATTCTGTAGGCTGTTTTCAGCCTTGCCCTTGCTTCGAGCAGGGGCTTTTTTTGTGTTGTCCAAATAAGCAGTTTTCCCTACAAAAACCCCTCAACTCCTCGCTATCTCCTCCATTGCTTTTACAAAAGCGTCTAATTCTTCTAAGGTTGTGTAGAGATGTGGCGTTACGCGTATGCCCTTCACTGCTTCCATATCAATCGCTACGGTGAAGATTTTATACTTTTCATACAGATTATCAGCGATTTGCGTAGGAGTCTTGCCTTCGATGCCCACATTGCCCAGCCCACACGAGCGCGAGGCTTCCAGTGGCATATTGAGGATAATCTTGGGGACATTTTTGAGTTTTTCTGCCCAGTAGTTTTTCAGGTAGCGCAGGCGCGCCTCTTTGCGTTTGATGCCAATAGCATGGTGAAAACGAATCGCATTAGAAATGGTCAGGTTTGTCCAGCAGGGGTGCGTGCCTATGCGCTCAAACTTGCGAATGTCGTCATCTGCAAAACCCGTTTCGCCGTAAAGCCCCCAAACTTTTTTGATATTTTCTTTTTTGATGTAAAGTAAGCCTGCACCAAGCGGCGTGCAAAGCCATTTGTGGAGGCTTGTCCCAAAGTAATCACATTGCAAATCAGGGATTTTGAAGTCGATATGAGCAAACGCGTGGGCAGAATCTGAGATAATTTCTACTCCTTTGGCGTGCGCCATTTCCGCAATTTCTCGTATTGGCAAAATCTGTCCCGTAATATTCACCAAATGCGTTACCAAAATGACTTTGGTTTTGGGAGTCATTGCTTTTTCATAACAATCCACGATTTCCTGATTGCTTTTGGGGTGAAGCGGAATAGAAATTACCTTATTTTTAGAGCCATACCGCCTTGCGCGCAAGTAAAAAGCCTCTAACATACTGCCGTAATCTTGGTTGGTCATTATCGCCTCATCACCTTCTTGGAGGGTTTGTAAGCCCAAAATAACAGTTTCCAGTGCCTCAGTAGTGTTTCGCGTAATCATAATTTCTTCCGTAGAAACGCCCGCCATCTTTGCCAACTGTTTTTTAACTTCCTCTCTGTCATCAAATTGCCTGCGCCTCATATAAAACGAGGGCAATTCGTTCATCATATTTATATTTTTGAAAAGCGCGTTCATCGTTTCGACAGGCTGCGGAGAACAGTAGCCATTTTCCAAATTGATAAAGTTGGGCGATTGGACAAAAGCCTTCTGCACCGTAAACCAAAAATCTTCGTCCTTGGCGGCTTCTTCGGGGGAAAGGTGGGCTATTTTTTGGGTAGCGCGTTCTATACTATCCACAGTGCTAACTCTCTCTTGCTCTGCCGCTTGGGTGAAAGAAGAAAGTGTAGTAAGTGCGCCCAAGGCACTGCCCTGTGCAAGGAAATCTCTACGTGAAAGTGTCATTGGCTCTGTTTTTTTAAATGTAAAAAGGTATTTCAAATGTAAGGTCTTGATGTAGAAAATTTCGCCTTTGCAGTGTGTTGAACGCGGTGTGCAACACCTACCAAGCAAAAGCACCACACAAAAACATATTTCAAATGTAAAGAATTGATTTAGAAAATTTCATTTTTATACACTCAAAATTTTCTAACCTTATTTTACCAAAAATTTACTACGTTTGTAAAAAAATAACTGAACAAATCTTTATTTTATGACCATTTCAAAACATCAACGAAGCATCGAGCAACTTACCACAGAGGCAATCCAACTGCTAAAAAAACTCATTAGCACCCCTTCTTTCAGCAAAGAGGAAAACCAAACTGCCGATTTGATAGAAAACTATCTCCAATCCAACAATATCAAAACGTTTCGCCAAATCAATAATATTTGGGCTTTTTCAGAAAACTTTGATAATCAGCTACCTACTATCCTGCTCAACTCACACCACGACACCGTAAAGCCCAACAGAAGCTATACCTTAGACCCTTTTTCTCCGATAGAGCAAGATGGAAAGCTGTACGGGCTGGGCAGCAATGACGCAGGCGGTGCGCTGGTTTCTCTCATTGCAACCTTTCTTTACTACAATCAGGTAGAAAATAAGCCTTTTAACCTCATTATCGCACCCACCGCAGAGGAAGAAATCAGTGGTAGCGACGGAGTAGAGCTGGTTTTGCCGCAGTTTGGCAAAATAGATTTGGCGATAGTGGGCGAGCCTACACAAATGCAACTGGCAGTAGCAGAAAAAGGCTTGATGGTGGTAGATTGTACCGTCAAAGGGAGAGCAGGACACGCCGCACGCAATGAAGGTGAAAATGCGATTTACAAAGCACTCAAAGATATTGATTGGTTCAGAAACTACAAATTTCCACGAATTTCTGAAATGCTGGGCGAGGTCAAAATGACTGTTACTATCATCAATGCAGGCAGTCAGCACAATGTCGTACCTGATATTTGCACTTTTACCGTAGATATTCGCCCCACTGACATTTACAAAAATGCAGAAATATTGGACGTAATAAAGCAAAATGTGGGCTGCGAAGTCAAAGAAAGGTCTATCCGATTGAATGCTTCCAGTATCCCCCTCTCCCACCCTATCGTGCAGCAGGGCATCAGGCTTGGTAGGCAGCATTACTGCTCCCCCACTACTTCTGACCAAGCACTCATGCCTTTTGATTCTATCAAAATCGGACCTGGGGACTCTGCCCGTTCGCACACTGCTGACGAATATATTTATTTGGACGAAGTAAGAGAAGGTATTATGCTGTATATCAAGCTATTAGATGGGCTAAAATTAAAGTAATAATTCAAGTTTAAACTTTAAACTCTAAACCTTGAACTTTAAACTCTAAACCTTGAACTTTAAACTCTAAACCTTGAACTTTAAACTCTAAACCTTGAACTTTAAACTCTAAACCTTGAACTTTAAACTTTAAACTTTAAACCTTAAACCTTAAACCTTGAACTTTAAACCTTAAACCTTAAACCTTAAACCTTGAACTTTAAACCTTAAACGTAAAATGTAAAATCCATGCTCAACTACTACCCAACGACCAATATCAAAACTGCGGCAAATAGTAGCACAGATACCTCTATTTTTGTGATTTATACGGGCGGTACGATTGGTATGGACTATGATGACACCAAAAATCACCTCGTGCCTCTTGATTTCAAATATATTATTGACAAAGTACCCGAACTCAAACGTTTTGATTTTGAACTGACCGTTCTTGCCATGAATGAGCCTATCGATTCATCTAACGTTCAGCCTCATCACTGGCTCAATATTGGGCGCATGATTTATGATTTTTATAACGATTATGATGCTTTCGTAATTTTGCATGGTACGGATACGATGGCTTATACGGCATCGGCATTGAGTTATTTATTAGAAAATTTGGAAAAGCCTGTGATTTTGACAGGCGCGCAGTTGCCCATAGGCGTTACGCGTACGGACGCACGCGAAAACCTCATTTCAGCCTTAGAGATTGCCGCCTGCAAAGATGAAAATGGCAAAGCCCTTGTCCCCGAAGTTTGTATTTTTTTTGATGATTTGTTGCTCAGAGGCAACCGCGCCCGCAAAGTACAGAGTTTCAAATTTACTGCTTTCAAATCTCAAAACTGTCCCCCTTTAGCAGTGGCAGGCATCGACATCAACTATGAAAGGCAGCTCATTTTACCACAACCAAGTGAGCCTTTTTGGTTTTACAATAAGTTAGATAGTAACGTGATTATCATAAAGTTATACCCAGGTCTTTCAAGTATTTATTTAGCGCATATTTTGCATACACCCAATTTGCGCGGCGTGGTATTGGAAACTTTTGGCTCTGGCAATGCCCCTTCTGATGACGAGTTTGTAGGTGTTTTAAAAAATGCGATTGAACGAGGAATTTTTATCTATAACGTATCGCAGTGTAATGGCGGCGTAGTGCAGGGCTTGTACGAAACCAGCAAGCGATTGGCTGAAATTGGCGTGATTAGTGGTGGAGATATTACACCCGAAGCAGCCATTACCAAACTAATGTTTCTGCTTGGTAATGAACATGATAACGAGCTTATCAAACAAAAATTAGAAGATTCGCTTCGAGGCGAGCTAACGATACGATAATAAAACAAGACTGTCCAAAAAGCCAATTTTTTTTCTTACCTATGTTTTACCGTTAAAACGGTAAGCTATAATAACGGCAAACCATTGGTTTTAAATATTTTAGTAAGCCCACCGTTTTAACGATGGGTTTTTTAGACAGCCTCATTTCACAACTTTAAGCTATTTCACCAATGACAATCTTTATAATCTTGTCCCCTTGTCTGATTTGGTCGACCAGTTCTATGCCTTCATAGACTTTGCCAAAAACAGTATGTTTACGGTCTAAATGTTGTGTTCCTGTTCTGTTATGACAGATAAAAAATTGAGAACCGCCTGAGTTCGGTCTGCCCGTATTTGCCATAGAGAGTACACCTCGGTCATGGTACTGATTGCCCCCTGTGAGTTCATCGGCAATGGTGTAGCCAGGTCCACCTGACCCTGTACCTGTGGGGTCGCCCCCCTGAATCATAAAGTTAGGAATGACACGATGAAAAATAGTGCCATCATAATATCCTTTTTCTGCCAAAGTTACAAAGTTTGCCACCGTAATAGGTGCATCAGCCTCAAAAAACTGAATTTTCATCACGCCTTTTTCGGTGTGTATTTCTGCTGTTTTCATCAAAGTTAAATAATTGATTATAAAATTGTTATTTTGATTTATTCCCCAAAGATAACAATAATTTTATAACTCATTTATTTTCTCCAAATATGCTTCTGCTTGTGCTAATATTTTGTCTAACTCAGCAGTTTCCATCTTGTTGAGCATCACGTACATCATGCCAATTCGGGGATTTTTTTCTAACTTAGCTCGGTGGCGATGGTAAAAATGCCAATACAAACTATTGAAAGGGCAGGCTTTTTCGCCATATCGCAAGTCCTTGTTGTAGTGGCACTTAGCACAATAATTGGTCATTTTGTGCATATAATTGGCACTGCCTACGTAGGGCTTGGTCGCCACCAATCCACCATCAGCAAACTGGCTCATGCCGCGCGTATTGGTGATTTCTACCCACTCGATAGCATCTATGTAAATGCCTAAGTACCATTCATCTACATAATCTGGGTGAACGCCCGCTAAGTTGGCAAAACTGCCTGTAACCATCAGTCGCTGAATATGATGTGCATACGCCAAATCCAGCGATTGCCCAATCGCGTGTTTGAGGCAATTCATCTTCGTCTTACCTGTCCAATAAAACTCAGGAAGTGGGTTTTGATGTTCAAAAAAATTCAATGTGGCATAGTTTGGCATATTTGCCCAATATGCACCTCGCATAAATTCGCGCCAGCCAATAATCTGTCGCACAAAGCCTTCCACCTGCGAAATATCTATTTTGTCTTGGTGTTTTTCCCAATGAGAGATAGCAGCATTTACAACTTCGAGGGGGTTTAAAAGTTTGATATTCAGGGCAAAAGAAAGTCGTGAATGGAATAAATAAGGGAAATTGGTTTCCATCGCATCTTGGTAAGTCCCAAAATAGTGAAGACAGTGATTCACAAAAAAATCCAACAATGCTAATGACTGCGCCCTCGTAAGCGACCAATCAAAATTTGCTACATCAATATTCCCAATCGTTTTGACCTGCGTTTTTTCAATCATTTCAAAAATTTCTTTGACCTCATTTTTGAAATTTAGTGGCACAGGTACATTTACTTTTTTATCAAATTTTTTCCGATTTTCTGCATCAAAATTCCATTTTCCGCCCACTGGTTCTGTTGGATTTTCCATCAGAATATTGTACTTTTTCCGCATACTCCGATAAAAACTTTCCATTAAATACGTTTTCTTTCCCTTGAAAAAATCGCGCATTTCGTAGCGGCTTGTCAAAAAATGCTCGGAATCATACGACTGATAAGGTATTTTCAGTTTTTTACAAAATTCAGAAAGCTGAACGTCTAAACGGTATTCATCAGGAAGTTGATATTCAAAAGCTACAAAATGGTACTTTTCAATGAGCGCGTTTAAGTTTGCAGGAATGTCTTGCAGATTGTCTTGGTCGTCTAATTTGAGGTAAATAAATTGGTGTCCTTTTACTTGTTTCTCTTGAGCAAAGTTTCGCATTGCGGCAAAAAAGGCAACTACTTTTTGAATGTGGTGCGTTACGTAATTGGTTTCTTGGAAGACTTCCATTAGTACGTAAGTTACCTCATTATCAACTGTTTGAAACCAAGAATGTGCATGATTGAGCTGGTCGCCCAGCAGAAGTCGTAGTGTTTTCATCAAAAAATTTAAGTAAGTTTATCTATTGCTCACTTAACTTTGATAAACGAAATAAAGTTATGAGTTTCTAATATTTTCTTCTCATGCCAAACATGATACCGTCCAGGGAAAACTTGCCTGCACCTGCCATTAGCAAGGCAATGTACGGAAACAAGAAAACCAAAGGATGTTCTTTGACATCAAAAGAATCATTGGTATGTGCTTGAAAAAAAGCAACTAACATAGTGATAATCAATGGAATAGTAACAAAACGAGTAAACAAACCAATAATGACCAAAAAAGCGCAAAATAGCTCGGCAAATATGGCAAGCCCAAGCGAAACACCGCCACCTAAGCCTAAAAAGTTAAGAAAGCCAGGCGACCATTCTGCAAAATTTTCAAATTTTTGCCAACCGTAGCGCATCATCAATGCACCAAAAGCAATCCGAATGACCAGCAAAGCAAGGTCTGTTTGTAAAGGAGCATTTTCTATATGAAGTAATTTTTTTAACATAAATTTGAAAATTAAAATGGTTTTGAACTTTGCAAAATTACCTTTTTTTTACATTTAAGCAAAAACTATCTTGCCAAAATTAAAAACAAACGCAGATAAGGCGTTGTACCTTATCTGCGTCAAAAGAGATATTAGATTTCTTCGGTGACTCCTCCCCTACTCTACTATTACAGACCTATTTACCGCACTTCCTAATCCTTTTGCTCTATTTTCAATCTGTAAACGACAGATATACAATCCTTTGGCAAGAAAATTTCCTTGTTGGTCTTTTGCTTCCCATTTTAACTGATGAAAACCTGCGGCATAGCTTTGATTGGTCAGTGTGGCTACTTCCTGCCCCATGCTATTATACACTTTGAGGCTGACGTGGCTATTTGCATAATCTAAGGGTAGTGTGAAGTTAAACTGGGTTTGGTTTCCAAAAGGATTGGGAAAATTATCAAAAACTATCTTGTCTGCTTGCAAATTTTCAGCTATGAATTTTTCGTCCCCAAAAATTGCTTTGAAGCGGTATTTGTCTGCGGTGCGCGTGAAAGCATATTCCTTGACGGCACTCATATCTACAAAACGCTGCAACTCTTGGTCTAAGAGCATCAATTTTTTCTCATTCCCAAAATAAGCGTTTTCCCATTGAAGTTTGGTCATTTTGTCAGGTGAGTTTGCCTCTACGGTAAATTCCCACACGAAATTATCTTTGGTAGGGACAACATCTTTGGTAAATTTAGAATAAAAATAATCAGGTCTATTGAAGTTTACTTCCACATAATTGCCAAAACGAGGCAAAGTCATGTCATCAAACTTGTCTTTGAGAATTTCTGCGCTGGGGTTCATACCAAAACCCGCAAATTCGTTGGTTACTTTTCCTGTACTTGCCAGCAATTTTACTTCCCAAATTGGCGAAGAAAGCGGATTTGTAATTTCCTCATTTTCAACTCTTCCAGGATTAATCGTGCGATTTTTGGTAGTGGGGAATCTGAGTGTGATTGGCTGGGCAGCAAATACAAATCCACCGCGATAAAGTGGAAGAATATCTGTGTTTTTATAGCCTTTGTCATACGTTTTGAGGTTTCCCAGTACGTTTGCATTTGTATTTCCTCTCAAAATATCTGCCCAAGAAAGGTTGTAAGTATAAGGATTACCTATCTGATTCCAGCCTGGTTCTAAATTAAGCATAAAAGGGTTTAAAGAACTTACTCTGACCGTTGTACCTTCGCCTGTGGTGAGGTTTTCAATTGGTTTCTCCTTGATAATGAGCCAGTAACCTTTACCAGGTTCTATTTGTGTCAGTGGTTTTTCTGAATTGTTTACTTCGAATAACGTACCTGCTTCATAGCGCAACAAACGCCAATTTTGGTCATCATACGGCTGTAATATTTTTTCAAAAATTCCCTTGACGGAGTTGTCATTCAGCACTAAGGGAATAGAAATGATTTGATAGTCTTCTACTGTTTCTCCAAAAATAGGATTTGGAATATTTTGATTTGCGTAGCGAATGTGTGCTAATTGTGGTCTTTGCTGACCTTCGCGTGGGCTACGTGTAACATTGCCTGCGCGGTCGGTAGCTTCGAAGTAATATTCTACACCTATCTCGTTTCTAAATTCGTTTAGCGGAATAGATGCTTGATACCTATTGCCAGCCTGCAATATTGCCTCTGTCTTCGTTTCTCCCCAAGTCGCTTTGCTTATACTTTTATAAAAACAAAAAACCCTCAATCCTAATGCGCCCAGATTATCACTTGCACTCACAGAAGGGTCAACAGAAAGCACTGCACTGCTACTCCCATTAAAAAGCGCAGGAAAATCTTCTCCTGAAATTACAGGAGGCACATTGTCCCTGATAACACTAAAAGGCGCAGCAGTTTGCCCAAAAACAGCCAAATTTCTAACGATACTCACACGAATATTATAGTTAGCCCCCACAGGAATATTGCCACCAACGCCCCAGTTCGCGCTTCCACCACTTGGAGTAGATGGATTGATAGTCCGATTAAAAATATTGCCTATATAGAGGTCGACTTGCACCAATTCGTCCGCAGGCAAATTGCTCTGCCAAGTGATTACATAGTTTAATTCTTGGATTAAAGACTCGCCCCCTCGCGGAGAAGTAAGTGTGAGAACAGGTCTGATGATTCGAATGGGATTGCTTTGTGCAACGAGCGTATTATTCTCTATACTACTTATTCTTATTCTGTAATCACTGGCATCTGCCAAGCCATCAGGCAAGGAAAAATCCAAGTTCAAAGCTGTCGTACTGGGGCTAATGGTGGTTACTACATTTCCAGCGCGTATCAGTTCTACCTTTACAGGTTTTTGGGTATTATTTGTCCATTCTATAGCGTAACGGAATCCATTGCTGTACCAATTCTCGCCGCCTCTGGGATTGGTAACTTGGAGTTGTCCTTGTACGACCCTGAAATTTGCAGTGTTTGCTGTAGAGATGGCTGGGTTGATGAGGCTTGTAATTCTAATAGTATAAAAGTTACCTTCTGGCAAATCGAGAGGGATAACCCAGTTGAATACGCTTCCTGTAACATTCATAGCTATATTGCTAATAAGTGTAACATTACTGTTGTACAAATCTATTCTTACGCCACCTTCCAAATTAGAAATCCATGTGATTGGGTAGGAAAAACCTCTAAATAATTGCTCGCCTGGGCTTGGCGTACCTATTTGAAAAGTAGGTTCTCTGAGGTTAAAAAGAGGACTATTATCACTTACCATATCTCCACTTGCCGTCCGCACGCGTACACGATACGCACCAGCGAGTAACGGTTGGTCATTTTCTCTTAGGGCAGGGATTCTCCAAGTATAAGTACCTGAATTGGTTTGGTTAGTGGCAATGGTGGTAACTACATTTCCATTGGCTATTAATTCGAGGGTTACATTTCGGCTACTGATATTTGTAGTCCATGTAATATTAAAAGTAGTGTTTTTTATTAAATTAGCATTGGCGATGGGATTGGTGATTTTGATGGAATCTCCATCTGCAATCGTAAAATTGGTAGGACTTTGCCCACTCACATTATTAACTGATAAGCTGGTAATATTCACCCTATAATTATTAGCAGAAGGAATATTAGTAGGAATCAGCCAAGGGAAAGTGTTTGCGGTAGCCGCTACACTTGGCGTAATATTTTGTAGGAATGTATTATTTCTAAACAAATCTATTTTTAAGTTGCCCTGCACACCACTCTGCCAAGTGATGTTATAGGTTTTGTTTTTCTGCCAAGTTTCCCCACCAATGGGCGCATTAACTTGAATAGAAGGTGGGGTAATAATAGAAAAAATGCCACTTATATTCTGTTGATTGGCATCTGCCATGCTAATTACGCGTATAGTGTATCCATCACTATTCATCAAATCTGCTGGTGGAGTCCAATCAAAACTATTTACAGTTGTCGAAGGCAAATTACTTTCTATTGTTCTGATGATATTTCCTGCCAAAATAAGTTCTATCCTAAGCAGAGCCATTACATTCGTAGTCCAACGAATCGTATATTTTGTTCCCTTACTCAATACGTTTCCTGTGGCTGGTGCTGTAACAGTAATAAACGTCCCCACTGCAAAAGTTTCATTACTTTCATCTATCAAATTGGGGTTGGTCAAGCTCGTAATCCTAATCCTATAATTAGCTCCATCAGGTGTTCCCATAGGTACATTCCATGCTAACATTCCTACGCTTGCTGCTGTACTTGCTGAGATAGTTTGCACAATCGTCCCAAAGCTATTGACTAATTCTATTTTTACATTGTCTGATACATTTGCACTTGCTGTCCAGCGTATGGTTTGCGCGCTTCCTTTGGCAAAACTTTCCCCCCCGTTGGGCGCAGTAATAGCCAAGGTCTGCTCGATAGCAAAGGTACTACTCGTTGTAAATACATTGACATCTGTAAGATTTGTGATGCGTATTTGGTAGTTATTCCCTATATTTTGCATGACAGGAACAGCCCAAGCAAACGAATTTCCTGAAATAGAAACAGAAAGAGTTTGTAAAAAAACTCCGTTTACTAATAAGTCGATTCTTACATTATCAGCAAAGTTTGCCGCCCAAGTAATATTGAAATTTGCACCTCTGGTGAGTACGGACGTGCTTGCAGGCGCGCCAATCACAATGGCTCTGCCCCCGCGTATCGCAAAATTGGCATCACTGATGTCATTAGAGGAAGAATTGGTGGTGCGGCTCACGCGAATCCTATAATCTCCCCTATCTGCTAAATCCGTGGGGATATTCCATGAAAAAGGAATAGCTGTTGCCGCAACATTGGTCGCAATAATTCTATATGGATTATTATTAAGCAATAGCTCTATGGTGAATACGTCTTGGGCGGGGGTACTTGCCGTAAAGTTCCAAGCAATATTAAAAGGCGAACCCACCGTAAGCGATTCTCCACCATTAGGGGAAATAAGCGTAATTGTTTGTGCAATGACTTGATTTACCACCAATAAAGTGAATACAAGTAAAAGTATTTTTTTCATAAAGGTCAAATTTTTTAATGCTTTGGATAATTTTTAGGAATGGTATTTCTGTTTATTCATCTGGATTTGGCGGGTCAGGAAGGCGGCGAGTTCGGGGGCGACCCAAAATAAGCACCACTGCGCCAATAATAGCCACCAAGCCCACAGAGCCAGCAATAATTACCCACTTAGGTAATTTTTTGCTTTTTTGAATAGAAAAAACCTCACTTTTTGCAGTAATGTCTTTGTTTTTGATGTCAAAAATAACGATTTGATAATCTTCCCCCAAAGCAATATCCGCAGGAATATTCCATGTATAAATATTACCCTTCCCCACCACACTCAGTGCCGAAAACTCTAAAGTACGGTCTAATTTGTCAGTTTTGTAGAGGTCTATCTGCAAATTGCCACTGCTCTTGCTTTCCCAAGTAATTTTGTAGGCGTTATTTGCTCTCAAAACTTCTCCCTTGGCAGGGGTAAGTATTCTGAGTGCCGTATCTGCCACTACCTTACCTACTGACAGGGGGGGCGTTAGGTGATTGAAATTGGCTATTTTGTGCAAACCAATTGCACAAAATAGCCAACCTAAAATGAATAAATATTTCATAAGTGATGTTGATAAATCAATGTTGGTGTTGAAATTTTTTTGTGATGCCAATACGCAACTGCTCTTTAAAGCGTTGCAAAAAATGCGCTATTTTCTTTTCAGTACGTTATAAACTGCCTCTACTACGTGTCTGGCTTTTAATCCGTACTTTTCCATAAGCTCATCAGGTGTACCACTTTCGCCAAAGCTATCCTTCACGCCTACCATTTCTAAGGGTTTGGGCAGGTTGCGCGACAAGGTTTGCGCGATGCTGTCCCCCAATCCGCCATTGAGCTGATGCTCCTCTGCACTGACCGCACAGCCTGTTTTTCTGACGGATTCCAAGATTGCTTTTTCGTCTAATGGTTTAATCGTATGAATATTAATAATCTCTGCATCAATGCCTTGCGCCGCCAATATTTCTCCTGCCAAGATGGATTCCCACACCAAATGCCCTGTGCAAAAAATAGAAACGTCTTTGCCTTCATTCAGCGTGATTGCTTTTCCAATCTCAAAAACTTGGTCGGCAGGGGTGAAAATAGGAACAACAGGTCTGCCAAACCTCAGATAGACAGCACCTTCATAGTCAGCTATTGCCATCGTAGCCGCTTTGGTCTGATTGAAGTCGCATGGATTGATAACGGTCATGTTTGGCAACATCTTCATCATGCCCAAATCTTCGAGGATTTGATGTGTTGCGCCATCTTCGCCCAGCGTTACGCCTGCGTGTGAAGCACAAATTTTTACGTTTTTCCCTGAATACGCAATGGATTGGCGGATTTGGTCATAGACTCTACCCGTAGAAAAATTGGCAAAAGTACCTGTGAAAGGAATCTTGCCACCAATCGTAAGCCCTGCCGCCATACCTATCATGTTTGCCTCTGCTATGCCTGTCTGAAAAAAACGTTCAGGAAACTCTTTTTTGAAATCTCCCATTTTGAGTGAGCCAGTGAGGTCAGCACAAAGCGCAACCACATTGGGGTTTTTACGACCCGCCTCTAATAAGCCCACGCCAAAGCCCGAACGCGTATCTTTTTTATCTGTAAAAGTGTATTTTTTCATTGATATTATTATTCCTTTTTGAGTTTAGTCTTAGTAATCAGTCAATAAAGCCATTGACTATTGCGTGCAAATGTAATAAACTATTAGTTAAGAGAAAAAAATTAAAGCATAGTTTTGTCTTGGATTTTATAAAGCAACATTAGTACGGAATTTGACGTATCTATTTTCATAACTGATTTTCAATCCTTTTTTTACTAAAACAGAAAACATCATGAGCAAATTTAGTTTTTGGCTTTGGAGTATCAATGGTATTTTGATATTTGGCGTACTTAGTACGCTAATTTACAACCGCCCTGCTTGGCTGTTTGAAAAACAACAAGAGTTTACTGAAAATCCTTATTATTACAATATGCCCGTTTCTTGGGGAAGTATTGTCGTAGATAAAAGCAAGATTGATGAAAAAATACTCGCTGATTACGAGCCTGTTTTGGCACTTACAGGCACGCAGGACAACGCGGGCTACAAACTCACCAGCCTTGTAAATATGGACACAAAGCAGTTTGGTGGTGGTGCAAACCAATATTTTTCTTCTGCGGGGCTTTCCAATCTCCTCTTTGCAGACTCCACAGGCAAGCACTTGGGCAAGCTACTCGACAAAGCGGCTTACATTCATTTGGTGGATTTGAGTGCAGGCAATATTTATGACAACCTCACTGGGCAGTACATCAAACCTACGAAAAATTATATCCTTTACAAAATTTCTTTTACAGACACCAACCAAGATGGCTTCTTAAACGAAATGGATATGTCAGAACTCTACATCTCGGACGTTGATGGCAAAAACCTGAAAAGGCTTTCCCCCCTGCCTAATACTTTTTGCGTGAGCTACGAATTTGTAGATAATTTGCACGAGAAAATTCGCATATCTTACTTTGAGAAGTCTGCTGATGGAAAAATAAGCAACAAAGAGCAAAAATTTATAGAGTATGATGTAGTCAATCAAACCACTAAGCCATTAGAAGACCTCAATCGGGTAATGAAAAATATTTACCAAGCTAATCAGTAGTAAAAAGTAAAATTTCAAAAAAAGAAGACAAAATTCAACTATTTTGTCTTCTTTTTTTCTTAGATGAAATACCAAAATCAAATATTTTTAATTTTTTAATTCAACAAAAATTTGTCAATAAAAAAAAATCGCTAATTTGCCTCGCAAATAACAACGCATAGTAAAAGTTACTAAAAAGTCTTATTAGTTTTATTTTAGCTACAAATTATATGTATTTGGACAAAGAATTTGCAAAAGTGTATGATTATCCATCAGAACCAACAGTAGTGGTGCTGGCATGGGGAAAGGTTCACATCAATTTAGCGCAAGGACAGGAGGCGGTAAATGCAGTATTAGAAACGGTAAAAAAGCAGGGCAAGACCAAACTATTGGCACTGATTAATGCCGAAGGCTATGACTCTGCCTTTTTGGATTGGCTGGTACAGCGTTGGTACACGCCAGCATACCAAAGCGGGCTTACCAGAATTGCTCACCAAATGGGTGAAGAAATTTTTGCAGTAGCAAGTGCCGAAATTGTATCTTGGGAAGATAAATCTGGCATTGTTTTTAAGAATTTTTATGGTATGCCTGACAGCGAGCTGATTAAATGGTTACACGAATAATCGTTTATCTCTGTTGTTTTTAGCGTTACTACAACTATTTAGGAACTACTTGTAAAAATTTTGACAACCACACGCGTAAGCGATAATAAAAGCTGTCCTACCCAAAAAGAGAAATTAATATTTTGCAAGAAATCTAAGCCTTACTTTGCAAATGGTGCAGCAAAATTTCAAAAACTTGGGTAGGGGCTATATGGCTTTCCTTCAATAAATCCTTATTTTTAGAAATAATAAGGGGTCTATCTTGCTCATTGTCAGGGATTCGCCCATGCGAGCCACGTATGAGTGTAGCATCAAGCGGAATCAAATCCATCAGCATACGAAAGCCTAACTTCTTTTTCAGCAGTTTCCAGCCAACCACCAAAGGCAGTGCCTTGATGTGAGGATTTACCACCATTTCTACAGGGTCATAGCCTATTTTTTTGTGAATATCCACGATTCGTGCAAAATCAGGAGCTTTTCGGTCATCAAGCCAATAATAGTAAGTAAACCAAGAATCCTTATCAGCTACTGCCACCAAATCGCCCGAACGCGAGTGGTTTAGGTGGTATTTTGCCTTGCCTTCTTCGTTTAAGAGTAGCTCTATACCTTGCACATTTTCAAGGAGTTGTCTTACTTTTTCAATTTCTGACTTATCATTTACGTAAACATGGCAAAGCTGGTGGTCAGCCACCGCAAAAGCCTTGCTTGCCCCCACGTCCAGCAGTTCCAGCCCATTTTCTTCCCTGATAGTAAGGTAGCCCGCCTTTCGCAAAATCCGATTTAGGTGAATAGGCTGATACACATCTGTAATGCCATATTCGGATAATATCACGATTTGTGCGCCCTTATTTTCGTAAAAAGTGATTAAATCTTGGCAAAGCGCATCTATTTCGCGCAAATCTTTGGGAATAGTGGGGTGATTTGTCCCATAACGTTGAAAATTATAATCCAAATGTGGCAAATAAATCAAAGTTAGTGTGGGGTTATGCCACTCCTCTACCAGCTTAGAAGCGTCCGCAATCCATTGGCTTGACTTGATAGTAGTCCTTGGTCCCCAAAAGTCAAAGAGGGGAAAAATACCTAATGCCGCCTGCAATCGGTCACGCAATTCGGGGGGCTGTGAGTAGCAATCGGGCATTTTGCGCCCATCTGCCCAGTATTGTGGACGCGGCGTAACGCTGTAATCCACAGACGAATACATATTGTACCACCAAAATAAATTAGCACAAGTAAAGGTACTGTCCAGCTTTTTAGCAGTTTCCCAAATTTTTTCAGCTTGCACTAATTTATTGGACTGCCGCCAAAATTTGACTTCACATTCGTCCTCAAAATACCAACCATTACCTACAATTCCATGCTCATTAGGGTATTTCCCTGTCAAGTAAGTAGCTTGGGCTGTGCAAGTTACAGCAGGCAAAACAGGCTCAATAGAAGTGATTTTTGCTTTTTCAGACCATTTGGAGAGAAATGGCATATTTTTAATTAGTGTAGGTGTAAGTCCTACTACATCTATTACTACAGTTTTTTTCATATTCAGAGCTACACATTTTCTAATTCCAATCGTCTAATTTCGCTTTTATTTTTGTCATTTCTGCCTCAAAAATTTGCTTGAAAAAGGCAAACTCCGTAGGATTGGTTATTTCCTCTAAGCGCATGATAGCGTCTTCCGCAAAAGAAATATAGTTCATTTCCAAACACTGCAAAATATACATTTCGTACAGCGCGGGCGGGTAGTCATGGTAGTCCAAATAAAGGTCTAATGTGCTGACCAAGAGGTTATAGGCTTTTTCATTTTGTTTGCGTTTGTTGTAATGTACTGCCAATTCCATTGGGATTTCGTAGTTCATGGGCAAGCCGCGCATTGCTTTTTTAAACAGATTTTCGGCTTGAATACTGTCATTTTTTGAATCCAAAAATAATGCTTTATAAAAAAATTTGTAACCTTCTCTTGCTATTTTTGGTTTAAAACCTTCAATTAAGTTTCCTATCTCTTTGATTTTCTTTAACTTATAAAGCAGTTTCAAATCTGCAAAAATCAATTCTTGTTGCACTTCGGGGCTGATACCATCAAAACCTGTCAATGCGTTGCGAATCGATTCGGCAAACGTAGGTTTGTTTTCATTGAGATAAAAATGAATCCTATCTACAGCAGTAAGTAACTGATAATTAGGGTCTTGAATCGTTTTCAAAATATCATTGAAAGTTTGGTCTGCCAGTCCAAAATGGTTATAGTGCATAAACCTGAACTTAGAAATATCGTCTAATAAATTGATTTGCAATGATTTAATACTATCGGGCAAAATCAATCTTAGCATATCTTTTGCAATAAAACGGTGCATAGAATCTGCCTTTATATCATTTGCGATATTTTGCCAGATTTCTATGGCTTTTGGTCTTTCACTCGCGACTTCGGAAAGTGCAATGGCATAGTTGAGCCTTGCTTGCGTTTCATCTAAGCGCGAAGCAGTCGCTAAATACTTGATTGCCTTGGGGTAATTGTCCTGTTCTATCATCATTAAGCCTGCCAAATTTCCATAGAAAGCATTGACATCTTTCAAGGAATTATACAAATTTTCTATCACTTTATACGCATTGGCATTTTCGCCTATTTTCCGATTTCGGAGGATATAAACCAAGTCCAAAAAGGGCATTACTTCACCATTCGAGCCAGTTTTGCGGTATGTATCCAATTTTTTCCAAATCGTGCTGTCCTCGCTGTCCATGCGATTGAGCGCATAATTATAAAAATAACACAATTTTCCCTCCGCAATCAGGGAATCAGGCAGATAAATAGTATTAATCGCTTTATCCGTTTTTAATCCATTGCTGTTAAAAAGCACTAATTCATTGTTGTCCGTATTCAAGTCGTCTTTGAGTTCGAGCATTTTTTTGACAGAATCAGGTGCGATTAAGAGCTTGTTTTTCAGCAAGATAGCGTAAATATTTGCTGCCGCCACGCCCGACTCGTCCAGCAATGATTTTGCCTTGTCGAAATAGTAAAAAGCAGAATCTCCCAGATTTCTGGTTTCAGTATATAACATTCCCAGTTTCAGGTGTAGTTCTCCACTTTTAGGGAAGCGATTTACACCTTTTTGCAAGGTAAAAATCGCATCAATAAGACGGTCTTTTTGCAAAAGTAAATCTGAAATTTGGGCAAAAGCAAAAGGAGAGGCTTGCTTAGAAATTGCCTTGTCGAAGTACAAATACGCATCAACTTCGTTGCCTGTTTCGCGAGCCATAGCACCCAGCGTGTAGTTTGCTTTGTGGTTTCGGTAATCGTAGCCCAGCGAAGTTTTATAGTATTGCTCTCCCAAAAACATATCATTTGCGGCGCGATAAGTATCTGCTAATCCATTGTAATAACCTGCGAAAACTTGGCGATAAGTAAAGAAATTGGAACGCGAAAAGAGTAAAAACATGACCACTATTCCCATGACATACACCCACACAAATCCTGTCTTATTAGGCTGATAAACAACGGTATAGACTTTTTTGTTTGCCCTGATATACGCATAAAAATTGGTGAGAACATAACCCAAAAAGCCAAATCCCAAACCCAAATGTGCGTACAGCGTGATGTCATAAATCACTTCTACCAAAGAATCGTTGGCAGTAGCAAAAAAATAAGAAACAGTCGCTAAACTAATGATTGCCAATGAGATATACAAAAACGCACCAATCGGCGCAAATAACATGATGCCTTCGTACTGCGATTGACGTTTGGCAAAACCCCAAATACCCAATACAAGTGTAATTCCAAGCAAAACAAAAGAATCAAGGTACAAAATTCCGAAATTTACTGCGCCAATACTTAGCAAATACGCGTAAAAAAGATTAAGGAGATAAACACTCGTAAGTACAATAAAATGTGTCAGTGTATTTTTACTACTTACATTGGCGGCGTTTGTAACCAAATATAAAATGGCATTAATAACCTCGTGAGCATTAAAAATGATAAAACTAACCGTTAAAACGAGAGGAATAATTATCCCAAAATTAGTAATAAACATTTCAGGGTGAGGTACTTGTGCAAAAAAGTAAATTAATAACGTCAAACCTACAGTTATCAGCGTAAATGCAGAAAAACGGAATAAAAATGAAGACAAAATTCCACGTTTTTCATTGGCAAAGGCATTAAAATAATAGCTCAGAGGTACATAAGCCACAAAAGCAATGAGTAAAAAAACTTTCTGGTCAGAGCCAAAAAGGTACAAAAGTTCAGTATTTAGCGTTGCCAAGTAGAGAATCAGCACCGAGCCAATCACAATGTACCAAGTTTTGCTCATAAAAGTCGCGGTAGTCAGCAACAATACCAAGCCAAACAGCAAGAAAATCAAGTAAATATTGGTGGCGGTAAAGTTCAAATCCATGTTGCTCGCCTGATAGTTTTCTACGATTAGGAAACTATCTGCATTGATTTGAAACTCAAACAGATTCTTGTCAAAGCTGTCAATGACAGTAGGTTGCGCCTTCGTTTGGCTTGCTTTTTCCCAGCGAAGCATAAAACCAGTCCCTACAAAATAGCTGGTAAAATATAAAATAAAAGCAAAACAGAAGACTACTAATGTTGCTAAATACAAGTTATCAGTAACCAGTAACCATTTACTAAGTTTTTTTTTCCAGTTACTATTTATTGTTTTTGTACTGTCAATTTTAAAATTTTTACTTTGACTCATTATTATCTTTTTTATTTTTGTTTATTCTTGTCGTTTTTAGAATACTATAAAGCATTTTGCATATTTCATCTACATCTGCATAGCAGCTTTCAAAAACTTTCTCTTCAATATACTCGCTGTCTTTCAATAGCGAAAGCCAATACTTTGTTTCCAAAGCCTCTTTGTAAGCAATACTTATTTTGGCAGAAAAATCAGCATCAGAAATTGCACATTTGCCTCAGCAATATTGGCACCAATAGAAGTTCCACATCTAAGTAGCTGTTTTGAAAGGACATACTCATTTTTATCTTGTAAAAACTTAAATGCTTTTACAACTCTTACCGCAAAATTATACGCTTTTTCATATACCAAACTCTTTGTATTATCTTTCATTAAACATCATTAAAAAAACTTATTTACTGATAATTGATAACTGCTCATTGTTTACTGCCAAATTCTTTTGCAAAATAAGTCAAAATCACCTTTGCGCCCGCGCGTTTGATGCTGGTCAGGCACTCCACCATTGCTTTTTCTCCATCAATCCAGCCGTTGGCGGCGGCGGCTTTAATCATGGCATACTCACCACTCACATTGTATGCCGCAATGGGCAAGTCAAAATGGTCATGTAGCGTTTTTATCACGTCCAGATATGCCAGCGCAGGCTTGACCATAAGCATATCTGCGCCTTCCGCATAATCTAAAGCGGCTTCGACCAAAGCCTCACGCACATTAGCGGGATTCATTTGGTAGGTTTTTTTATCGCCAAACTTGGGCGCAGAATCTAAGGCTTCGCGAAAAGGTCCGTAAAAAGCACTGGCATATTTGGCAGTATAAGCCAAAATCCCTACATCTGTAAAACCTTGACTATCAAGTATTTCTCTCAAATATTTTATGCGTCCGTCCATCATGTCCGAGGGAGCAATCATATCCGCGCCTGCTTCTGCCTGTGCAAGAGCCATTTTTCCCAAGATTTCCAGCGTTTCATCATTCAAAATTTGTCCATTTTCCACGATTCCGTCATGTCCATCACTGCTGTAAGGGTCTAAAGCCACGTCAGTAAACAAACAGGCTTCTGGAAATTGCTTTTTAATCTCACGAATCGCGCTGGGGTACAAACCTTTTGTATTATAACTTTCCTTGCCGTATTTGTCTTTCGAACTTTCCTCAATTTGCGGAAAAGGTGCGAATGAGGTGATACCCAAGTTCAGACATTCTTCTATTTCTTTCAATAAATTATCCAAAGAAAATCTATAAATACCTGGCATAGAATTAATTGCAATTTTTTTATTTTGCCCTTCGGTAAGAAATACTGGAAAAATAAAATCTTTGACTGTAACCTGCGTTTCCGCTACCAAATTGCGAATTGCCTCTGATTGTCTATTCCTGCGTGGTCGTCTTAACATCATAATCTCAGAAAAAGAATTAGGTACAAATTTTAATAATTTTTAACGCTTTTGTTGTTTCAGCCCCAAAAGGACTGCAAAAGTAGTAGATTTAGCTGAGATTTAGCTGTGATTGCATCTATTTTTCGCGTAGAAGAATTTGATTTAAAGAAATTTTCATAGTTTTACTTTTCACACTTTAATTCTTTCAGATTATGTATAAAATCGTTACCAAGTTCAGCTTTTATATCAGCATTTTTTTGTTACTCTGCTCGGCTTGCACGCCCAAAGAAAAGCCAAAAACAGACGAAGAACTCAAACTACTTGCTGATGTGCTGGCACACAAATACATCATCACAGATGGTCATGTCGACCTGCCTTATCGCCTCGTTACCAAGGGTTTTCGTTTTGAGAAAGCGTTTTTAGGGATTCCGATTAGCTCACCTATTGGCGATTTTGATTACGAACGTGCCAAAAAAGGAGGTTTAGATGCACCTTTTATGTCCATCTATATTCCTTCGTATATGCAAAAAACCGCAGGTAAATCAAAGGCTTATGCAGATACTTTAATTACAATGATTGAAGGAATTGTAAAAACGCACCCTGATAAATTTGCGCTTGTTAGCACGCCCACAGAAGTAGCGGAAAATTTTAAAAAAGGCATTATTTCGTTGCCAATGGGCATGGAAAATGGCTCTCCTATCGAGGAAGACCTCCAAAATGTAGCTTACTTTTTTAATCGCGGTATTCGCTACATCACGCTGACGCACGCTTTGGATAATAAAATCTGCGATTCCTCTTATGACACTACGCATACTTGGAACGGGCTGAGTCCTTTTGGAGTCGAGGTAGTCAAAGAAATGAACAAAGTGGGCATGATGGTCGATATTTCTCACGTTTCTGACAGCACTTTTTATCAAGTCATGCGCCTGAGCAAAGTGCCTTGTATTGCCTCTCACTCGTCTTGTCGCAGTTTTACGCCCGAATTTGTACGCAATATGTCGGACGATATGATAAAATTATTGGCAAAAAATGGAGGCGTAATCCAAATCAATTTTGGCTCTGATTTTTTAGATGCAGAGATAAATAAGCAAAATAAAAATTTGGAAAAAAAATTAGATAGCTTACTGAAAATCAATAACTTGAAGCCAACTGATAGCACTACAAAGCAATTCATTGACCAGTTTGCCAAAGACAATCCTTCACTATTTACGACCGTAGAAAAAGTAGCAGACCACATAGACCATGTAGTGGAGATTGCGGGTATTGATTATGTAGGCTTAGGCTCTGATTATGACGGTGTTGGCGATACGTTACCCACAGGCTTAAAAGATGTTACGGGCTACCCAAACCTGATTTATGTACTGCTCAAACGCGGTTATAGCGAGGAAGATATTGCCAAAATCTGTTACAAAAATGCTTTCCGAGTCTGGTCTAAAGTATTGGAAATGAGAACTGCAAAATAGAAATAGCCAAAAAAATTGTTTTTATATTGATAGCATTTGTGGCAATGCTATCAATATTTTTTTGAGAAAATTTCAATAATATCCATTCTTATTTAATAATGGAAAATCAAAATGCTTTAATTAATGACAAACAAAGAAAAAAATTTGTTTTTAAAAATTTTTTCCAACATCTTTGTAATCTACATATCACCCGCATTTGTACTCTCTTGTATTTTTTATTTCAAAAACTAATATTAAAAAAATGAAAAACAAATTCCTTTTGAGTATTGCTTTGTTATGTTTATTTGTTTCTGTTTCTTATGCCCAACTTTCCATGCCGCACAACGGCGGTAGCAAAAAAGCCTCTGTAAGTGAGCTGATAGGGCTAACCAAAATCACGATTGACTACGACCGCCCCGCAGTGAGGGGTCGCGAAGGCAAAGTTTGGGGGACTAATTTGGCACATTTTGGCTTTATAGACCAAGGTTACGGCACGAGCAAGGCAGCCCCTTGGCGCGCAGGTGCAAACGAAAACACAGTGATTACTTTTTCTTCGGACGTAAAAGTGGGCGGAAAAAGCCTTGCCGCAGGCAAATATGGTCTTTTTATGGCGGTTATGTCAGAAAGTGAAATTATTGTCATCTTTTCCAAAGATAACCAGTCTTGGGGAAGTTATTACTACGACCCCGCCAAAGATGCGCTGAGAATCACCACCAAGCCCAGCAAGTCCGAAACCAGCCAAGAGTTTCTCCGCTACGAATTTGCCGAGCAAACCGAAAACTCAGCAACCGTAGTGCTGGCATGGGAAAAATGGCGTATTCCCTTCAAAATAGAGGCTGATGTAGTAAATAATGTCATCAACTCTATGCGCGAAGAACTCAAAGGCGACAAGGGTTTTTCTTGGCAGGCATGGCATCAGGCGGCAAATTACTGCTTGCAAAACAACACCAATTTAGAGGAAGCACTCACTTGGGCAGAAGGCTCTATTTCTGGACAGTATATTGGTGAGGAAAACTTCACTACACTTTCTACCAAAGCCATGATTTTTAGTAAGCTAAACAAACAATCCGAAGCTGACGCATTGATGAAGAAGGCACTTCCTTTTGGAAAAGTAACAGAAGTACACGCGTACGGCAGGCAATTAATCAGCCAAAAGAAGGGTGCAGAGGCTCTGGAAGTATTCAAAATGAATGCACAAAAGAATCCAAACAACTGGACAACCACACTCGGCTTGGCAAGGGGATTCTCTGCGGTAGGCGACTACAAAAATGCACTCAAAAATGCAAAACTTGCCCTCACGCAAGGTGTGCCTGACGAGCAAAACAAAAAAAGTATCCAAGAGATGATTCAGAAACTTGGTGAAAATAAGGATATTAACTAAAAATCACGTTTCAATCTAAAAAAAGCGAATGAATCCCAAGAGGATTCATTCGCTTTTTTTTAAGTCAATTGTTGTGTGTTTTCACCAACAACAAAGTAAGAAGTAAAAAGTCTGATATTCAATATATAAAGTCCTGTTTATCTATAAAATAGCTATCATATTCTTTTTTTCAAAAGTCTGATTCTATTTATATTTCATTAACTATTACTTGATAATTGGCGTTTTTTAATTAAATAAAAATATTAATTTAGATGAAAGAAGGAAGTAAAATAGATACTCTGACAATTTTTGTGGAAAGTTCCCCCCGCTAAAGCGAGGGGTTAGATTAACCCCTCGCTTTAGCGGGGGGAACTCGTAGAAACTCAGTCTGCCACAAAAATTGTCAGACAACAGTAAAATATTGATAAACAATTTGATAGTGTCTTTAATTCTTGCTGGGATTATTTTTTTAAGCAAATCGTCTTATGCTGGATTTTTAGCAATGGCTTACTATTATTAGGCTTTACTGGTTTATATATTCAAATAGTTATCAGTATTATTATGGGTATTTCCATGCTTTTTTCTAAAGATAAGAATGCACTTTATTACATTTTAAGTGGTATAATAGGTTTGTTAATATCTTTTTTTACGATATGCAGGTTGCTGGAAGTGATTTGGAAATTCTAAAATTCAGTTGCTGTAATTGAAATAACGAAGGATATAGAAAAGTGAATGTTATTCTTAAAGTATGGATTTTGCTTTATAAACTTACTTTTCCATAAACAAAATCAATTATCTATACTCATCAGCCACTTTTCTGCCTCTGCCAAATTGTCAAAATAACGAGTAATAAAAGGCATTTCTTTTGCTTCTTCTTGGTAAAACTGCGTAGCGAGCATCGCATAAAATTCTTGGGGCAATACATAAGCAGAGTATTTGAAGCCACTGGCAATCACACGCGGCAATACTTCCTGCATAATGAAATCATTGATGCCGTCAAAACTGCCTTCTAATGCTGAGGTATCTGCTATGGACTTAAAGCGCAATATATCGCGTTTTTCACAAAAATCTAAGGTATATTTCCAAACGGATATCCAACCTTCGTCAAACTGAAAACCAATCCATTTGTGGATTAAAAGTTCTCTTTCAGGATAAAAACGAAGCCAATAAATCACCTGCCCAGTATCCTGTGTGCTTGCCTCATAGCCATTTTCTTTTTCAGTAAATTTTAACTTTTCAGCCATATTGCTCAGAAATTAGGGTAAACATACTCATTGAAAAACTGTTGGATTCTTTTTCTGCGTTTTGGGCGGATAATGGTGTTTATCAAGGCATTATAATCATCTTGGACATTGATATTGTACTTGCTTTCGCTTGGCTTGAGGTCAGGAATCCAAGTGCAGTGAAGCGTGAAAGTAAAAGCCATAGCCGCATTGCTGAGTTTACACTTGGGCTTGCTCAAATCTGCCGCGTCAAAAATCCAAATTTCATTGTGATAATCAGCACTTTGTCCTTCGCCAATGCCTATGAGCATCGTACAAAAAATATACCCATACAGAGATTCATCTGCTCCTGCGGGTAATTCTCCCTTTTTGGGCATAAATTGAATACTTCGCAAATTGTAGTTTTTTGGGAAAACATACACCGCTTTTGGCTTCATCTCTACTGCGTCCATCTGCAATAAAGTATAAGGAATCTGCTTTTGTGTAAGTTTTTTCAGCTCGTCCAGTGGAATAATCCTATTTTTATAATCTGCATACAAATTATAAATAAACTCAGAAAGCATATTTCGGTCTAAGCCGTAGGTTTGCCAAAAGATATTTTTGATATTTGAGCTTGGCACTTCGGCAGAAATAATGTTGCGGAAGGTATGCAAACCAATTCCCCATGTATTTACACCTATTTTTTCAGGGTTTTCTGTATTGCCTTTTTCCCAAAATATTTTTGACTTTGTATCTATAATTTCTGCTTTTTCTGCATCAACCACAAATCTACCCATGCGCCCAATGTCCATATCGCCCAGCGCAAACAAGCCCAAATAATCTGCGTTAATTGGCTGTTTATCAAGGGCTGACACATCATACGCGCGCAACCATTCCGCCAAGCAAGCCGCGCTATTGTGGGCAGTGTGCAAGGTAAGTTTCCCATCAGGATTTTCGTATTCTGCCGTAAAGTGTACGCACTCCAAAGGAATTGGTGCAGCTAATTTTTTGGCTGTAACCTTCGTAACATTTGCCTGTAAATCAGCACGTTTTACCAAATAAACATCAGTGAATGACTCCATTTCGCCCGAAATCAATCGGCGAATAATGCGGTCAATCGTATCGTTATTGGGGAAAGGATTGTTCACCAAAATATCAATAGAAAACTTAAAAGAAGCATCAATCAGTATCAGGTAATCGCGACTCAGGCTAATCTGGTGAATACATTGCTTAATACTGATTGCTTTTCCCTCACTGTCAAGCACTTCCCACTTTTTTAACGCGCCAATTTCTCCATTCCATTCCATCACATAAAGGCTATCATAGGTTTTGGATTCCTTATTTATGTACTCCTCCACTTCACCTAAAACCCAGTTAATCAGTTGTTTCCACCAACTTGGCTTGCCCTGTATCTCCAATCTGATATTGCTCAAAAACTGATTGATTTTGTTCAAACCTTCCGTTTTTTCCTTGTTTTCAATTTCTTTTGCCAAGTTTTCCAGACGTTGCTCCACCTTCGCTTCATCGGCTATCATCATGGCAAATAAATCCATAGAAGAAAGCATAGTTTTGGTTGATTTAGTGAAGTTTACAGTATAAAAAACTTTTTTTACAGGGTCAAAAACAGGGTGCGCCGTACTCTGCACCAAAGGAAAAGGAAAATTGAGTAAGGGCGGTGTAGCAGGACTCCATTCTGTATTTTTACCTACTGGCGTGAGGATTTTCAGACTCACAGGGTCTATCTCGTAGGCGCGCCCCACATCATAAGTTGCTACCATTCTATTGCCTTTGTCTGTGGCAAATTTGATGGGTACAAGTGCGGTATTGAGTTCGTTGCGCGCACCCAAGGCAAGCGAAATACGCGAAATACCCATGTTCCTGAAAAAGAAGTTCTTATACTTGTCTGTGGGGGCTTGGGGATTGTCCTGCTTGGTGGCGAGGTCAGCATAATAACATGGCGTTTTGAGTAGCCTCGTTTTCAATTTTACCTTGCCCGCTTCCTCAAAATCAAAGCGAAAAATATAGGCATCACCATTCATAATGGGGCTGGCATACTCCCGATTATTGCTCCCATCTTTATTTTTAGGTGGAAAAGGCAACCCATTTGAGTTTACGCTACCACAAGGCGAATTGACAAAAACGTGTCCGTAAATATCAGTAGGAAGCTGACCTTCAATGACTTGCAATTCAATATCCAACTCTTTATTGCTGGCATACATCACTGGGCGACTCATAGTTTTCTCTGTTTTGTGAAATGTAAAAAAAATTCAATCAGATTGAAATTTAAGAAAAACAATGCTTTCTCAAAAATTTAATCAAAAAAATTAATGAATTTGTTAAAAAATAAAAAATAGAGTGCTTACGAGCCTTTGGTGTTAATGCCTATTTTTAGCGATTTTGCTATTAGTTCAATAGTGCTTGTCTGCTCGTCCAATGCCTTGATAACCTGCTGAATACGGTGATTTCCGTCTTTATTTTTTCCACTGATTTCTTGGTCAAAAGGTGGCTGAATTGCCTGTGCCGCCTGCAAAGTAGTTTGTAGGTTTGCCTTCATTTTTTCATTGACAGAAGGGTCAATTTTTTCCATCAGGTTCGCCAATCCCTTACTGCTAAAATTTTCATATTTCCCTTCATAGACATTTATCATGCCCTGCACATTGGCAATGATGTCTTTGTGGGTGTTGTCGCTGAAGCAAGACTGCTCATCTTCTTGGTCGTGATTGACCAAGGGAACTCTCATACGCTCGCCGCCAAGCTCGGCTCGGCTCAAACTGCCCAAGCCAGTCAGGATATTTGCCAAAGATTCCTCCGTATTTTTTACAAAAGTTACCCTGTAATTTTCTGAATTTGGCTGCCAAGCCGCTACTAATTTCTGCAAATCTTCTGCTAAAAGTTCGGTACAAAGCTGTAAATACTGGCGACGGCGGTCAGCATTAGGCGCAGTGGTATAGTCAGTAAAAATCCTCTTTCCAGCACTATTTTCGTACAAGTCTTGCCCCCAAAGCAAAAATTCAATCGCATGAAAACCAGTGCTTACATTTTCTTCTACACCATCTTGCTCATTTTTTGTTCGCAAAGTTTGCTTGTCCAGTTTTATACTTATGTCATTGATTATGCCGCTTTTAGCATTGCCCTCTACATAGTCTATGTAGCTTTCGTCGAGAGGCCAAGCGTTAATACGCGGCTCCAGATTTGCCTCTGAGCTATCAATAGGTCCACCGTAAAATCGGAAAACTTCTGCCTGCCCGTAGGCGACGCGCGCCCCTATCCATGCGTTTTTGATAGATACGAAAGTGGCTTCGGAAGGGTCAGACGAAAATTCATCTATCTTTTTTTGTATTAAAACTACTTGAGAATGAATATCTTTGTAGTTCTGAAAAGCTATTTGGGCATACGTATTCAGCACTTCAGTTTTTAAGTCAGCTATTTCTTTGGATTGATTACAAGCAAAAAAAAGAAAGAGAAAAGAAATATATTTTAACTTTTGCATGAGTTGTTTAGATTAATTCTAAATAAACACAAAAGTAAAAATTAAAATGAAATACAACAAGCCTTAAAAAAATAAACAAAAAAATATTGAATTTTTTTGGGAAAAAATATGACTTTTCTTACTTTTGTAATAAGCAAATAGAAAATTATGTTTACTCACTTCAAACTACAAACTATTATGAGAACATTTTACTTGAAAGAAAAGGCACAAGAGGACAAAATGGACAAAAGTAAAGTCGCATTGATTATATTTGGTGTTACCTTTGTCATTATCAATTTGATGAACGCGATTGCTATCATTTTTTAAAAAGCATCACTTTCACAATTATCATAGATTTGTTATTTTTATTTAGGGATTGATTTTTTGCATACAGGCAAATAATATATTTTATTATTTGCCTGTTTTTGTGGCTACTCCCCTCCCCTACTCCTAAAAAAGTTGTTTTTTTATTCTTCTGTGGGTTCTTCGCCTTTATAAATTCTAAATTCTACGCGGCGATTCATTTTTTTATCTGCTTCCGTAAGTTCGGGGTTAGTGAGGGGCTTTGTGCTTCCAAAGCCTTTGGCAGTAATTCTATTTTTGTCTAATTTTCCATAATCCAAAATAAATTTGGCGATTGCTTCTGCGCGTTGCTGGGAAAGTTTGGTATTGACAAGCGGATTTCCACTGGAATCTGTATGCCCAGAAATTTTGAGTTTGTAGTCAGGATAATCGACTAAAAAGTTGGTTATCAGGTGCAAATCATTTTCCATTTCCGATTTTATCAAGGCACTGTTATTGTCAAACTCAATGGACTCGAACTTGATGGCGCGAATACTTTTGGTAGCAATTTCTATTTCCTTGTCGCCGCGCAACAAAAACACTTCCTCTAACCTGAAAAAGTTTTCGCCCTGCACAATGAGCATATACTTCTTATTATCAATGAGTTCGAACTCAAACGAGCCATCTTCGCGCAGGTGTTTTGGCATGATTTCTATGCGCGTATCCAAGTCTATCAGCGATACAATTCCCTCGAAAACCTCGCCCGTAGTAGCTTCTGTAACCTTGCCAGAAAAACGCACGATTGCCATGGGCTGTGCTTCCATCGGCATCGGGAAGGAGTGTAAATCCAAGTTGGTTTCATTGCCTGGCTCTGATTTGGCGTAGTAAATTTTGTTGGATTTGGAGTCAATCGCAAAATAGAACTCTCGCCCGCCACCATTGACTAAGGGTCCGATGTTTTTGGGTTCTGTCCACGCGCTATCGCGCCAGTATGCCTTGTAAATATCATAATCTCCGTAATTAACTATCTGCCCATCAGAACTGAAATACAGCACGTTATAAGCGTGATGCACAAAAGGGCTGACCTCATTTTTGCGCGTATTTACGATAGGTCCTATGTTTTGCGCTGCGCCCCAGTTGCCCAAATTGTCCTTTGCGGAGTAATAAATATCGATACCACCGAAGCCGCCTGAACGGTCAGAAGCAAAGAAAAGTGTATCCTCCGTCAGCGAAAAAGAAGGGTGAGAATCCCAAGTCGTGCTGTTCACGTTTGTCCCTAAGTTTTCGGGCTGACTCCAATACTTGCCGTCTATGCGCTTGGAAACGTACAAATCGCAATCCCCCAATCCTTCGGGCGCGTGGCATCGCGAGAAGATAATCGTGTTGCCGTCCGCGCTGATGCTGGGTGAGCCTTCATTGAACTGCGTATTGAGGTCTTTGAAGGGATAGGCTGGCTCCCAAAAGTCTTCATCATCACCTATTCGCTTGCTCATAAAAATATTTTCGTCCAGTTTTTTCTTAGGTGCTTTGCCATCAAAAGCCTCTGGGAGTCGCTGTGAGGTAAAAATCAACACTTGGTCGTCGCGGGAAATGGTAACGCCATAGTCCTCAAATTGTGAGTTAATTTCCTCGCCCATGTTCACCAGTACCCCCGTAGGCGGACGTAGCGTGTCCACGTGCTTGCGAAGCTCTACCATTTCATAATACCTGTCCAGCTCCACGTAAAGGTCTTTTTCCAGCTTGGTCAGGCTATCGTAGCGTTGCTTTGCTCCCTGAATATCGCCTCGGTAGTGCTTGATAATGAGGCGGTAAACATCTTTGGCGATTTCTTTCTTGCCCAAATATTCGGACAGACGCGCCAGCTGCCACACCATATCCATACTATTGAGGTCTAAGAAATTATTGATGCCAAACTTGCAAACATACTCCAACAGCTTGGGGTGCAAGCGTTTCCAATCTTTGTCGCGCTGATATTTGTTGAGGATAGAAAGTTCGCCTTCGTCCAAATAAAAAGGCAATGTGTTGATGTTTACAAAAAAAAGTTGGTTGGGGCGGATAGCCTCTGCCTTCAATGCAGGTTCAAAATCTTTCATAAAAAGATTCTTAAACTTTTTTTCTCTCTCTTTTTTTTCAGCGTCTTTTTTTAGTTTTTCAGCCTCTTTTTTTTCGCGGTCTATTCTTTCTCTCTCCAGCTTATCTTTTTTCTCTTCTTTTTTGTCGCGTTGGGCAAAAGATTCTGTGTTGATTATCAGGAAGATAACCAATAAAAACCAGTAAAAGCATTTAATATATTTTTTCATTTTTCCAAACTTTAAAACCTTCGCTAACAAAAGTACAAAACTTGTACTAAAATGCTTTTGAAAAAAATAAAAACTAACTTTTGTTGTTTTTAAGCCAATGCAAAAAGTGAGGGCGTACAAGATTTTCAAAAAAAATCTTATCTTTGTTCTTGTTCAGAAAAAAAGATTGCAACGAAAAGACAACAAGGAAACGTATTGGGTAAAATACTTGTCTATAAATAAAAATGTCAATGAAACTTACTTAATTTTTTGTTTCACTTACACTAAAGATTTTAAAATTTCGAAAACTTAACAATATGAAAAGATTTCTTTTAACCACATTTTTAAGTATTATTTTCATTGGATTATCTACCTTCTCCTTTGCTACTCACATTGTAGGGGGCGAATTAGAAATGACATCTGTTGGCGGAAACAACTATCGCCTGCGCCTCATCATGTACTTTGATGCGGTAAATGGCAATCCTGGCGCACTTGACCAAAGTGTAACGGTACATACATTTGCAAAATCGACGAATCGATTTGTACTAAGCTATAATTTGCCCATTACCAGTAATACTTTGGTAAACTATACCAGCCCTGCCTGCGCGGTGGGCAATCTGATAACAAGACGCATTGTGTATGAACGTACTCTTGCCTTTAATCCAAATTTGTATGCTGACCAAGCAGGTTATTATATGACTTGGGAACGCTGTTGCAGAAATGGGGTCATCGATAATATCATCAATCCAGGGGCAGCAGGGCAGGCTTTTTACATGGAGTTTCCGCCTTTACTGCGTGGTGGTCAGCGATTTATCAATTCTTCACCCCAGCTTTTCCCTCCGCTAAGTGATTATGCGTGCGTAAACCAACCCTTTTTCTTTAACTTTGCAGGCACAGACCCTGATGGCGACCTCTTGCTTTATTCGATGAAAGCTCCAACTAATGGATTCAGCACTATGTTACCCACTAATTCCCTCCCTCCTAACCCCAACCCAGGTCCCTATCCTTCTGTGCGCTTCGTTACGGGTATTAATGTCAATAGCATGATTCCTGGCAATCCCCCTTTGAGCATAGACCAAACAGGCATTATCAGGTTAAATGCCTCTCGTATAGGACTTTTTGTTTTTGCAGTTTCTGTCAGAGAAATTCGCAATGGCATACAGATTGGCGAGGTAGTGAGGGAGTTTCAGCTATTAGTGCTGGATTGTAAAACGGCAAATGCACCTATTGGGAGGCTTGCTAACCCTGCAAATCCAAGCCGTTTTTTGACGGACAGAGATACCATCAAGTTCAAACTCGAAGATGCCAATAGGTGTGCCAACATCAATATCACTGACCGCGACCCCAATACAGTCATCAAACTGCGTACTTTGCCTGTGCCTGGTCGCTTGGCGGGGATTACGCTTGGCGCGATGGGTGGAAATATTGCTAACTCTAATGATGTGCTGAATATTCGAGTTTGCGCGCCCGAATGTCCGCCCACGAGTGGCAATCAGCTTTACTCAACTGACGTTATCATAGAAGACAATAGCTGCGCCGTACCGCTTTTAGATACAGTGAGAGTAAATGTATTGATTGAAAAGAAAAAACAAGACCCACCCATCGTGCGGACGAGCTTGGGGGTATATGATTCGCTAAAAAATGAGTATCTGATTGAAATAGAGCAGGGTGAGCCGCTCAATTTTAGCGTGATTGCGCGGGATTTGCAAAGTGAGCAACTCAAACTGGCAGTGCAAGGCTTGATAGCAGGCATGAATTTCCCCAGTAATCTTTCAGGAAATTCTCCTTTGAGTGGTAGCTTTACATGGACTCCGCCTTGTAATTTGCTCATGCCCAACGAAGACCAACGTGAATTTGTGTTAAACTTTAACGCAACCAAAACTCCAAGATGTGAACAAGAAATTCGCGGGACAACGCGCGTGCGAATTGTAGTCAAAAAGAGAAAGACAAATATTCGCGCCCAGCTTTCTTCAAATTTGGTTTTTGATGCTAACAGAAAATTGTATATTGATACCGTTTTTATTGGTGAAACTACCACTTTTGCGGTGCGTGGCATTGACCCTGACAAAAATGACAGCTTGACGCTGAGTGCCAAAGGCAACGGCTTTGACTTAGCGGCTGTGCGCGCCTCTTTCCCTAATATTGGGCGTACACCGCCACCCATCACCCAAAATTTTTCTTGGAGTCCGCCTTGTGAGGTGTTGCAAAATACCAATGCAGACAGCAAGGAATTTATTTTTGATTTGAACCTCAAAGAATACAATCGTTGCAAAATTTTATTGTCAGATACGATTGTAAAAGTTGCCATTTTAGTTCAGAAAAAAGTGAATTTAAAACCAATTACCACACCTGAAATTCGCCAACCCAATCCAAGCCAGCGTATATTTGTAGCAGAGGCTTTTGTGGGTGATAGATTTAGCTTTTTTGTGCGCGGTGATGACCCCGAAAAGGACAGTATCGTAATGGGCTACCAACTGCTGAATGGGAATCCTACTGTGCTGGGTATGCGCTATCCGCAGCGTTCGGGGCGACCTATTTTGCGAAATCAATTTACTTGGCAGATTCCTTGTAACATCTTGACAGACAGTACCAAAGCCCAAGATTATAATTTGATATTTACCACCACAGACATAGACCCCTGCGGCAAAGCAAAAACCGACACTGCACGTGTAATTTTGACGGTAAAGCCAAGACTATTGCCTAACAGACCTCCCAAAGTTTCCGTAGTGCGCCAAAATACGCCTCTCCCTTTTAACGACCGCGAAAAATTATATGTAGATACAGTTTATGTGGGCAATCGCATTAATTTTGACATACTTGCAGAAGATGCAGATTTGGACTCAGTGCGGATTGAGGGCTTCCCCGAAGGCTTCCGTTTTGCAGACTTCCGCATGATTTTCCGCGATACAGCAGGTACAGCCCCTTTGCGTGCGCCTTTCCGATGGCAGACGACGTGCGATATGCTCAATTTGGCACAAGGGCAGTTCCAGCGAGAATTTTTGATGACCTTCAAAACCAGAGATTTCCGCCTTTGTCAGCGCACTTTCCGCGATTCGGTGCGCGTGAAGTTAGTATTACTTTACAATGCCCAAAATAATAGACAGCCTACAATTTCTGCCAACCTCCCACTACAACCTATGCAAACCAAGCGTTATCTTTTGGAAGCTACGGTGGGCGAAACCATCAACTTTAATGTACTGGGCGATGATGCTGACCGAGATAGCTTACAGCTAACAGGGCGAGGTATTAACTTCAATTTCAGCGAAGTAGATATTCAGTTTCGCAATGTAAGTGGACGTGCGCCCTTGACAGCACCGTTTTTGTGGAGAACTGTCTGTGCAAACCTACGCGGAAACTTGACCGCGCCACGAGATTTTAATATGCGCTTCGCCGTCAATGACTTACGCCTCTGTAGCCTCAATAAGTTTGACTCCATAGATGTAACCATTCGCCTGAAACCATTACCTAACAACAATCCGCCGCGCTTGGTTGCAGACTTAAACTTTGACCCTACCAAGCGTGAATACTTTGCAAATGTTATCCCAAATCAAAATCTGGTATTCAGACTCACAGGCACAGACCCAGACCGAGAAATAATTAGCATTACAGGTGCGGGCATTGGCTATAATTTTGCTGATTTTGCCATGCAATTTCAGCCAGTAACAGGCATAGCCCCACAAAATACTGATTTTTCTTGGCTTACAAACTGCGAACTACTTGGCAGGCGCACTGATTTCCCCATGCAATTTATCATCACTGACCGCAATACGTGCGGTCTGGTACGTGCAGATACGATTCGCGTCCGCTTAACCTTAGCCGATGAAGGCGTAACAGGTAGTTTTCAGCCCCCAAACGTGTTTACCCCAAACGGCGACGGCAAAAATGATGCTTTTACCATTCCAAACTTGCCACCAGATAACTGCTCAGATGAGTTTGAAAAAATAGAAATTTACAATCGCTGGGGCGCAAAAGTATTTGACAGCAATGCACGCGACTTCGCATGGACAGGCGGAGATTTGCCCGCAGGAGTCTATTTCTACACGCTTTTTTACAAAAACAACACCTACAAAGGCACAGTAACCATGCTGAGAGGAAGCTAAAAACTTTGGTAGTTGAAGTGTTTTTTCATTAATCCAAGAAAAATTTGAATTTTTAAAAGAAAATAATTACATTTAACGCGGAATTTACTCGCTGAAAAAAATGCTTACTTACCAATGCCTAAATCAGACATTTTTATGAACAAATTTTTTACTACATTATTACTTTTACTTCTCACCTGTGTAGCCACATACGCGCAGGAAGGCTTAGATTTTGTGCTAAAAGCGGAGGAATTTAAGCGCACCAAAAATTATGATGCGGCTTTGGCAGAATACGACAAAGCTATCCAAGCAAATCCTAAAAATCCTGATTTTCTTTTTCGCAAAGCACAGGTCTATTTTATCAAAAAAGATGCTGACAATGCCATTCAGTATTTTGAAAAAACAGTGGCTATGCAAAAAGACAATCTGGGCGCACACCTGAGCCTTGCAAAGCTTTATACCATCAAGGCAAACAACGACAATGCGGTCAAGGCATTCGAGAGTTCCTATCAATTAGAAACAGACAAAGCAAAAAAAACAGAGTATAAAACAAATATTATCAAGATTTTAAATAAACAAGGGCGTTTCTTGGATTGTGAGCAACACATCAAAGACGCGATGGACTTAGACCCTAACAATACGAACTTGCTCTACTTTGATGCGCGCCTTGCCAACATGAAAGGTAGGTACGAGCAAGCAAAGCAAAGCATGATAAAAGCAACAGGTATGTTGCGAACTGATGACCCCAAAGAGTTTGCCAAGTTCTACTACGAATTGGGCTATGCCTATTATTATTTGGAAAAATACAATGACGCAAGAATGGCTTTTGATAAGGCAAATCATGGACCCTTTAAGTCTTTGATTTTCAGAATGACACCTCCGTATTTCTATAATTTGGCGATGTCTTATTTCAAAGTATATGAGATTGACGAAAGCAAAAAATACTTGGAAACAGCCCTAAAAATCAAAACAGATTTCACGCAAGCACACGACTTATTGCTCAAAATAGTAGCCATGAAAGCTGACAAAGCCGCCATCATCGAATCGATGAAGCGCGCCGCCGAGTACGAAAAAGACCCACAAAAAAAGGCAATCAACTTGGCTAACTTATGTGAAAATCAGTTTTATGCCAATAAATACCAAGAAGCACTGACCTCAGCCAATACTTGCTTGGCTATCCAGCCTCAAAACGCTTCTATTGCCTTCATCAAAGCCTTGTGTTTGAGCAAGTTAAAGAAAATAGAGGAAAGTATTAATCTCTTACAAAACCTGACAAAACAGCCTACGCTGGAGCAAGACGCAAGGGCGCAGTACAATTTTGCGCTGGGCTTGATTTACAGCAAAGCAGGAAAAGATACCAAAATGGCAGAAAACACTTTCAAAAAAGCTGATTTTGCAGGCTTTAAGTATGCCGCCGCACTGGAAATTGAAAACATCAATGGGGGGAAAGTAGATGACCAACCCGCCTTAGATTCCAATGTAAGCACAGACCCAGATAATTAAGTATTTAGTCCCACAATTAAGCTATTTTAATTCTTGATAAAATGAAAAGATTAATGCTATTTGTCTGTCTTATTTTTGTAGTTGGCATTTTGCCAAACCACATTTTTGCACAAGAAAAAAAGACGCTAAAAATTACATTTACGGCTCTCAAAGATACCAAATCATCTATTTTGATTGGTGTGTACCGCAAGCAGGACGGCTTTCCTGGTGGTGAAAAAGATGCTTTTAAGGGCTACACTCTCAAGCCCGAAGGCAAAACCACTATCGTTTTTTCTGTACCTGATTTGGAGTACGGCGAATATGCGATTGCGATTTATCAAGACAAAAACAGTGATAACAAGCTCAATACGGGAATGTTTGGGATTCCAAAAGAGCCTTATGCCTTTTCCAATAATTTCAAACCAAAGTTTTCAGGACCTAAGTATGACGACTGCAAGTTTACTTATTCCGCAGAAAAAAACGAAATTTCTATTGCCATGCTCAATAATTAGGGTTTGAGAACTGCTTTTTTTATGCCCTGATACATCAAAAAACCTACTGGACCCGCCATCAAGGTAAAAAATAAGCAAGGAGCTACAAACCAGTGCTTTATGCTATTTTTTTGGCTATCGTTCAGTATCCAACTGCCCACTAAGAGGTCAAAAGCCAAATAATGAAACCACCCACCCACTATTACTTGGTCATTTCCTGCTTTGAACAAATTTTTTACTCCCTCAAAGGTACTAAAATCAGGCATTTCTCCACCTCCAAAAAGGGTAGGAAGCACCAAAAAGGCATAAGCTACCGCAATCGCCAAGGGAATGAGGTAGGAATTGACCAACCAGAGTGTCCATTTCCACTTTGGCGCAAAAATCATCAATAACCACTGTGGCAAGATGAGTGTATTAAAAATGGTGAAAATGAGGGTGATATTATTCATAGTGATAAAGCAATTATTTTGTTTTTTTAAATCTTATTTTAGGACTTTTTTTAGTTGAGGAAGTCATCATGCCTTTAGCACACAGATAATACTGATTTTACGGATAAAACACAGATTTTTAAATTTTTATCCGTAAAAATCTGCTAAATCCGCATTATCAGTGTGCCTAATTTATTATAGACCCTTGCCATAAAAAATTATTAATCAGTTGAGGTCCTGTTAAGGACTTAATGTTGGTAAGTAATTCATTTGAGCATTTCTAAACTCCTTTAGGAGTTTCATATTCAACTACTTATACAACTCCTAAAGGAGTAGGAATACATTTGTATCAATTTTTTTCTACCAACATTTTACACCTACGGTGTATAATAATGATACTCTGACAATTTTTGTGGAAAGTTCCCCTCGCTTTAGCGGGGGGAACTCGTAGAAACTCAGTCTGCCACAAAAATTGTCAGACAACCATTTATTATAGACCCTTGCCATAAAAAATTATTAATCAGTTGAAGTCCTGTTAAGGACTTAATGTTGGTAAGTAATTCATTTGAGCATTTCTAAACTCCTTTAGGAGTTTCATATTCAACTACTTATACAACTCCTAAAGGAGTAGGAATACATTTGTATCAATTTTTTTCTACCAACATTTTACACCTACGGTGTATAATAATGATACTCTGACAATTTTTGTGGAAAGTTCCCCTCGCTTTAGCGGGGGGAACTCGTAGAAACTCAGTCTGCCACAAAAATTGTCAGACAACCATTTATTATAGACCCTTGCCATAAAAAATTATTAATCAGTTGAAGTCCTGTTAAGGACTTAATGTTGGTAAGTAATTCATTTGAGCATTTCTAAACTCCTTTAGGAGTTTCATATTCAACTACTTATACAACTCCTAAAGGAGTAGGAATACATTTGTATCAATTTTTTTCTACCAACATTTTACACCTACGGTGTATAATAATTTACAGCACAAATGTAAAATAAACTTCCAAAAACAAGTTTTTAGTCTTTTTGTCAAATAACGATAAAAAAAGTAGAAAACACATAATATGCTTTCTACTTTTTCATAAAAATTAGTATTGAAGTTTTTAACTAAATTATTTTAAAAATTTGCATTCAAACTTACATAATAATACCCTCCATTAAAACCAAACTGTGTGGCATTGCGGCTATACACGAAACGACCAAAAGAACTATTGTCCAAAGGAACGGTGTTTGTAGCGGTTAATGCTTGTGTTTTTTGGAGTCTGTCAGGGTAAGTGTCCAAAATATTGTTTGCGCCAATCACAACTTGTAAGAACTTTGCCACTTTATAGCTTACACTGAGGTCAGAAATCATTTTTGGAGAAAAAATCTCATCAAGTCTTGGGTCGGCGGGGTCAAGGGTTTGGACTTCGCCAAAGCGCGTGATGCGTAAGTTTGCGCCAAATTTATTGACTTTGTAGTTAAACCCTAAGGTAAATTTGCTACGCGGTTGTGCCAACTCTAACCTTGCTTTTTCTTGGCGGTTAAAGATTTGATTTCCAAACTGGTCAGGAGGTAGCGTGGCAGAAACCTGTGGCGTGCCTTGTACTTCGGTTTTGTTGAGATTGCCTGCCAGCGTAATTCCAAGTGAGCCATTGCCGATTTGTGGATTAGCAGAAAAGACAATATCAACGCCTTGTGTGCGTGTATTGACAGCATTGGTAAAGAAAATAGCGGAGTTTACATCTCTCTGCCCTGCGCCATCTAAAATTTGAGCTATTTGCAAGCCTGTCCCTGCTGTACCCCTGACGAACGAACTGGTCAAAATAATGCGGTCTTTGATGTCAATTTGGTAAAGGTCGACAGTAAGGCTAACATTTTTAGCAATTTGAGAAGTAAAACCTACGCTGAGATTGGTAGAACGTTCTGCTTTGAGAGAAGGAATCCCAAAAGCCGCCGCTACAGGTCCGTCATTGCGGAAAGTGCCTTGCTGACGAGGCTCTAACTGACCTGCCACAGATACGAAAACGGTAGAAATGGCACTAAAATAACGCTGGTGGATAGAGGGTGCGCGGAAACCATTAGAGATGGCGGCTCTGAGCGCAAATGCCTCTGCAAACTTGTAGCGTGCGCTTAGTTTTCCTGCAAAATTGCTCCCAAAATCACTGTAATTCTCAAAACGACCTGCTAAGTTTACCAATAATTTTTTGGTCAAATCAGATTCCAAATCCACGTAAGCACCAAAAATATTGCGGTTTGTATTGACTGCATTGGCGGGCTGGAAACCTGGGAATACTTGTGCTCCACCTGCTCTGCCCGATGTAGGTGCAAAGTTTCTCCAAGAGGCTTCCTCTCCGTCTTTGATGCTATAATTGTCTATGCGAAAGTTCAATCCACCTGCTACGTTAAAAGACTGTAAACCAATTTGTTTGCCAAAATCTTTGGAAACGCTGAAATCAGAAGTATTTTGATTAAAGCCCAGCTGACCTGCATAAAAACTGGTTTGTGCGCTTCTGCCTTGTGCAAATTGAGAGGCGTTGTTAGAGTTATTTACATCAAAACGGAAGGAGTTGCCACCATATACGTTTGATAAATCCCAACGCCAGCCACCACCAAATTCGCCACTCACGCCCATGAGCCAAGACCTGTCCAAAATCGTAGAGGCAATTTGGGGCAGGAAACCATTGGGGTAAAGTTCTGAAATGACTTGGGTAGTTTGGAAAGGATAACGGTAAAAACCAGCCGCTTTTCCTTCTCTGTAATTCAAAATACCTGTAAAGTAAAAAGTAGTTTTTCCGCCCAAGGGAATATTGCCGTTGAGCATACCACCATAATTATCTACGGCAGAGTTACCTACAAGCATATTATTGGAAAGGCTAAAATTATTTTGTGCAATTTGAGATTGGTCTTGGTTAAACCGTTGTTGGCGCACTGCAAGGTCAGCTACGTTGTCCCAACGCGTATAAACAGGTCCCTTATAGTCGCCAGCGCGGTTAGTAAGTCCTCTGAGGCGCATATCTAAGGCAACACTAATCACTCCTTTTTTGCCAACTTTCATACCATGATAAAGTCCAAAGTTCAGCGCACGCCCATCACCTGCGTACTGCCTACCCCAGTGCAGGTTAGCAGAAGTTCCTGCCTCTTTTTTCATCACTACGTTAATTACGCCCGAAATCGCATCAGAACCGTACTGAGAAGCTGCTCCATCGCGCAAAACTTCAATTCGTTCGATTGCCGCCGTAGGAAGTGTGTTTAAGTCTGTACCCACTGAGCCGCGACCCACCGTACCATTTACGTTGATAAGTGCCTGATTATGTCTGCGTTTGCCGTTTACCAATGTCAAAACTTGGTCAGGACCTAAGCCACGAATCGTCGCAGGGTCTATGTGGTCAGTGCCGTCTGCGACCGTTTGGCGAGCAGAATTAAAAGAAGGCGCGACCATGTTAATCATTTGGGTAGGCTCTATCTGCCCCGTAGATTGGAGTTCCTTTACAGAGATAACGTCCACAGGTACAGGCGTATCTATGTTGGTACGCACCGCCGTAGAGCGCGAACCTATCACGACCACATCAGCCAAACTTGTTACGCTTTCGTCTAAGGTAACGTCCAGCGTCATTGCATCATTTCCTACTGTAACTTCCTGAATCTTAGTTTCATAGCCAATAAAAGAATAGCGAATTTTGTATGCTCCTGCGTTCAAATTCAGTGAATAAGTGCCTTGTGCATCTGTAATTGTCCCTTGCTGCGTTTCTGCCACCGAAACAGACACGCCAGGAATACCAGAGCCATCTGCGCCCATCACTTTTCCGCTTACTTTGGCAAAAGAACGGCGACGACTTGTTTTCTTCTCCTCTGTATTTTTACTTTCAAAAAGTGCAGTAGGCTCAAGCATCTTACTGGTAGAAGTCAAAAAAATCGTTTTATTACTTTCTGGCAATTCGCCCACACTTGCCCTTTTCTCTTTTTTACTTTTTTTCGGAGAAATAATTAAGTAAGTGCCTTTTTTGACTTTCTTAAAACGCAAGTTGAATTGGTGTAACAGGCTTTTAAGGTTTTCTTCTACATTGTCTGCCTTGTCAAACAAATTTTCATTGACATTCAATCCGTCCAAGATTTTTTCCTCGAAAAGCAAATTTACCTGATAGTGCGATTTCACATCAATCAACACATCTTTTAGTTTGATTTGTTGAGCAGGTTTTATTTGTTCTTTTACCCCTAATTCGCGTGCAGAGGCAAGTGTTTGGGCAAAAGTTGCATTGGCGGCAAAAAGAAAGAGCAACACCAAAGACATAATTTTTAAAAAGTAAAGTGTGTTTTTCATAAAAAATTAGGTTAAAAATTTTTAAATACAAATAATTCAAATAGTTGATTGTTAAATAGTTAAAAAATATAAGTTTGAGCGGTTCGTTACTACAATTGTTTGAAATGGTTTGAAGTTGTTTGATATTGTTGTTAATTGTTTGTTATTTTTAATTAGTAATTCCAGAATCTTCATTCTGTACTTCATTGCTTACTGACAACTGTTCACTGGTAACTGATAAAAAAAGCTCTTGCTTTGGTAGAAAAAAGTTCTTCTCGGCTATAAAACCGCAAAGGATATTCTCTCGTCGCAAACTCACTGGTTAAGAGGGCATTACACAGACTTTCCATGTCCAAATCAGGGTGCGCCTCTGCAAAATCTCTTGCTACTTTCGCCCAAAATAGGGTCAGCGTTTCGTGATAGCCTCTTTCTGGCGTATTTGGCGTTCCTACGGTATTGTTGTAGGAAATAATCCCGCTTCTGAGGTAACAAACCGCTTCTTCGTGCGTGTAATGCTTTGAAAACCAAAGCCCTACCACCAAGTGCGCCTGATGTGTCCATTCTGCGATTGGCAAGGTCTGATTCCTAAACCTTTCTATTAAACTGTCAATTTCTGATAAAGTCATTTTATTTCTCTTTACTGGTACAAGGCTAAACCTTGTATCTATTTTAAGTACAAGCGTTACGCTTGTACCAGATTGATAGATAATTGTTTGAGATTATTTTAAATTGTTGAAAAACAGTTGTTTATAGTTAATTATTATGTTGTTTTATTAGTCATTAATCATTAGTCATTCCTAATTCCTAATTTTTTTACTGGTACAAGCGTAACGCTTGTACCTACTTTTAGTGCAAGGCTTAGCCTTGCACCAGTAGATTTATTCTATATTCCTAATTCTTAATTCTTCATTTTGCCTTTCCACCTCCACTCCTAAGATTTCTGCGATGGCTTTGAGCAATTCCTCTGCATTATCTGCCTTATAATCTCCTGAAATTTCTCTTTTAGCCAATTCATTATCAGAGATTTGCACTTTTACGCCAAAATTTTCTTCTATTTGGTAGGCGATTTCTTGGAGGGGCGTGCGCTCAAAGCTAAACGAATGTTCTTTCCATGCCTTGCTGTTATTGGCAAGCGTAGTTTTGGCGGATTGCAGGTTGAAAGTGCCTTTTTTATCCACTGTAACCACATCTCCCACTTTCATTTCCAAAGGTTTTTGCTTACTTTCCTCTTTGTGCAGTTGCACTTTGCCTTTGTGTAGCGCGACTTTTGTCCCTCTTTGGCGCGTATAGACCACAAACTCTGTCCCCAAAACTTCTACTTTTACCTTATCGGGCGTTCTTACTATAAATCTTTGATTATCAATAGTATGTGTAACAGAAAATTCTGCTTCTCCTTGTAAAAAAACTTCTCTTGTTTCTGTTCCGAAGCCAAAGCGCGGCACTTTCAGGCTCGAATTGGCATTGAGGACTACCGTACTTTTGTCGGGCAAGGTGATATTTTGCACTTCCCCAAAAGCGGTTTGGTATTCTTTGTAAAGGATTTGGTCTTTGAAAAATACGCCCAAAGAGGCAAGCAATAAAACCAAAGAAGCGGCTATTCCTACCCATAACTTTCTGATAATGAAGTGTTTTTGATTTATATTTTTTGCAGTGTTAAGTTTGTTTTCAGTAACTTGTAAATTCGTCTTAGAAAGAAAAGTTTGGTATGCTTGGTCTGTATCAGGCAGGAACTGTGGATTTTCTTTTTCCCACTCCTCTAACCATTTGAAATACAGTTCTATATTTTGAGATTCAGCGAGCCACTCCTCCACCATTTGCTGCTGCATGGTCGTTGCTTTGCCCTCTAAGGTACTGAAAACTATATTTTTAGCAATATTATTGTCCATTTCTCTTAATTATAAATTATCAATGATGAATTATAAATTGGTTAAGGTATTTTTAATAAATCTGTTTTTCAAACCATTTTTTTTAGTCAAGATTTGCAATCTTGACTTGTTAAAGTCGGACAGTTCCACTGCGGTTTTAAATCCGATTTTAACATAGTCCGAATTACAAATTCGGACTAACGAGATATATTTTTTAACCATAGACTATAAAACATAAACCTTATTGTATTACAACCTCAAACCATAAACAAGAAACCTCAAACTATAAACCGTTCCCTTTCAAATTAATGCCTTTTTTAGCGTAGCAAGAGCTTTGGTAAGATGTCCTTCTACGGTTTTGAGTGAAATTTGTAGTTCTTCGGCAATCGTTTGGTTCTTTTTTCCCTCAAAGCGGCTCATTAAGAACACTTTTTGCGCTTGTGGTGGCAGTTCCCTGATGAGGTTTTCCATTTTGAGGTATAGTTCGTTGTACTGCATGATTTGTTGCGGATTGGTAGGGAGGTCAGCCTGCGCCTTGAAGTCCTCAATATCCATGTTTTTTTGCTTGCTCAGTTCCGCACGCAGGTGCATGAACGCCTGATGACGAACCGAAGTAAACAAATAAGCACGATAAGAAGTCTGGATTTGCAAGTAGGTTTTCTTCTGCCAAAAAGAGAGAAATACCTCACTTACAATGTCTTCGGCGAGTTCTTTGGAATACAAAAAACGAACGGCATGACTACACAAAGGGCGATAATACCGCCTAAATAGCAATTCATAACCCTTTTCAGGATTTAACTCAATAGACTTTCTAATAAAAGTTTCGTCATCAGAGATAAATATTGCCTCTGACTCGTTTTCCTCATTATTTGGCGTAAGTGAGGGCTTATTTTTGTCCAAATTTTTCGCAAAAGGTAAGTGTAGCTTCATAATCAATTCATTTTTGAACCACTCAACCGCAAAAATATAGATTTTACACTATATTACTTGTTTTTTAAGTATAGATGCAAAAATTAAGAATTACCCTTGCTCTCAATGAAAAAATATTTTGGTGAGTTGGTTTGCCTAAAATTTATCTCACTCGCCCAGCACCCAAATCAGCACCAAGCAAATGACGACAATAATAAAAGCAAGCATTTTTCTATCTTGATACCACATCTTGCGGATACCTTCGGGCGTATGAAGTTGGTGGTAAGTAGTTACGAACTTGTTGAAATCCTTGTACTTACGAATGGTCTGTGTATCTGGGTCAGGTTTTTCTATGTTTACTTTGATATTAGGCATTGTTTGCTTTGATTTTATGGGTTATCCGAAGAAATATAAAACTTTGGAGAGGTTTTATACTTTTAAATCAAAAAATTCTTACTTTTCGATTCACAAAATAATCTACACTTATAACTATGAAAAAACAAATACTGTTCCTGATTTTATTAATTTTTGTTGGTTTTTCTGCCTTTGCCCAAAATGTTATCCTGAACCTTCGCCAGCGCGCGGAGGTCGAAGACCGTTGGTTAGATACTCGTTTTCAGAAAGTTATCCCCGAACTGATGCGGCGCGAAGGCATCGATATGTGGGTGCTTATCTGTCGCGAATACAATGAAGACCCAGTGCTAAAAACCATGCTTCCTGCTACTTGGCTTTCTGCACGTCGTCGCACGATTTTGGTTTTCCATGACAAAGGGGAAGCACAAGGCGTTGATAAAGTGGCGATTGCACGCTATGATGTAGGTAGGTTTTTTAAAGGAGCATGGATTCCCGAACGCGAACCAGACCAGTTCAAGCGACTATCGCGAGAAATCATAGACCGCAATCCTAAAAAAATAGCAGTGAATTATTCTGACAACTATGGTCATGCTGACGGAATTACACACACTGAATTAGCACTTTTCAAAGAAGCATTGCCCAAACAGTTTCAAGAAAAAATCGTTTCTGCAGAAAAACTGGCAGTGGGCTGGCTCGAAACGCGCACCGCCGAAGAAATGGAATCTTACCGCCAAATCTGTCGGATAGCTCATGAAATCATAGCGGAAGGGCTTTCCGAAAAAGTGATTCAGGTGGGGGTAAGCACGACCAAGGACGTGGAATGGTGGTATAGGGAAAAAATCGTGGAATTGAAGTTAGATACATGGTTTCACCCGTCCGTTACGGTGCAACGCGCAGAGGGCGTAGCTATGCGAAACAGCAATTTTTCTACCAAGCCCGACGAGGTTACAATTCTCTCTGGCGACTTGGTTCATGTAGATTTTGGCATTACTTATTTGGGCTTAAATACTGATACACAGCAACATCTGTATATTTTGAAACCCGAAGAAAAAGATGCTCCCGAAGGGCTGAAAAAGGCATTACAGGTGGGAAATCGCTTGCAAGACCTTCTCACTATGAACTTTAAAAGTGGACGTTCTGGCAACGAAATCCTCAGAAATACGCTTGTGCAGGCAAAAAGCGAAGGCATTAATGGCACGATTTACACCCACCCAATCGGTATGCACGGACACGCCGCAGGACCTACTATTGGAATGTGGGACAATCAGGGTGATACCAAAGGCGCGGGCGACTACCCCATGTACCCAAATACTGCATATTCTATCGAAC
>JAAFJS010000100.1 GCA_013298985.1 Cytophagales bacterium
AATTTGCTTCATCGTTTGAAGGCATATCAAGCAGATGTAACTGCTTTTGCTTGTCAAGAAAATATCCCTTTTACCAATAATGAGGCAGAAAGGGCAATCAGACACGTTAAAATCAAGCAAAAAATCGCTATGTGTTTTAGAACTTTTGAGGGAGCTAAAATCTATGCTCGTATTCAAGGCGTAATCGATACCATCAAAAAACAAGGACTTAATGTTTTTCAAACACTCAAAAATATCAATCTGTATCAAAATTTCTCCTTTTTGCAAAACGGCTGAATAGTTACTATTTTTTAATCAAATGTACTAATTTTAAAAGACAAAACAAAAAGCATTGAATATCAAAACTTTTTATTGCAATGGTGAATTGCCAATATTAAACACCTAAAAACGTTTTAAATTTACTTCTTATCTTTCTTCCAAACCATTAGCCCTACTGCGCCCACTGTCATTATCAGTACAAGCACAGAGCAAATAAGGGTAAGTAAACTGCCTGTTTTATACGCACTTGACTCAAAAACAAAGGCTATTTTGTGCTTTCCTTTGGGAACTTCCATGCCGCGAAGTATATAATTTACACGCACAAATTTGGCAGGCTGTCCATCTATCGTTGCTGTCCAGCCTTCAGGATAATATACTTCGGAAAATACGGCAAAGGCTTCACTATCAGCAGAGTATTCGTATTCTACTTTATTGGGTTGATAAGCAGTCATCTTGATTTCGCTTCCTTTGGCAAACTGTTTCTTGTTAACTTGGAATTTAGAAAAATCCACCACTGCCACACTGTCAGGCGATAAGGTATTGAGTGCTTTCATTTCCTCGTCTGCGCTTTTGACTTCCATGATATTGCTCACAAACCACGCATTGCCATAGGCGTTGGGGTTGAGAATTACTGCATTTGCTTCTTCTCCTGCCTTTATGTATTTGGTATTGAGCATATTGAGCATTTTGTAATTGGCAAACTGAGGTGCGCCCTGCCTAAAATCTTTGGTCATATTTTGGAGTTCAGGGCTAAGTTGGCGTTCTATCATGTCTTGGTATCGGCGCATTTTGACAGCAAAATAGCCACCAATGGACTTGTGATGGAAAGAAGTCTGCCCGTCCTCAAATGGGTTTCTGGTTAAGTTTACTACTCTGTAACTCAGTGCTTTATCTTGTAATATTTTTTCATCTGCGGGCGTTGCCTGATGTACGCTTGCGCCTGCGCGACGACTTTTGGTAAAATCACTTTCGCTGAGATAACGTTTGCCCACCGCCCACGCATCTGCGGTCATCAATAAGCCAATAATCAAAGTAGTAATTTGGAAAGAAATTTTCTTTTTGAGGAAAAAATAAATCGCCACAACCGTCAGCGCAATGAAAAAGAAAGTTCGCAAAGCGTCATCTTGCAACATTTTTTTTCTGTCTTCATAAATGGAATTGAGAAAGGAATTTTTTGTTTGTTCATCCACTTCCTGCCCATCAAAAATACGTGCATCACTAAAATTTGAGAAATCCAGCGCGCCCGCCATGAGCCAAAAAAGCAATGCCAAGCCGCCTGTTGCACCAAAAGCTATCAAGATTTTTTTGAAAATGTCTTTAAAAGATTTTTCGTCTTGGGGCATTTCTGTTAGTTTTTTTAACCCCAAAATGCCTGTAATTATCATCAACATCACCGCCAGCGACAATGCCATCGAAACGGAACGAAACTTGTTAAAAGCTGGAAAATAATCAAACATGGTGTAGTTAAACCATGCCAAATTTTTGCCCCAAGAAATCATAAACATCAAAATTGTACCCGCCAAAAGCCAATAACGGTAGCGGTCTTCGAGCAAAATGAGTCCCAAAATAAACAGAAAACACACAATCGCGCCCGCATACACAGGTGCGCTGGTAAATGGCTGGTCGCCCCAGTACATAAAACCGACCGTTTCGGTAGGTCTTTCCCCACCAATGAGTCGATACGTTTCAAAGTTTTTGTTAATTTTTTCGTTGTTCGAGCCGCCGTAAAAGTTAGGGATAAGCAAGGTCATGGTTTCTAACTTTCCCTGACTCCAGTTATAGGCATAATCTCTGTCCAGTCCATCGCCTGTGCCTTGTGCCTCTTTGTCCAGAGGAGTGAGTTCGGCGGGACCTCTTTGCGAGTATTTTCCGTACTCCAGCGTCGTCAAGATTCTCCCCGCGCTCGTTCCTATTGCCAGTGTCGCGCCTACCAAAAGCAAAGCAGTCGCTTTGGCAAAGTCGGGCAAGGTCAGGCTACCATTTTCCCCTTTGTCTTTGATGGTAAAAAACAGTTCACTCAATCCATAAATTACGGCAATAAAACCCAGGTAATAGGTGATTTGCAGGTGATTGGCGCGCAGCTCTAAGGACATAGCCAGCGTAAAAAGTGCAACACCTTGTAGCAGTTTATCCTTCTTAAATGCCAAATAAATGCCTGCTAAAACCAAAGGCGCGTAGGCTATTGCCCACGATTTGGTCATGTGTCCGACCTCGATGATTATTAAGTTATAAGTGCTTAAACCAAAGGCTATTGCGCCAATTGCCGCCGCCCAAGGACTCGCCCCAAAGCAAACCAAGGCAAAGAAAGAAGCCATCAAAGTAACGAGTAGCTGGTGTGCGTTTTTGTCCCTAAAAAAGATACCTTTGAAAGTCCAGTCGAGAATAGCAACGGCGCGGTCAGGGTAGTCAGAGTGAATGAGATAGACGGGCATACCGCCAAACATTGCCCCAGTCCAAAGCGTTTTTTCATCATTACTTTTGTCTTTATTAAAATCAACGACTTCTTTGGACGCACCTTCGTACTGCACTATATCATTCTGAAACAGCGATTTATTATCAAAAAATTCAGGTTTGAAATAAATAATAGTTACGGCATAAAAAAGGACAATGCAAAGTGCATAAGGGAGTATGGCGTAGAGGTTTATTTTTTTCATAGAAAAAATTGGAGTTTGTATTTTGTTGCGAAAGTATAGAAATTTAGCAAAGTTTTTCTATTTTTTAGTGTTAATCTTTCTACGACTTTTGCTTTTTACGTGATAACACGTAAAAAGTTGATGCTTGATACTTCATGTACTTATATACTTCGTATCAAAGCGAAAGTCCTATTTTTCATCAATGTTATGCTGTTTTTTAAGTTTCAAGTCTTTTTTAAAACTTTACCCGTAGCTGAAAATGCACATCAGATTTTTGATTACCAGAGATTTCTTCTAAGCCACTGCTGATGGATTTTTGATTACGGTAGGTGGTGTAGGCGTAGCGAAACCAGAGGTCAATTTTTTTGGTGAGGCTGTACTGAAAAAGATAGTAATTTCTGAAACCTACGCCACTGTACGCAGGGACAGCAAAAGCGTAAAGCACATTTTTTTCAAAACTATATTGGCGATTTTCAAAGTCATCAGTATCAAAAATAGCAAAACGAGTGCTAAATTTCCAGCGCATTTGGTCAAGGCTTATATCTTGGATAATGGCATAACCACTTGTTTGTGAGCCACTTTCCTGCTGATAGGTACTCCACTGCACGCGTGAACGAAGCATCAAAAAATCTGTGGCTTTCATATCTACATTCAGTTGGTAATTTCGCTTGGTAGAAGGGCTGATGAAATCTACGCGTGTAGTGCTTCCTTCAAAGTTTCTGTCTTTGGTTTCCTCGCGAAACTGGGCATAAAGCAAAATGGTTTTGGAGGGCTGATAAGAGATTCGCGTCAAAAATTCGTAGCCACTTGATGGCGCATCTACCAAAAATTTGAGCCAAGGGAAATTAAAATGGTCATAGTAGGCAGAAAGCGTCCAACGACGGTTTGGCTTGATTTTCAGTCCCCAATAAATGCCGTTTTCATTGATATTGCGTGTGTTTTCGCTGAAAGCATTGCCATAGAAAGTATGAAAATTTCTGTCGAAACGGCGGTAAAGCATAGACCACTCTACTTTGGAGGAAAGTGTTGAAACAAAGCCACTTATCAAGCCAACCCCGCCACTGGCTGACTTGGCTACTTCTCCAAAAAAGTTAAAGTTTTGCCACAAATAGTTGTAATGAAAACCCAAATTGTAGTTGGTTTTTCCACTAAATTCGAATCGATTGTAAATTCTATCGACAAGCACCACAGGTGCGCTAAATGTAGTTTGCAAGGCAGTTGCGCCAATTTCTAAGTTCTGATTTTTGCTTTTATAAATTATACTACCACCTGACGAAAACTCATTGATTTGATTTTTAGAGGCAAGCTCTCTTGGCGTGCGGTGTAGCCCTGTTCTGATGATGGCATTGGTGAAGGCATCAGCATCACTTAGCGTATCTGCGCCCAAACTTGATAAGTTTCCATCTTGCTTTATATTTGATAAAAAGGCAGTTACGTCAAATTTTCCGAACTGATAAGTAGCGGCACCACCCCTGAAAAAGGTGCTTTCGAGTACGGAGGTATAAGGTCTGATGCCTGTGGTGCTGCGCCGCGTGGTGGCAATCGTTTCTGCGCCCTTGCCCACATAAAAACCACCCGAAAGCAATAATCCCTGCCCAATTTGGATTTGGTAATCTCCTAATGCTAAGGCTTTTAACTTTCCACGATTAAAAACCGTAAAGTGATAAGACATAAAATCAAAACCATATTGCTTGTTTTGCGGATTCCACGTCATTTGCTCGCCTGCATCTTTTTCAAGTGTAAAACCCAAACTAAAATCTTTGGTGTGATTCACGCGGTAGCGCACATAAAGGTTATCGGGAGAGCCTGCATAACGCGTTCTTAAACTTCCGTTAGAAAGTGTATCTGCTTGTGAAAGAGATTTATAGCCTTCCTTTGCTTCCAGTGTTCGAGTTTGGCGAATGAGCAAAAAATTGTTAGGCTCTTCCAGTATTTTTTTCCATAAAGAACGATTGTCCTGCTGAAAAGTAGTTTCTTCGACAGTAACAAAAGGTAGCAAATGGGAGATGGTTTTCAAATCAAAGTCTTCAATCGCTTGTAATTCATAGATAGAGAGCAAGTTACCGTTTCGTGCTTTGTGCTTAAAAAAGTTAGCAATTTGATTTTCGGTGAGAATGTAAAGCGAAGCAAGCTCTTCGCGGCTGGCGGTATTGAGATTGAGTGGATTGGCAAAATACAGATAAAGCCCTTCGTAAGCATCTTCATAGTTAATATTGGCATCTTGGACAGCAAAAATGGACTGAATGAAGGCATCTAAATCAGCCTCAGTATTGATTTGAGGTTTGCGCTGGGCGAAGGTTTCCTTTTGAAAAAACAAAAAACACGAGCATAAAATGAGATAAAAGGCGATAAGTTTAAATTTTTTCATTTCATTTTGTTGTTACACCAAAAACAAATCTTTCATTTTCTTTTGAAGACTTGACCCTACTTACCACTTCACCACTTTGCCCCTGACCTCTTGGGAAACGCCTGAAATTAAGTATTGGGGATATTTACATTAATCCAAAAGTGGTGTAATTTAACCATAGTATCTGTTCCTATTCTGGGGTGAGTAGAAATATATTTATCTTTCTGTTCTGAATACTTGACTTTCAATTGTTCTGACTCGCTCCAATTTGCATCAAGAATCCATTGATTTACTTTTCCAAACCAGTGTTCAAAATCTTTATCTTTGATATAGGCAAGTATTCCATTTTCTTCTATCATTTCTCCAATATCATTGAGTCCATGCTCTCCTTTCTTAAATCTCTCAATACCTGCACCTTGACCTTTATCAGATTTATACACATACTCATGTATATCTCTTTTTTTACTTTTAGGCTCTGGCATGGGTAAAATCTTTGCTTCAATGGTAAATATGACCAAACTATTCCATCGAATACCTATGTCTACTGTTGCACTGCCTTTTTGAGAAATTTGCATAACAGTATAATTCCCTTTTACTATTTGTTGCAAATAATCCATAAATGCCTCAGAATATTTATTTTCATTTTTTACTTTCCTCAAAATATTCTTGAATGAAGAAGATGAAGTAAACCTAATGAGGTTGCTTTCTATGACATCAATTAATTTGCTAACTTCTTTTCTTATTGCTTGGTTTGAACTATCAAGTTCTATACCCTTGAACTCTGTTTTTAGGTCTTCTATCTCACTCATCTCTACAACCCCGCATTTTTTAAGTCCATAAATGTTTCGTCTGCATCACGCAAGGCAACTGAACGCAACCAGTAACGAATATTACTTGGTTTTATCAAAAATACACAATCATAGCCTTCATTGTGCTTGTATAATCTTCCTGTTCTTACCCAAACTGCGCCTCTATTGCTCCATTTGTCATAAATGAGATTCTCAATTTGAGATTCATCAAAAGGAATTTTTTTACTGTCAGAAGTTACTCCAAAGCCTAACTGATAGATGATGAAGTTTTCTGATATTAGCTTATTAGCATCTTGGGTTTGATAAATCTTTCCTATCTGCCAAGATTTGTTATTTTTTCTATAAATCTCATTCAGATTATCACAAAAAACATTGCCAAAACCTTCTAAAATTTGTTTGTCTTCGGGCTTGGCTATGTTTAGTTTTTTTTCCAAAGGCTCATAACCATCATCTCCTATTTTTATAGATTTCCCCAAATGCTTGTAGTGCTTCAATACATCATCTCGAACTATCCTCTCTGTTTCAGTCAATGCTAAATATTCTTCTTCTTCAAAATCTGGGAAAGGTAGAGTTTCTAAATCAGTTTTATTGATAGAAGTTTCTTGCTCTGCTAATGCTGCTGAACTATTAGTTAATACCCATAATAAATAAGTTTTATAATTTTCTGTATTTTTTAGCCTATTATATATTTTTGCTAAAATTTTAGAATCTTTTGAATGAGCATGAATCCCCACTATACCTTTTTCAAAAGGTCTATATTCATTTGAATAATACATCAAAAAACCCTTATCTTTTGCTATTTCTTTTATCGCTATAAATGGTGGGGTAAACAACCATTGTGTTCTTTTCCCTTCAAAATGAGTTTCAGTTTCTATATCTTCAATAATTTTAATACCGTTCTCTGTTTCTATAATGTCTTTAATGATAGTTTTATTAGCAATATGAGGGGCATGATATTTTCTTTGCCCTATCATATAACCTGTCTGGAATACCCATTGGTCTTGTGTTTCTTCAAACTCTTTTTTGAATAATTGAGTCTTTTGTTTTATATCCTCTTGTTTGGCACCCTCTGTATTTGATAGTGCTAATGTCCATTGAGGCATTAAATTATTGAGTTTATCTTTAATTTCTTGTTTATATTTCTTATTTTTTTCATTAATAAACTGCTTCAAATTCTGCATCAAACTCAGCCTATAAATCAAATGAAATAGCCTGCCACCACCCAATAAATTACATTTCCAAATGAAAGAATAAGTACAAGCCCAATCATGCTTAACATAATGACGGTCATAATGGTCTATTTCAAAACGTAACTTTTTTTCCGAAGAAGTCAAACGCTTTACAATTGTATGCTCGATACTATTAAATTTAGATTCTGAATTATTTATGATTAAGGCACATACAGGGGTTCTACCTGACTTCTTATTATCACTATCATCTTTATTAGATTCTCCTTTGAGGCTTTTAGTAAATAAGATTTCTCTCAAATGTGTAAAATCAAATATTTTTTCTACGTTTAAATTTTCAAACACAGCTTTACGATAATTAAAAGAAATTATAGTAGAACTATATAAAAACTTAGATTTTATAATTAAACAAATATTTCTATTAGAACATAAAACTCTTGCAAATTCTAAAAAGTAAAGCGGAAAATTATCAGGTAATTCTTCCAGATATTTAATGCCAATTTGTTCTTTAAAAGGATTAATAAATTTTTTTACATACTCTTTTTCTTTTTTTTCATATTCAGTAGGTACATTAAAAGGCGGATTCCCAATCACTAAATCAAATGTTTGTGTTTTATTATCATTTGCCCACTCAAAAAAGTTTTTGTGCTTAATATTTTTAACACTCAGATTTTTGAATTGAAATTCCTCCCAAAGTAGCTTAGGGTCTATTTTGTCCAAAAAAGCAATTGTTAAGCTAAAAATGCTGATTTGTGTAGCAACATTATTGATATCAACTCCAAAAATATTACTTTCTAATATTTCTTGAAATTCCTCAGAAATTACTTTTTTAGTTTTCTGATGAATATTGTCTTGATTGTTTAGTCGCCACCAATCCAATAAACGCTTGTATGCACCCACTAAAAAAATCCCTGAGCCACAACTTGGGTCAAGAATTTTATATTTAATTTTCCCATTTTTAAGGTAGTTTTCTTTGTCTAAATTCAAAGGCATCACTTCATCTATCAAGAAATTGACTAAAAATGGGGGTGTATAAACAACTCCCTTTTCTTTGTCTTGATTTTTTTGTTTTGCCTCTGTTTGCAAGAAGTTTTCATAAATAGAACTAATTAACTCAATAGGCAAATAATTAAAATTATACTGTCGCCAAATATTGATTTGTTTACTTTCAGGGTGTGTTTTACCTTCTACAAATAAAGCTATTTCTGATAAATCAATTTCTTTGATAATTGACTCGTCTTGGGGAGTTAAATTAAATATCTGACCATTGTACTTATTTGCTAACTCGTTGAGGAATTTAACACATAAGTTTTCTTCCTTTTTTGAATCTTCATTAAGATATTTTTTTCTTAGGATTTCCGAAAAAGAATTTACCTTATAGCGTTTATAATAGTCTTCGTATTTTTCCATCAAGGCAAACTTCCCTGTTTCATCTTTTTTCTCTTCTAAAAACATGATTAAAATGCTTAAAAGCAATAGGTTATCCAATGCTAATCTTGTTTTGTTTGACTGATGTTTACGTTGAAGATTCTCTCTTGTTATTTCTAAACAATCTAACAATATTTTAAAGGGGGTTTGGTTTTCATCTAATTCAAATCCCTCCTGTTCCCAAAAAATACCTCTTTCAAAAAGATGAGCAGAAAATAGTTCTATGTTAATTTCCTCTATTGCACCATTAGCTAATTTTAAACTTTCAAGGTCAAAGTCATTTTTGTTTTTTCCTTCTTCTGGTTTTGCGGGTCTGCGTGCATTGATGATGTTGATTTGAGTTTCTCCAAAAATAATGTAAATATCAGCCCTTCCTGCACTCCAAAGTTTGGCGTGCAATTCTTTATTCTCTTTACTATTGAAATAAGTATCACTTTTTTGAAAAATATAAACCAAAGGCTCTGATTTATAGGGTTCTGTTTCCTTATCTCTGAAATATCGGCGAAAAAAAACTGCATCTGCTCCTAATTTTTCAGCCTCGTCAATTAGCAATATCTCAGACTTGTACTTTGCACCGTTTTTGCAAAATACAAGACCGTTTTCTTCTGTAAAATGAAGTCTATTTAAAGCTAAATTAGTTAAATCAGTCAGAATCATTAGGTTATTATTAAAATAATTATTCGCAAATATAAATAATTATTTACATTCTAATCAAATAAAGTGCTAATATAATGGAGAGAATTTAAAAAACTAAAATAAATTTATTATTTTACTAAAAATACTCATTTCTACCACTTCACCACTTTGCCCCTGACCTCTTGGGAAACGCCTGAAATTAAGGCAGTTACGGACATACGGTAAATATAAAGTCCTGGCGCGACAGGATTGCCGCCTTCGTTTAGCCCATTCCAAGTCAGCAACTCTACCACGTCGCGGGCGTTGTAGTCGTAGCGTTCCATGCGCTTGATGAGCGCGCCCGTAGAGGTGTAAATTTCTATCAAAATATCCAAATCTTCCCCGATGCGGTTGTGGGTGAAAGAAAAGTTTACTTCCTCGCCGAAGGTGAATGGATTGGGGAAACTTTTGACATTGCTGAGTGTAAAAGGCTCTTTTTCTACCACAAAATCAATGGTTTGCGTTACAGAATTGTTGTACGTATCCCATGCTTTTACGGTCAAAGTATATTTGCCATCAGGCAAGTTTTGAAAGTCAAAACGAATTTCTCCACTTTTGAAATCGTCCTTCGCAGATTTGTAAAAACGATTCAATACCAAATCTTGGCTTTGTACGCCGCGCAAAGTGGCGGTAATGTCATGCCCAATGCCTGCACCTGAGATATTGATGCCGTTGTCGTCAGCAAGTTTTGCCACCAAAGTCGTATTGGGTTTGACCGTTCCGCCTGACACAAAAGCCTCATTGTCCATAAATATTTTCATTTGTGGCGGCTGATTGTCTATCTGAACGTTAGTAGCTGTCCCGCCAATCAAAATATCTGATTTATAGCCACTTGCATCTAAATTTCTGCGTTCGTCTTGGGCGTACAGACTGATTTTTCCATTGCCCAAGCTATAATCTATGTCTTTGGGAATGACAAAGCTAAACTCAAATTTTCCATTTTTCACACTTGCTGTTCCCTTGAAAAGTGAGTGTACTTTTTGGTTAAAAGTCATCTGAGGTGCTTCATCGCCAAAAGTCCGAATAGTAGTTGGTTTGTCAAAAATATTAATGGAAAGTGTTCCGTCAAATCCATTGTCTATCAGGTTATTAGCCTTTATTTCTCCGCTAATTGTAACTTTGTCTAATGCTTTCAAACTTTCAACGCCCTGACTCTGGCTATTTTTGATGCTTGTAATGACAATATCCTCTTGCGGATACGCCAAGCGCATAGAAGGGTCGCCTAAAAGCGAAAAATTGCGGTTATTCACATCGCGAAGGCTATTATTTTTGGTAATGCGCTGAATATCACCAATTCGTGGCATTTCGCCATTGACAGGTGTAAAAGCTATGCCATAAAAAGCATCATTAATCACAAAGTTAGCATCAGAAAATACAGGTCTGGTGGTCGTCAAAAGGGCAATTGCACCACCGTTGGGGTTTAGCATAGCGTACTCTGCGCCTGCGGTTTGCCGCGGTCTATCAAACCGTCCAAACTCACAAGTCGCCGTAACAAACATGGGCAATTTGTCCAAATTTTGCCAGCTACTCACCTGCGTAATGTCCAAAATGGACTCCGAAGCCCAGCCCGTAATCGCGCCATGCCCTATGTAATTCATTAATAATGCGCCATCTTGGATAGTTTGATTGATTTCTGCACGTACCAAAGGCGATTTTTTGCCATTGACTGTTGCCTCTTTGGGGAAAGCGTCAATATATAACTTTTCGATATTAAAAACGCCATCTGCTTTTTCCAATTTTTCGGCGTGCTTTTCGGCTTGGAGTTGGTAATCGTTGCCGTCGCCGTCGTCAGCTACAAAAACCACCTGTTTGCGCCAATCACCTAATGATGAAGCACTTGCATAGTGAATCAACTTATCTACCATGATTTTTGCTTCGCGTTCCGATTTGGCAGGAAGTCGCCCTATGCCCAAGTCCAGTGTCTGATTTCCTCTCTCATTTTCTTCCCATTCTCCTTCATTATCTTCTAAAAATCCAAAAAAATCGTCAGAGGCATAGCTGAAAAGTGGGTGCAAAGATTCGCGAGATTGGTAGGTAGGTACGAAGTTGGTATTGTCGGGCAAATAATTCTTGTAATCGTAAGAAGCATCTCCTAAAAGCAAGACGTATTTTAAATTTCGTGATTTTTTGAATAGAAACCTAATAAAATCACGAATGGCACTAATATCTTGTTTTCCAGCCGAATACTCATTATAAATTTGAGCAGTTGTAGCCACTTGCACGCTGAGTTTGTCATTTTTTTTCCTGAAATCTGCCAAGCGATTTGCCTCTGCCAAGAAAACTTCGGGAGTAACAATGAGCAGATTGGGTGTTTCAAAACCTTGTAAATTTTGGTTTTTTAGTTTTTCTATAAAGGTAGGTTTGTCAAAATCACTTCCTTGGAAAAGTACAAATTCTTTGAGCGCGTTATTGGTAGCAGTTCTAAAACTTGCGGTGCTTCCGTTCAGCGTTATTTCTTGGCGTACTGGGCGCAAAGGATTGGAAATGTCCCAAATGATGGCATTGCTATTTACATTATCTATCTGAAATTCAATGTTTTGAAAACGTAAAGATTGAAAAGAACGAAAACGCGTCTGCTTCCCATATAATTGCAATTTGCGGCTCAGGTTTATCCCCAAGCCAAGCAAATGCCCAAGCTGATTACTCTCTCCATTTTTATTATATTTGATTTGAACCGTTAATTTGTTGTTATCTGCTTGCGCTAAGTTGGTAGCAAAGGTGTTTTCTGCCATCGCGCCCCTGACCGCATACGTACCTATGGGAAGCGAAGGCATATTTTGAGTGCCTATCTCCCTGTTATTCAAGGAAGTAACAAACGAAGTTCGGGTAGAGCCGCCCGCATCACTTCGCCCAAGCCCAGCCATCACCCCAGAAGTTACCTTGATAGGATTGGCAAAATTAATGCCTTCTACTGTAAAACTAAAACTGTAATCTGTCTGGAAATCAAACCGTTCGCCTGCCCACATTCGCCCCGATTCTATGATGTTAAACCGATTTTTAGCCTCGGTTTGATGAAAAAAGTAATCGTCAAAAGTATTGATAATTGCTTGGCTTTGTGTGCTATTGGCGCGACTGGTAACTCTCCTGCCTTTTTTTTGTCCAACAGTCAAAAAGTAATAATTATTGTCCTCATACAGATTTTCCTCACGCTTAAAAGTTTGCTGATTCGGGTCAGCCACAAATCGGTCTGCACCTTCCGCATAAAATAATATAAAGTCATTTTCATCAAATTTTCCATCACTTTCTCCACTGACAAAGATGTCATTTTCTACCAAATCTACATTTCTAAAAGTGCTATTGGATTGGGGCAACATTCCGCCACCATTGCCAAAAATCTGAATGGTCTGTGGGTCTAACGTACTGACATTGATGCTCATAGCAGAAAGCATAGCGCGGTCTATCTTGTAAATACCATGCTTTGGAATGGCTATTTTGAAAAACTCCCCTTGCAAAAGTACGGATTGCTGTGCCATTGCATAGGGAGTAAACACACTCGCAAAAGCGCAATAAATTAATAACAAGAAGGACGATGTATAAAAGCTGATTTTTGTCATATCGTAAGCATTTCAACTTGATTAAAGCAATTTTTTGAGTAACCATTATCAAAGAAATCAATCTTAAAAAAACAAGTGTGAAGGATAATGGTTTAAACTTTTAACAACATATCATCATTCAAATTTACAGATAAACATTTATTTTCTATGAGCAATTTCTTCTTTTTCTTTCTGACCTTGCTGGCGGGCATGGCTTTGGCGGTGCAGGCGGGCTTAAACTCACAGTTGCGCTTGGCAGTGGGCAACCCTATTTTTTCCTCGATACTCTCTTTTTCGGTTGGGCTGACCGCTTTACTTCTTTTTCTGGTATTGCTCAGACCGCCCAACCTGCCCGCATTGACTTCTCTGACGCAAATAACATGGTGGAAATGGTTAGGAGGCACGCTGGGGGCGTTTTATATTGTAGTGGCTATTCTCACCGCCCCCAAAATTGGGGCGGCAGGGTTTACAGGCTTGCTCATTGCGGGGCAGTTAATCGCTTCCTTGCTTTTAGACCACTTTGGCTGGGTGGGCTTCAAAACCCAGCCAGTGAGCTGGACAAAAATTGGCGGTGCAGCTTTCCTACTTTTGGGTGTTTATTTGATTGTCAAAAAATGATTTTTGGTGTAAGATGATGTAATGCTGTGTAAGCTATATGTAATATTTTGAAGCATTAACAAATACATTTTTTCTGCTTATTTTAAAAGGTTTAAATCTTGAATTATTCTTACAAACAAATCAAAAAAATAAATCAGAAAAAATTGTACTTTTCCAAGTTTAATATTCACTTAAACAATAAAATAGCGACTTCTGGCACGATTTGGCGTTGAATTTGTTATAATAAAAGTAACAATCTAAGAAAGTAATTTCAAAAATCACACTTGTAATTTTCAAAGTTACTCTCGTTTTTATTTCAGCGAATTATCTACTTATTTTGTGGCGTGATTCAACACACACACTCATACTACTCAAACTAATTTTTTATCTGAAAACGAATTAAAATATTTACCCTTATGTTAGCAAAAAATTTTAGAGTAATCGCCCTTGTAGTTGGTCTTATGCTCATCTTTGTCGCCTTTGCCAGCGCGCAAGATGTAAACTACAAACTTCACGCAGGTTTGCTTTACCACTTTACCAAACACATAGAGTGGCCTATGAGCAAGCAAAGTGGTGATTTTGTAATTGGTGTATTAGGGAACGCAAACCTAACGGAAGCCGTAGAGGAAATGTCGAAAAGTAGAATGGTGGGCAGTCAGAAAATCATTGTCGTTCAGGTCAAAACTGCCGATGATGCCAATAGATGCCATATTATTTATGTGCAAAGATTTCAAAGCACTCAGTTTAATGCCGTTTACCCCAAAGCAAAGTCAGGTCATGCGTTACTCATTACGGAAAGTGAAGAAGGTGGAAAAAGAGGCGCAGGCATCAATTTTATTACGATTGACGAAAAGCTAAAATTTGAATTGAATAAGTCTGCCATCGAAGATGCTGGTTTGAAAGTTTCTAATGAATTGGTAAAACTCGCTATTCCAGTAGGTTAGTTTTATTATTTGTGATAAAAATTAGTTTGATTGACTTAAAAAAACTTGAAAGATGAATAAAATAGTAGGTAATGTTTTCAAACTGTTGAGCTTGGTATTTTGTCTGTGCCACCTCCCCTTGCACGCGCAAGACCAAAAAGACAATAATTACAGAGTCTATGCAGGTTTGCTTTATAGTTTTACCAAATATGTGGAGTGGCCTGAACAAAAACAGGCGGGCGATTTTGTGATTGGCGTGTATGGAGATAATGAAATGCTTACTACTGCACAGACTTTGATGAAAAATAGAGCCGTAAGTAATCAGAAAATTGTAGTCAGAAAAGTAAATACTGAGGCAGATTTTGCTAAATGCCATATTATTTTTGTGGAAAGAGCTTTTTCGCACAAGGTCAAAAGCGTACAAACACAGACCAAATCAAATAGCATACTGCTCATCACCGAAGGCGATAACTTGGCAAAGAAAGGTGCAGGCATTAACTTTGTTATCCAAGATGAAAGGCTCAAATTTGAGATGAACAAAGCCGTTATTGAGAGCGCAGGATTAAAAGTTTCTAATGAATTGCTCAAACTGTCCATTCAGGTTGGATAAAAAATGATATTTTTGTAATATTTTAACACCTTACTTTTATACTTTCTTGGTTTTAGTTTTTCTTTGAAGGAAACTAAAACCATTTTTTATTAAAATTTAACAGCCTCATTTCCAAACTGTTTGTAAATTTGCAAGAAAAACAGAGATGCAATTTATTTTTCGACTTATCAACAACTTATTCACACTGCTTTTTTTCAGTAGCGTGATTTCTTCCTGCGCGAGCGTGGGTACGCCTACGGGAGGTCCCACAGATGAAAAACCGCCTGTACTGCTCAATTCTATACCCAAAGACCAAAGTCTGAACTACAAAGGGAAAACTGTTACTTTGGAGTTTGATGAATTTATTGAGTTAAAAAATATCAAACAGACCTTGCTCATCACCCCCACCCTGAGCAAAGACAATGATTATGAATACAAATTGAGCCAAAATAAACTGATTTTGACTTTTAAAAAAGAACTTGATGAGAATACAACTTATGTGTTTGACTTTGCAGATGGTATCGCGGACATACATGAAAAAAAGAAAGCAGAAAATCTTAAAATAGCGTTTAGCACTGGCGCTACCATTGATTCTTTGTTTATTTCGGGGACGGTCAAAGACCTGATGAACAATAAACCCATCATCAAATGTATGGTCGGGCTTTACAATGCGGAGATTGATACGATTGACATTGACAAAAAGAAACCTCTTTATTATACACAAACGGATTCGCTGGGAGAGTTTAGGTTAGGTAACTTAAAATCAGCAAGGTACAGAATCTATGCGCTGGTAGAAGACAAGAAAAAAGACAATATTTACAATGGCGATATAGAGGAAAAAATCGCTTTCCGAGGCGAGCCTATCGATTTGATAGAAAGACCTTTTTACATAGTCAATGACTTGCGCGTCAATGCTTTTGACCTCAAACCTATCAAACTGCTCAAGCCCAAGAAAAATAGACATTATATGGAATGGAAAGCGAGCAAGGAAATAGCGGATTTCGAAGTCAAATTCACAGATAGTCAATACGATACGGCTGTTTTGTATGTCAAAGAAAAAGATTTTATACGTTTTTTTCATACCAGCAATACGCCTACGGATAGCATACAAACCATCTTAACGATAAAAGACAGTTTGGGCAATGTGGCAACAGATACAGCAAAATTTAAGTTTGAAAAAATAGAAAAATTGCGCCCAATGGGAATAAATTTCTATGAGTTTCCCAAAAGCGGATTTGCCTTTGAGCCACGCAAGGACAGTACCTACCAAGTAAATATGACGATTCGCTTTAACAAACCGATGAAAACTGACATCAATCTGGATAGTGTGATTTGCAAGGTTTCAGCCAAAGATACGGTTGGGCAGAAGTTTGAACTTGCTGATTTTGAGTGGAATGAAAAGAAAACAGAGGTAAAACTTTCCAAGAAAATATTTTCAAAAGAACCTCTCAGCTTTACCTTCAAAAAAGGCGTTTTTCAATCCATAGAAAATGATTCGTCTGGGGTAAGACCTTTGATTTCCTACCCTATCCGCAAACCCGCCGAGTTTGGGACGATTAGTGGGCAAGTCCGAACGGCGGCATACAAAAAGTTTAGGATTCAGCTCATGGACGAGGGCTGGAAGGAGGTAGAGCAAGAAATAGCTGACGCTACCAATTTTAAATTTACCTACGTGAAGGCGGGCAAAAAACGAATCCGCGTGCTGATTGACGAAAACGGGGACGGGAAGTGGGAGAGAGGTGATTTCAAAAATAGGATTCCCCCCGAAAAGGTGTTCTTCTTCAAAGAAATTATCGAGGTAAAGCCCAACTGGGACTACGAGGACAATGTGATTAACCTGGACGGGAAAGGCGAAGAGGAGGAAAAGGAGGAGGAGTAGATAGATGCACCTGTTTACTTTATACAAGCCCAATTTTATAGCTAAAAATTATGAAAAGTCAATTTCTGTTGCTTTAATTTTCTCTAATTCTATCGAAATCATTTTTTTGATTTCTTCAATTTTGCGGTATTTTTCAGCGATTTGTTCAGGTGGAGTAGAATCAAGGAATATTTTTAAATCTTCACTACAAAAATGTAGGACTTGAATGAGGTTATCAAGACCTTTTGTTAGTTCGTTTAGAGGTTGAGTTGTCATAAAATTTATTCCATTTCTATGTTTAAGTCTTTTATTTTTTTGTAATATTCTTGTACTTTGTCTTTTAATTCTTGAATAGAAAGATATTTTTCTATTATTTCCTGTTGTTTTTCTACATCTATTAGCCCATTTTTGTCAAATGGAATATCAACTTTTACCTGTTGCATATTTTTAATAGATGAACGTACACCTCTATCAAAACCATACTGGTGCTTTGCCTTGTCTAATTGTATCATTAGATAAGTAGGCAAAATATTATCATTCAGAATACGAATAGCCCCACAATGGTCGGTAGAAACAAAAGGTGTATTTTTAGGGATAAAATTAAACTCAAAATCCCCATCAATCCCCCACAAAACAAAATCATTACTAAAATCTGTAATATTGCTTGTGTGGTGATAAGCAATCGGGTTTTTCACATTTGCACTATAAATTGGAATATTACCTTTGATATTGATAATATCTTTTTTGACAATTCTTTTTCCAATAAATAAATCAAAATATTGTTTATCAGACAAAGAAATACTTTTATACTCAAAAACATTTTTTTTCTTTTCTCCAACTCCTTTTAAAATATTTGACATATCTTTATAAGTATCAGACATATCATTTGCTATTTCGCTAAGATTTTCTATTCCAATAGAAGTATTTTCTTCTATAATACCAAGTGCTATTTTTTCTTCTTGTGTCCACCACCTATCTATTACCCAATAAATATCGGGCTTAAATACTTCAATAGGGTATATTTTACACTTTTTATCAGGATTAAATTTAGCAAAACCTTGTTTATTTCCTTTATAAAAAGAGAATAACTCAACTGCCTCTTGTAAATCATTTTGAGGAATAGGAAAACGATAAATATCTCTACTTTCACCTATTTCACTTACCAAATAGGTAAAAACAGGAAAATTTTGTATATCTTTTTTATTTGCTTTTTTAGTCAAACAAAGAATATATGTTTTTTGTGGTGTAGTAAAAAAAGTTTTGGTTGGCAATGAAATGATGCCGTCAATATAACATTCATCAAGGATAAATTGACGCATATTACTATTGTTTTGACGAGTGAATAAGCCTTGTGGAACAATGATAAATGCCTTTCCATTAGGTTTTAAAGCCCGAATTATCCACTCCATAAACAAACCCTCCACACCAGATGCATTGATTTTATAGTAATCTTTGAGTTCACCATCTTTGCTGATTTCTTCTTTCAGATTACTGCTACCACTCATTACATAAGGTGGATTTGTCAAAATCAAATCGTATTCATCACGCACAGGTTCAGACAAAGTGCCTAAAATAGAATTAGTTTTGAGTTCAAAACTTTCATTAAAAAGGTCAGAAAACTTATTTGTCAAGTTGGGGTTATCTCTGATTAAATCCGAAAAATATATCAACATATTAGCCTTAGCCAAAATGATTGTTTTTTGTTCGTCTTTATCAAAACCTTTGTCATAACCTACCAATTTTATTTTTGGAGTAATGCCTTTTTTATCAACTTTATAAAAGTTTTCTAAATGTTTTTTGATAGGTTCTAAAAGGAATTTTCCCACGCCACAAGCGGGGTCGCAGATTGTAATACCTTCTTTGATGTCGTCTTTTGCCATTTCTGTAATGGCACGCACAACGCAAAGAGGCGTAAAAAATTGTCCCCAGTTTTTCTTAGAAATACTTTCTTTTAAAAAACTTTCAAATAATTGGCTTTTAAAATCATAATCAATATGTTCTAATTTGCCATAATTTTTAAATTTTTCCAACACTTTTTTAAAAACTGTGCTATATCCTTTTACTGCTTTTTGGTCTTTGGATACAAAAATAGTTCCGTTGATAATCGTGGTTTTATCTTTTGGATTTTCTGGGAATAAAACTTTGATTTTGGGGCGAATAGTACCAGCATATATTTCTAAAACTTCCTCTTGATTATTTCCTGAATAACTGCTCATCAAAGCATCAAAATTATAGATACCTTGTAAAACTCCTAAGTCACTTAAATATTTGAAAATAAATAATTCTACAAAAGTATAAAGACAATTTTCGGGTGTTGCCCCACTTACTGACCATATATCTTGCCAAATACTGCGTGCCAAATCTGTTGGGTTTACCAATTCTTTGGGTTTAATTTGGTCGTTTTTTTCGTGAATAGAAAAGTTAATTTTTTCTATCAAAGTAGGTAGTTTTTCGTCTGCTTTGTCAAATTTATATTTTAATTCTTGTCCATTTTCACCTTTTATGCGGTTTCCTGTTTGCACATTTACCCAAATAGTTTCTTGTGTATCAGTAGCAATTATAATTTTTGCTTTTAAGATTTTGGCAACTTCTATTTCTTGGTTAATTGCCTTGTCTTGTTGGGCTTTGGTCTTAAATTCAGTAGGTTTTTTATATTCAATAATAGCAATTACCTTTTTTCTTGAAATAATAATTGCATCAACTTTTTTGTTGTCAATATCTCCATAATCTACACTCAAAATAATGCCTGCCTCTTTTAATGCTTTTATGGTTGTAGCACCTATATTATAAAAATCCCACTGCCCTATTTTTTCGGGGCTTTGATGTAGATTTCGTTGGAGGAGTTCTTCGTTCATAGTATTAAAAAAGTATTGGAGTTTATGAGTTTTTAAGTTACAAAAATATTCAATTAAAAATATAAATTAGTGTTTTTAATTAAAACTTATAAATAATTATTTTTATTTCACTCATCAATCTGACTTTTCAGCCAAATTGATGAGTGAAATATTTTAAGTAATCAGACTTTTTAAATGTTAAATGTGGGTGTACGAATAAATGCATATAATTTGTAAATTAGCAAAAAAAAAATTAAAATCACCTTATTATGGACAAAGAAAAAGCAACAGCAATCTTACTTCAACGCCTTGCGGAGTGGGAAAGTAAACCC
>JAAFJS010000101.1 GCA_013298985.1 Cytophagales bacterium
TCTGTGCCTACGACTATTCTGGTGCAGGAAAATCATTACTATCCTTTTGGGCTGGGGATGAGGGGGCTGGAGTGGGTGGCACCAAATCAGAAGGAAGATAAGTTTACTTTCCAAAGCAAAGAGAAACAGACTGATTTTGACTTGAATATCAGCGACTTTGATGCCAGAGGATATGACTATCAGACCAATAGAACTTGGCAGATAGACCCTCATGCGGAGGATTATTATTCACTTAGCCCATACAGTATGTTTGGCAACAACCCAATAAGAATGATAGACCCAGATGGGAAAAATTTTGGGGATTATTATTCTCCAGATGGAAGACACATGGGTTCTGATGGTCAAGATGACAAAAAAATATACATACATACAAGTGGTAATGCACAAAATAATAATCTAAAAGGGGTATATGTAGGTACACAAAAAGAACTGACTTATCTTGCCAAAGCTGCTTACACAGAAGGAACGCCCAATAATTTTGCCGAAATGAGTGGGATTACCAATACCTATGTCAATCATAAAAAATATGAGGATGCTTATGCAGATGGTGTGCTTGCAGTAACACAAACTCAAGAAACAAAAGATAAAATGAATGAAAATAAAACAAAAGTGGCCACAATCGATAAAGTTGTTGAAGGGAGAACAGCAGGTTTAAATGGTCCCAAAGCAGGCAGTTTTGATGAAAAGTTTGCCATAGGGCAAACTTCAGCAGACAAAAATGTAAAGCAAGCAGTAGGGGCAGCCCTTCATGCCTTAGCACGAAAAGCAGGACTTCACAACCAAGACCCTTCGGGTGGTGCTAATCACTATGATAATGTTAACAATATAAGAGAAAGAACAGGTAATAAGCCACCAGACCATCCCATGATAAACAAATCTGGTGCTACTGTTACTCACGGTCCCAAAGACGTGCAACAAGTAACAGGTACAAGGTATAAAAGTACAGCTTATCAAGGGAATACCATTTTCTTTTATTCACCTCACTAAATCTTATTTTTCATGAAAATGATTATTTTTTATATTTCTTTAATTTTGTTAAGTTCTAAGGTTATGGGGCAGGGAAGTAGGTATAAACAAACAGAAAGATTAGTCAATATATTGCGAGGCAATGATACGATAGTTTATCATTCCTTGAGAATTCTTAAACGAGAACCCACTAATAATTATGATGATTCGGTGAGGCAATACACTTACTATGAACTCCCTGATAAAACCTTACTCAAACACGCACAAACCTTAGCGTTTACTTATGAATACAAAATAGGGTTTAGAGATTATGTAGAAATTTATGGCAAAAAATATTTACTCGATATAAAAGGAAGTGTTGATTTTGCCTATATTACTACATTTAATTTTAGGGATAAGCTTTATATATGTTTCTCTGGCTTTCCTGAAAAGTTCTTATCACCTAATATTCCTGCATATAATCATTTGTTTGTAATAGATAAAAAGGCTTTTGATAGAAGCCAACCCAATAATATTTATACCACCAATACTACTTGGAAGTTTAAAGATATTCACTTTGGGGAAACTCTTTTGGATGGGAGTAGTTTTTACAAAGTTTACAATAGTTATCTTGAAAAAGATGAATTATTTTATATGGAACAGGAAGATAATCACAGAAGCGTACCCAGAGATATAGAAGATACCAATTTGACAGTAGCCAAGCAAGTCTATGTTTCGCCATGGGAAGATGAGAAAATCAAGATTTACCCCGCAGAAAAAGAGAATAAAGAGTGGTATTATATAACCTATGGTTTCAAAGGTGATAAGTTAGTTTTAATTGAAAATAAGTGGCATTTTCCTATTTCTTTGGAATAACTTGAGTAAGTATTGGGCTAACTGTAAATCCTGCTGGGCGGGATTTGTAACCGTTGTGGAACAATCTCGCCCTATTTTGCTTTGGGTTTGTACCTAAGTTTATTGCTTATTTGTAATTTTGCCTTTCATTCCAGATTCCAGATTCACCAAAACCAGCCTTAGCACCTACACATTGCAGCGAGCCAGCCCAAGCCCACAAACACCACCTCCATCGGCACGCCTTTTGGTGAATATTTACAAGCAGGGGACAGCAGAAAAGCTGGTAACATTCAGCCAAAATGTCAGCTTAGAAGGGCAAAACAAATGGGAAGAACTAAGCATAGGGCTGACCGTAAAAGAGGCAGTAGATATCGAGGTCATCTGCGAAAATACCAGCACTACACCAGTGTTCTTTGATGACATCAGCGTCAAAGTGCAGTCTGTGCCTACGACTATCCTCGTGCAGGAAAATCACTACTATCCTTTCGGGCTGGGAATGAGGGGGCTGGACTGGACGCTGACCCCAAATAGGGAAAACAAGTACCAATACAATGGTGGCGTAGAGAAAAACACAGACTTTGATTTGAACTGGTATGAAACACTCTATCGTGATTATGACTTACAGACGAGTAGGTTCTTGCAAGTCGACCCAAGGTCAGAAGATGGCAACCAAGAGAATCTTACGCCTTACCACTACTCTTATAACAACCCGATTAGGTATAATGACCCAAAGGGGGATTGTCCAAATGGAGATTGCTGGGAAATGATAAAGTCAGGCGCAAAAGCAGTTGTAGAAACTACTGTCGAATTTGCCAATGGATTTGCTAATGCTGTTGCTTCCAATAATACTAATGTAGTAGATATGAATGGAAATGTGGTACTTAGCGGAGTACAAAGACAACAACCCATGTCTTTTGCACACCAAGCAGGGCAACAAGCAGGCGATTTGGCAAGTGTGGCACAGGGAGCATTGGAGATAGCAGGTGGCGCATTGGTAGGAACAGGAGGAGTCACCATTACAGTAGGTAGTGTAGGAACACTTACCATAGCAGGTGCAGGAGCAGCAGTTGCAGGGGCAGGAATTATGGTGCATGGTGGCAATACTGCTAAAAATGCACTCAATAATATCACTAATGAGAGTGGAAGGGTGTATGCTCATGGTAAGAAAAATCAAAGCACAGGAAGTTTTAGCGGTGCTAAGAAAACAAAGCACCAAAAAGGTGAAAAAAGGGATAGAATGGTTACTCTCGATAAAAAAAGGCAAGATGATAATTGGGTGCAAAATCCAAATAAAAAGAAGGAAAAATAAAAATTCATGAAAAACATAGGTGTTACCCTTCTTTATTGTAGTAAAAAAGCAGAAGTAGGCTTTGCTGGTATTTTAAAATCATATATATTAGAATACTCACAAGATTCATACATAGATGAATTAGCAAAGCAAAAAGCAAACGATGAAATAAAACTAAATCCTGAATATAACTATTTAGGAATAAATGACTTATTCAGGGTCAAAGGTAATTTTGACGAATATTCTATTTTAAGTAGAATTTCTTATTTTGATTTTAATACTATTGAGCAAGCAAAAACATTGATTTTGAAACGGAGGGATTATCCTTTTTCAGAAATAGAATCAAAAGGAGTAAATATTTTTGCCAGTGATTTAATATATTTTTTTGAGGATAAAAGTAATAGTGAGGAAAATTTTACCTTCATTATACGTACATTAAATAGTAGTTTATCAATTGCAGAAAGCAAAAAAAAGGCAATATCTATTGCTACTCATTCTCAGTTTTTATCAAATGTTAGTCAATTTTTTTATGAAGAAGGTATTTTAGATTTTCATTTGGAAAATTTAAAATTTATTGGTGTACAAAAAATCTACCCTATTTTCATAAATATGCAAAAAGCTCATTGTTTTGAAGAACTTCATCGTGATTTTAATTCAATAGAAGATGTTATTGCTGATAATCTTCTAACGCAAGACAGTATCAAAAGAAAATTTGAATCAATTTCTCATGTCAGCACGATTTGATGATTTGAAAGTGGAAGTATTTAATGCCCTGGCTTCCACTGGGCGGGATTTGTAACCGTTGTGGAACAATCTCGCCCTACTTTATTTTGGATTTGTAATCCAAGTTTTGTAGTTTTTTATCCCAGATTTCAGGCTAATTTCTTATCTTTGTATAAAACAAAAATACAGAAACTATGCTTGGTAACTTAGACAATGAAGTAATTTTGATACTCTGACAATTTTTGTGGAAAGTTCCCCCCGCTAAAGCGAGGGGTTAATCTAACCCCTCGCTTTAGCGGGGGGAACTCGTAGAAACTCAGTCTGCCACAAAAATTGTCAGACAACCGTAATTTTCAAAAAAGCATTTACAAATATTACCGTATTCAAGGCTTTTGTGCGTGATATTTTGGGGTTGGAAGTAGAAGTTGATAAAATAGAAACCGAGAAAAAGTTTGTCGCAGCGGTGCCCCGCCCCAAAAATTGGTTATATTGACTTTGACAATTACCATTGCGGATTTGACATTTTTGCTGAAACTATTGATAGAAGAATAGTCGTCGAAATCCAAAGAGTCGAGTATGGCAGCAGCGGCTGCCGCCATCACTTTGACAGGTTTCTACATTACTTTTTAATGTTGATTGCCGAGCAACAAAAAAAGCCAAAGAGTACAACTGGGCGGCACTCCGCATTGACCAAACCGTTTATGTGATAGTGGTGCTAACTTCCCCCTATACCATCAGCGAAAAAAATGGTAAACCTATTCTTGATGAGGTCTTATTGCTCAAACTCAACCCACAAACCCTCAGAGGCGAAGAACCTTATCAGTTTGGGCTTAGATAATACTACTATTACTCAGGGAACAGGCTTAACCATTGAGCAAATCCAAGCATTGAGGGAAGAAATAAAATAACCACCCTATTATTTCTAACTTGGATTCCTGTATTTCTTAGTTCTTCTTTTTCTTATCCTCCTCCTTACTTCGTTTTTGCATATCTTCTACCTTGTCCATTTCCTCAGATTCGCCCAGAGCCTTCCAGTCAAACTTTTCATCAAAAGGGTCAAGTGCTTTTTGTGGGTCAAAGAGGCGCGGGTCTATGGGCAGAGCCTTGTAGGGCGTGAAATCGGGCGTGGCGGTAAACATATCAGCGAGGTCAGTAGCACCCGCATCATACTGGTTCAGGTAAGGCAAGCCCAAGATGTGCCAAAACGTCTTGAAAATACTCCCAAAGCTATAATGTACGTGGCTGACGTAGTTTTTCTTGGTATAAGGTGAAATCACCATGAGCAAACTGCGGTGTGCGTCTATGTGGTCGCGTCCGCCTTGGGGGTCGTCTTCGGTGATGACGATTGCCATATTTTTCCAGTAAGGTGTATTGGACAAATATTCCACAATTCTACCGATAGCAAGGTCATTATCAGCCATATAGCTCTCTACAAAAGGGAATCCTGCGTGCGCTCTTTCCCTTGCACCGTGGTCATTGGGGATAATAATCGTCAGGACTTGGGGAATGGTGGTTGTCTGTGAGGACACAGACAACGGCGGAGAATCTTTCCCCACAGGCGACTTATACCATTTTTCCTCAAACTCTTTCTTGAACATATCTACACGAAACTGGTCGGGAATTGCCATGTTATAAGTAGGGTAAATCTTTGAACTTTTGTCAAAAAGTGGTGCAGGAAGCGGATAATTCACGATATATTTTACACCACCGTATTTAAGCGTGCTGTCGCTGTAAAGCGCACTGCCCATTTCTACCCCAAACCCAAAGTTGAAAAAGTCAATCTTCCCCCTGTCCAAATGCTCCCAAATGGAGCCTGCCTCATTGTAGTCTTCGGGAAAAATAGCTCCTGCTGCCCCTACAAATGCCAAATTGCCTTTTGCCTTAGATTCGGGGCGCATATTTCGCTTTCCACCGTAGGCGGCGGCGGTACTGGTTTCCACCCATTCGTTAGGATAAGTGCCTACTAACCAGCGATGTCCGTCCGCAGAAACGTCAGAATCGCAGTAAAAATTATCAGAAATAGCAAAGCGTTTCGCCAAAGCATGATGATTGGGCATCACATCTACACCAGAGAGTTTCAAATCACCTTTTTTATTGGCAAAAGTGCGATTCATTCCATAACGAGCAAGCGTTGTATCCCCTTTTCCATTTGGATTTTGAGCAAAAACCTCGTCATACGTGCGATTTTCCTTGGAAATGAACACAATATATTTGATTGGAGATTCTGAATGTTTGGAGTAGAGAGGAATGGGGTTTTTATCTTTGCCCTCTGCCGTTGTCTGTGTGGGCGGCACTCCGCTCCCCACAGACAACACATTTTCAAACTTAAAATTATTCTCTATCACTTGCTTTGTAAGAGCCTCTAATTCATTGTCTTGTGGAATATTAAAAATAGAAACAGTACCCTTCATCAGTGCGCCAATATAGCTCCCTTCATCACCAGTTTTGAAATCTTTGCCGCCATTTGCGCCACTTCCATAGCCTTTGGCGTTAGCTACGATTAGTTTTTTGCCATCATTACTCACTTTTAGTTTGGCAGGAAACCAGCCTGTGGGAATATGCCCCAATAGCTTTAGCTCACCCACATCTATCACGCCCACCGCATTGATACCCGCCTCTGCTACGTACAAACGTTTGTTATCAGGTGAAAGCGTCAAACCAAAAGGAATCACCCCGCGCAGATTGCCCAAACGTTCGTCAAGGGTAAGGAAAATATCTTTGACTACCTTATTTGTTTTAATATCAATAACAGAAATGCAATCATTGTTTCCATTGCTCACAAAAACGTATTTGTCTGTGGCAACCAAAGAGTTAGGGCTGGAGCCACCCACAGTCGGAAAATCCTCCACCATTGCGCCTACAAGATAGCCTGTTTTGATTTTAGCGGTTGCTTCCTTTTTTACCAAATCTATCGCCCAAACAGAAAAAGCCTCTGGCGCGTTGGGGTCGCCCAGCGCAGGAACACCCAGAGAATCAATGCCTTCCTTCATTTCTTTGGAATTATAAGCAGAACTTAGGTAATCTCTTGAGGTATTTTTTAAGTCTTTTAAATCAATGTTTTTGAAAGGTTTATACTCGAAAACACCCACGTTTGCCACAAAAATTTGCTTTTCGTCAGGGGAAAGTGCAAGCCCAAAAGGATAGCGACCTGTGGGAATATTTGCTGTAATTGCTTGTTTTTCAGTATCTATCGTAATAAGACGAAAATTGATTTGGTCGACTACATAAAGCATTTTTCCGTCCTTGCTCAACGTCATATCGCCTAAGTAACCATGCGTAAAGTCTTCATTATCAACTTTTAAAGCGCAATTAATCTCACTTTTTTTCTGATTGGTGTTCAAGTCAAATAAAAAAACTTTATTTGATTCGCCACCCGCCACATACAGCGTTTGGTTGTCAGGCGAAATTGCCAAACCCATGAAAACTGCTTCTAAGACTCCTTCCTCATTTTTTGCGCCTTCGGGAATCTGCTGCACGATAGGATTTTCACTTAATAGGTTCTTAATCACCGTAATAGAAAACGGCGACGTACCAGAATTAGCGGTTACAGCCATGTTACCATCTGGGCTGAGGATTAGTCCGTAGGGGTGTGGCGCAGTCGTGATTTGCTTGCCAAGCGGCGTGATAAAGCGACCATTGGGCAGAATAGTTTTGCCATTTTTGTCGATTTTGACGTACTGGTTTCCCGCGGGCGCAGAGGCAATCCACTGCTCATTTTGGTTTACTTTTTTATCGGAATTACAGGCGGTCAAAAACAAAAAGAATACAAGGTAAAAGGAACAGTTTTTCATAAAAATTAGAAATTTTGAGTTTAGAAAGACAAAAGTTAAAAATTGGAACTACATTGTATCAGAAAACACATAAACATATTGTTAAAAAAAATGGCTTCACATAAAGTTATCACCTTTGGTGAAATGATGATGCGCCTTTCTCCTCCTGATTTTCAGCGATTTGAGCAGGCAAATAGCTTAGAAATTATTTTTGGTGGGTGCGAATCCAATGTTTCTGTTGCACTTGCCACTTGGGGCGTTCCTGTCGCGCACGTTACGCGCTTCCCTGCCAATCCTTTGGGCAATGCCGCCATGCAGTTTTTGAGGCAAAAAGGCGTAGATACGACTTCTATCCAGCTTGGAGGCGAACGTTTGGGCTTATATTTTTTGGAAAACGGAGTGGCAATGCGTTCTGGGAGAATCGTTTATGACCGCTACCGTTCTGCCTTTGCTGAAATCGAGGTAGGCTGTTTTGATTGGGAAAGCATCTTTGAAAACGCAACTTGGTTTCACTGGTCAGGCATTACGCCCGCGCTGTCCGCCGCCTGTGCGGAAGAATGTAAGCGCGCAATCCGCATCGCGCGCCAGAGAAACTTGTTTATTTCTGCGGATATTTACTACCGTTCTAATCTCTGGAAATATGGCAAAAAACCCAGCGAAATCATGCCCGAACTGGTAGAAAACTGCGATTTAATACTCGCCAACGAACAAAACTTAGACGAGATTTTTGGGATTCCGATAGAAAAAACAGAAAATCCTTTTGTGAGTGCTGCCCAAAAAATGATGAAAAGATTCCCTCAAATCAAGAAAATAGTGGATACGGAACGCATCTCCATCAGCGCGTCCCATAACCAAATCAGGGCAAAAATGTGGAACGGAAAAGATTTTTTAATAACTGATTATCAAGAAATTAACCCAATCGTAGATAGAATTGGTGGCGGTGATGCGTTCATGGCTGGGCTGATTTATGGCTTGACCAATTACCAAGACGAACAGCAGGCATTAGAGTTTGGCATTTGTGCTTCCGCCCTCAAGCACACCATACCCGCAGACGTGAACTTGATTACGGTAGCAGAAGTAGAAAACCTAATGAAGGGCGACAATTCGGGAAGATTGAGGCGATAATGGAGTGGGTATTCAGTTTAATTTTGTAGTTTTGCCCTCAAAAACCAATAAACATATATTTTTTGATGGAAGACTTACTGAAAAAATTTGAAAATAAAAAACCTGAAATTGTATTTGAATGGCATGACTCTGAAACTGAAGCGGCGGGCTGGGTAGTCATCAATTCGCTTCGCGGCGGCGCGGCAGGTGGCGGTACGCGTATGCGCGTGGGCTTGGACAAGCGCGAGGTAGAGTCCCTCGCCAAAACAATGGAAATCAAGTTTACCGTTTCGGGGCCTGCGATTGGTGGGGCAAAATCAGGCATTAATTTTGACCCCAACGACCCACGCAAAAAAGCGGTTTTGAAGCGTTGGTACAAAGCAGTCGTACCATTGCTCAAAAATTACTACGGCACAGGCGGCGATTTGAATATTGATGAAATTGCTGAGGTGATACCTATGACAGAGGAATATGGCTTGTGGCATCCACAAGAAGGCATTGTTACAGGACATTTTCACCCGACTGACCGCGAAAAAATCAATAAATTAGGGCAACTGCGCCAAGGCGTTTCCAAAGTCATCGAAGATGCCAATTACACGCCTAACTTAGCCAAAAAACTTACGGTTGCGGATATGATTACGGGCTATGGCGTTGCCCAGTCTGTCGCGCATTACTACGAGCTTTGGGGTGGCAATCTCACAGAAAAGCGCGCTATTATTCAAGGCTGGGGCAATGTGGGCAGTGCGGCGGGCTTTTATTTGGCAAAAATGGGTGTAAAAATCGTAGGAATTATAGACAAGGTGGGCGGCTTGCTCAATCCACAAGGCTTTACTTTTCAAGAAGTTACGAAATTTTTATTAGACAAAGATGGAAATAAACTGGTTTCTCCACACTTGATGTCTTTTGAGCAAATCAATCAGCAAATTTGGGAAACACCTTCGGAAATTTTTATTCCTGCTGCCGCGAGCCGCTTAGTAACTCGTTCTCAGGTGGATAGCCTAATGAAAACAGGGCTGGAATTGATAGCCTGTGGTGCGAATGTACCTTTTGCTGACCCTGAAATTTTCATGGGCGCAACAGGAAAATATGCTGACCAACAAGTTTCCTTGATTCCCGATTTCATTGCCAACTGTGGCATGGCTCGCGTATTTGCCTACTTGATGGGGAACGAAGTGGAGGTAACGGACGGAGCTATTTTTGAGGATACGGCAATGACCATTCGCAAGGCTCTCCGCAAGGTTCGCGCCATCAATGAAGACAAGACACTGATAGCGCATCATGCTTTTGAGATTGCGCTCAAGCAGTTGGTGTAAGTTAGGTTAGTGGCTATTTTTCAGGGTTTTCTTTTGCCCATAGCTGTAATACCATTGTTTGCGAACGCAAAAGCAAGGTATTCAGTGCTTGTATTTGGGTTTGTAGTGTATTGATTTGGTCTAATTGGGTTTGCATTATTTTTATTTTGCCAAATGAGTTGATAAATAAAATGATTGTTACAAAAATACTACTTTTTCTATCAACCGTTAATTTTTTCTATTTTTGTCTATGGAAAAGAAAAAAGTCCTTATCATCACGTATTATTGGTATCCGAGTGGCGGCATTGGCGTACTGAGATGCCTCAAAATTGCCAAATACTTGCGGCAGTTTGGCTGGGAGCCTATTATCTATACTGCGGAAAATGCCCACTACCCCAGCCTCGACGAAAGTAACCTCAAAGATGTGCCTCCCACAATTACGGTGCTAAAACAGCCTATTTTCGAACCTTATCGCCTCTATAAAAAATTTACGGGCAAAGACCCTGATGCCAATGTAAACCATGCCTTAGTTGCCTCGGATAAAAAAGAAAATTGGCAACATAAGCTCTCCGTTTGGATTCGCAGTAATTTTTTTATTCCTGACGCACGCGCATTTTGGATTCGTCCTTCGGTCAATTTTTTAGTAAACTACCTCAAAACCAATCCCGTAGATGCTATTTTTTCTGATGGTCCCCCGCACTCCAATACTCGAATCGCTTGCTTGGTCAAACAAAAAACAGGGATTCCTTGGCTGTGCGATTTTCAAGACCCATGGACGCAGATGGATTTGTACGAACGGCTAAATGTTTCCAAACTTGCATGGGCAAAGCATAAAAAAATGGAGCAAGAGGCTTTCCAAATGGCTGATACTGTTACGATTGTCAGCGAAACTTGGAAAAAAGACTTAGAAAAAATTGGTGCAAAAAATGTAAGTGTACTGCCTTGGGGATATGATGAGGACGATTTTAAGCACGCCAATTTTGCACCTGACTGGAAGCTCACCCTTACGCATACGGGGCTACTTGGGCAAGACCGTAACCCTGAAAATCTATTTGTAGCCATGCGCGAACTCAGTGAGGAAGTAGAAGAATTTAAGCAGGTTTTCAAGCTACAATTAGTAGGAGAAGTCGACCTCAAAGTAAGGCAAACTGCTCAAAAACACAAGGTTACAGCCCTGATTGACTACATTCCACAAGTGCCAAGAAACGAGGCATTGAAATATGTGGTCAATACCCAAGCCCTACTTTTGCTACTGAATGACGCTGGAAACATCATGGGGCGTATCCCTGGAAAGTTTTTTGAATATTTGGCGGCGCGGCGACCGATTTTGTGTCTGGGCGCAGTGGGCAGTGATGTAGATAAGCTCATGCAAAGCACCAAAGCTGGCAAATCAGTGAGTTACCAAGACAAAAATGCGATAAAAGCCCAACTGCGCGCATGGTATGAGGAGTACAAAAAAACAGGCATTATCGAGGGAAAAACTACTGATATAGAGGAGTTTACAAATAAAAATTTGACAAAAAAAGTAGCAAACTTACTGGATAAAATAGCGAAAACAAAATGAGATAAAAACACACAAAAAGTAAAGTAATAAGTTTATCCAAAAAGTGTTTTTCTCAGAATCAAAGTCAGCACAGTTACAGAAAGCACGTAACTGACTACCCACGTTATTCCCAAGCCAAGCAACCCAAAATGAGCAGTAAACCAATACATGAGCAGAAAAAACTGTACTGTAAAAACACCTTGTAAAAAAACAAAAAGCCAACTGCGCCCCTGGGCAATCAATACATTGGAAAGCAAATAACTAATAAGTTTGAAAAAATCGCCCAAAAGTACCCAACCCACCAAAAAAACGGTGATTAAAAATGATTCATCAAAAAGTAAAATGATTAATTGCTTTTTCAACATAAAAATAAGTAACAAACCTACCATTATCAAAGGCAATATAAATCGGAAAGTTTGCCACAAATATTTCCGAAGTTGCACTGGCTCATGTACTAATCCCGCAACTTTTGGGTAAAAAATAGCCACAAAAGTTGCGTTGAACACAAATGTATGCCCGTCAGAAAGCCGCATTACTGCTTCCCAAAGCCCTGTTTCGGTCATGCCCAGCGTCGCCATGTTGTACTCTCGGAACAAGTAAGTGCCAAAGCGACTAAACAAAACAATGCTCAAGCCTATCGCCATAAAATCAGAGAGTTGGCGTAGCTTACTAACGGTCTGTGAGGATACAGACCACGAAAGGCGAGGCAGGAACTTCCACGCAATGGGCAAGGTGATGAATAGCGCAAGCCCCTGCCCTGCGCCATAAGCAAGCAAGGCGGTGAACAAATCATTGTAACTAATTGATAAATAAATACATAAGGCACTCAAAACGATATTTAGTGAATTGAGGAAAGAAAATAACTTGAAGTGCTGCTGAGATTGGACTACGGCTATCAGGAACAGATTGAACAAGTTAGCAAGTAAGGGAAGTGCTACAAAAAACGACCATTGGAAAAAAGAGAAATCACCCAAAAATTTGAGTGCAAAGCTATCACGATAACAAAATCCTAATAAACAAGCACTTACAAAAATTCCAACATTTAGCAAGCCCCCCAGCGCAAAAAATTGTTGTTGGTCTTTTATCTTCAAATCGTGCTGTGCAAGGAACTTAATGATGCCTTTGTTTAGACCCTCACCCGCCAAAGCCGTTACCATGCCAAGCAGATTTTGAAAGTGCGCCAATAATGTCAAGCCATTTGCGCCAAAATAAATAGCAAATAACTTGGTGATTATCAAGTTAAAAAGTGTTCTTACACAAACAGAAATGAATGTCCAAGCTGATGATTTCAAACGAATAAGATTAGATACAAAAGTAGGCAAAAACAAAAACAACAAGGAAGGAGTTAGGTCAAAATAATTTTTTTTAGTAATTTTGAAAAGTGTTGATAATAAAAACTATACGTTATAGCAAATACATAAAAGATATAAATTTTTTAACTTTTTGAAAATCAAATAAATGCAAAATAATTTAAAGCACATTTATATTATTATTCACTTGGTTATAACTTTCACATACCTTTGAAAGGACTCAAATTTAGAGCTAAATTATAGATTTTTTAAAATTAATACCATGCAAGTACAAAATTCACTTAGCAATTTACAATTAGAATTGTTAAAACTATTTGCAAGCAATGTGGCAGAACAAGACTTGCTGGAAATCAGGAAGTTATTGGTGAAATACTTTGCTAAAAAAGCAATGGATTTGGCTGATACGATTTGGGAAGAAAATAATTGGAATGAAGCTGATGAGCAAAGAATGTTAAATGAAATATCCTTTAATCTTTAATATATGCCTAAATTATTCATTTTCTTCTTTTTACTCTTGTTTGCAAAGCTACCTATTTGCGCCCAAGTGAGCTATGAAAACTACTGCAATAGTCGCTTTGCCTATTGCATAGACTACCCGAATGCGCTTATTCCGCAGGGCGAGGCGGAGAATGGAGATGGGCAAAAGTTTACTTCCAAAGGTAGCAAAGTGAGTTTGGCAGTTTGGGGGCAGATTGATGCACTGAGTCATGGCATCAAGGGGAAGTTAGAAATGGATAGCAAAAGCAAGAAAGTTACTTATAAAGTTTTGAAAACCAATTGGTTTATTATTTCGGGTTATACCAAAGAGGGCAATATTTTTTACCAGAAAACCATGCTGATAGATGACACCTTCAAAACCTTTGTCTTGGAATATCCTCCTGCTGAAAAGGCGGTATATGACAAAGTTTGTGGAAGGTTGGTGAGTTCGTTTAAGTAATAGAAAAAATAAAGACTAAGATATTTATGCTCAAAAACTATTTTGAAATACTTGGAGTAGATGAGAAAGCTGAAGATTTGAAAATTTTATTTGCATATAAGAAGAAATTATGGTTGTCTGACAATTTTTGTGGCAGACTGAGTTTCTACGAGTTCCCCCCGCTAAAGCGAGGGGTTAGATTAACCCCTCGCTTTAGCGGGGGGAACTTTCCACAAAAATTGTCAGAGTATCCAGAAGATGAACTAATTCAAACCAAAGATTGGGAAGAAAAAGGGAAAAACTATGCTTCATTGGTAGCTTATCGCGGAAAGTTACAATCTAAATGGGAGTTTTGTATTTCAGTGATTATGATAAGTTTGAAAGAAGTGATTGTCTTTAATATTAGATTTGCATGGGAATTTCTCAAAAATATTGTTAAATATCTATGACCACACTCTCTCTTATCGTTCTCAAATCCAAAGACATAGAAAAGTTAAAAGACTTTTATCAAATCTTGGGTTTGGACTTTGTGAAAGAAAAACACGACAAGGGTGCAGCACATTATGCTTCCCAAATGGGAAATATAGTTTTTGAGTTATATCCTTTAAAATCTGAAAATGAGGCAGATACAATGACGCGATTAGGATTTCAAGTGGAGGACTTAGAAAATACAATGAACGTTTTGCAAGCAAAAGAATATCAGATTGTTTCACCAGCAAAAACGACAGAATTTGGATATAGTGCCATAGTCAAAGACAGTGATGGCAGAAGTGTGGAGTTGTATCAAAAATAATTTAATTTAAAATTAAATTTTATCAAAATATGCAATTAATTAAAGAGCCTATTGTACTCACGATGAAGTCTTTCCGCCTTAGCGATGAGGAGTTCTTTCGTTTTTGTGTAGAAAACGACCCATTAAAATTTGAAAGAGATGAAAACGGAAATATCATTGTTATGGCAAATACAGGAGGAAAAACAGGAAGATTAAATATGAAAATCGCTTTCCAACTGGAGAAGTGGAATATGGAAAATAAATTGGGAGAGTCCTTTGATTCTTCCACAGCTTTTCGTTTGGAAAATACTGCGGTGCGCTCACCTGACGCTGCTTGGGTAAGTAAAGAGAGATGGGAACGCCTTACCGAAAAGGAGAAAGAGCAATTTCCACCTATTTGCCCTGATTTTGTGATTGAGTTACTCTCTGTTTCTGATGAATTGGCAAGTACACAACTCAAAATGCGAGAATGGATAGCCAATGGCTGTCATTTGGCGTGGCTTATTAATCCGTATGAGCAAAAAGCCTATATTTATAGACATGGAGGCAAAACCGAAGTGGTGGATTCGTTTGAGGGTAAACTTTTTGGAGAGGAAGTCCTAAAAGGTTTTGAGTTTGAGTTGAATGTGTTAAAGTAGAAAACTGCAAGAAATGGTAAAGCAGATGAGGGCGCAAGGAGGAGATATTTCTTTTGCACAAAAAAGTAACTTTAGATGAAAGTATCAGAAGTGAGGAAATTAGTAAGTATAGAATAAAAATTTAAAATGAACATATTTAAAGCATTAGCTCCAGAATATTGGTTTGATGTAGGGACAAACTACACTTGTATTTTCAAAGATGGAAAATTAGTATTTAAAGAGCCTACAAAATTATATCTACTTATTAATAAGCAAGAAGCTATTGAGAAAGGTTCTTCAAAAGCCAAAGTTATTGGTATAGGTGATGAAGTTAAAGAAAACAGAGAGAATATTGAAATTATTAAACCTATAAATTATTCAGTAATTGCAGACTTTCAGGTTTTTGAGCATTATATTCGAAATGTTGTAAAGCGAATTAATAAATCTAATTCTTGGTTTGTACCATCAATTATAGTTTATTTTACCATTCCTAATGCGTGCACCCAAGTAGAAAAGAGAGCATTCAGAGATAGTGCAGAGCATAGTGGAGCAAAAGAAGTTTACATGGTTTATAAATCATATTTCATTGCTAACTTTCTTAAAAAAGACTTGTTAAAAACAAAAGTAATTGTTTTGATAGAGCTAAGTGCAAGTAAAATAGAAGTATCTATTATTTCTAATGGGAATTTAGTAAATGATACAACTATAAAATTAGGAGTAAATAATTTACTTAAATCTTTACAAATCAATTTTAAGAAAGAAAATGGAAAAGCAATGAGTCAAGAAGAGGAAGAAAAACTCATTTTTGACCCCAACTTAGACACAACTCACTTAGAAAAATACTTTGAGATATTCAAGGAAGAGTTTATTCATTTATTAGAAAATACGCCTTCTTATGTAGTAGAAGCAGCTTTGAAAGAGGGAATTTATATTTATGGTTTTGGTTCTCATATCCAATCTTTAAGAAATGTATTTAGTTTAGATGGAAAAATAAAGATTCATCATATTGCTGATGATACTGAATTGGTTAGGCAAAGTATTGATTATTTGATGTCTATGCACAAAAATGAAAGAAATGAAATATTAATGAATTAACAAAACATTAGTAATTCGTCATTACAAATTCGTAATTAAAAACAAATGACTGATAATCAAAATATTAAAATAGAATACAATGCTACCTATTTACGAAGCACGAAATTTTATACAAGTCTTAGAGATAGGAGGTCATACCAAACCTTGGCTTGTAGAAGTTGAAATACAGGGAAAACTTTACCCTTTTGTTTTAAAACTCTATACAAGTGAACAAATAGAATCTCGAAATTGTGTTACAGCAGAGGTAATAGGTAATATTTTGGCAACTATGTTTGATTTGCCTTGTTCCTCAAGCGGCACTTGTTCACCTTTCTGAGGACTTTAAAATGCAATTGCCGTCATCTTTATTTAGAGTTTTAGAAAGTAAAGATGAAAGAATAAAATTTGGAACAATTTATAAGGAAGGGACAATCAAAGCGGAAGTCGGAATTAAAAAAGAGATATTGGAAAAGTCTTTCGAGTTAGATACGCTGTATGCTTTTGATAATTTTATAAGAAATGGAGATAGAGGAATTTATAAAACAAATTTACTTATCCATACAGAAACGGAGCAATTGTGGTTGATTGACCATGAGTTAGCATTGGATATATCAAAAGAAACAATATCAAATTTTAAGAGGCATCTTTGGGAAGACAAGTTTAGTGTTCATCATTTCTGTTATTCTTATTTGAAAGAAAATAATGAAAATGTGAGTGAGCAGTATTTCAATACTTTCTTTGAGTATTTGACTAAACTCAATCTAAATCAATTAGATATATATTTTAAACAACTTAATAGTTATGATTATTTGACAAATAAAGACAGTGTTTTGGACTATTTTTATTTTGTCAAACAAAATGCAGTACAATTTATCAGCATACTTAAAAGTTTTATCAAATGAAAAATCAACTCATTTATACCACTTTGCAATACAAACATTCGCTGTTAAAAAGGGAATCTTTTAACATAGGATTGCTATTTTATTCGGTGATTGATGGAAAAATATCTTTTATTGAAGGGCTGAAAGACATACAAAATCTTCAAAATTATTATCCAAACCTCAAAGTACATATCATAGAAGATTATTTGCGGCTTATTAAAGAGAAAATAAGAAAGCATAGTTTTATTCCTTATTTGGACATCAATACTTTTAGGAGTTTCATCGGGAAAAATATTTTGACTCCCGACGATTCTGCCCTGCATTTTGGCAAAATAGCTGTTAGAAGTGGTATTAATGGCAATTTTCAGGAAATCGTAGAAGCATACAGCAAGTTATTTTTACCCTATTCTTTTGAACAGCAACGCAATAAGCAATATATCATCAGCAAATATGACACTTTGCTATCTCAATATCTTTCAGATGAAAAATGGACTTTGATAGAAAATAATGTTATTTTAAAGAAGGAAGATAAAACTATTAGATTTGATAGATATTGGAAAAGTGATATTGACCACTTTGTAAAGGCAGTTTCTTTTGATACAAATACAGAGATGTCTTTAAAGCAAATAGCCAAAAAGTTGAGAATTGATTTGCATACGATAGAAAACGACTTACTACAAAATCGTTTCTCTATTGACTTTTGGATAACTGCACCACAAAAACCAGAATTAAATTTGGTTTATCAAGATGTAATTCAAAACATTCAAAATGTAAACCTGCCTATCAATTTGGTATTTGAAGAACAATGGGAAGATTATATGCAAAAGCAGGTAAAAATTTAAAAACAAATGACTGATAATCAAAATATTAAATCAAGATTTGGCATTATAGGCAACTCCTCTGCGCTAAATCATGCCATACAGGTTGCAGTGCAGGTCGCCGCGACAGACATGACCGTACTCATCACAGGCGAAAGTGGTACGGGCAAGGAATCCTTTTCCAAAATCATTCACCAACTTAGCCCGCGCAAGCACAACAATTTTATCGCTATCAACTGCGGGGCAATCCCCGAAGGTACGATAGATTCTGAGCTTTTTGGGCATGAAAAAGGCTCATTTACAGGAGCTTCCGAAGGTCGCAAAGGCTATTTTGAGGAAACGAATGGTGGCTCTATTTTTTTGGACGAAATTGGCGAAATGCCACTGGGAACGCAGGCGCGCCTGTTGCGCGTCTTAGAAAATGGTGAGTTTATTCGCGTGGGGTCGTCGAAGGTGCAGAAAACCAATGTGCGTGTCGTAGCCGCGACCAACGTGGATTTGATGAAAGCGGTAGAGCGCGGCAAGTTCCGCCAAGATTTGTACTTCCGCTTGAATACCGTACCTATTTTTATTCCGCCCTTGCGCGAACGTGGGAACGATATTTTGCTCTTATTCAGGAAGTTTGCTTCGGATTTGGCAGAGAAAAATTTTGCAAAACCCATCAATTTAGATGAAGATGCAAAAAAATTACTCCTCAAATTCCGATTCCCAGGCAATATCAGGCAGTTAAAAAATATTGCCAGCCAAATTTCCGTTTTAGAGGTCGACAACAAGGACATCACTGCGGAGGTAATGATGAAATATCTTCCTCAAAATCAGATGAATATGCTCCCAATGGTGCTGGGCGAAAGCAGGGACGAAGGGCTAAGTGAGCGCGAAGGTATTTTGTTCAAGGCAATGTTTGATGTTAAAAAAGACATTGCCGAACTCAAAAAGCTGGTATTGAGTATCTTGCAGGGAGAAACTTCGGGTAAGACGATTATTCAGCAAAATAAACATCTATTCACCAACGTTGAGGAAGATATTTTTACGCCAACTAACTCTTATTCAACACCTTCTTTTTCTAATACTTCAAATAACAGCAATAACGGTAACAATAATGCCCAATCGTCCTCATTGCTCTTGAACGCTGCCCAAAGTGAAAAAGAAGAAAACGAGGACTTTGAGTACATCAAGGTTGAGGACATATCGCACAGCGTGATGGACGAGGATACTTTTTCGCTGGAAAAGCAAGAGAAAGAAATGATAGTCAAGGCGTTAAAGAAAAATAGTAACAAGCGCAAAAATGCCGCCCAAGACTTAGGCATTTCGGAAAGAACGCTTTACAGAAAAATAAAGCAGTACGGATTAGAAGAGTAGATTAACCATTTTTAACTAACTCATTTACAATTATTTACATATAAAACGACAGATAAAATAAAGTATTCAGCTACCTTTGCAAAAACAAAAAAATATGAAACTTCAATCGTTGAAACTCCGCTACACCCTATTTTATCTATTGCTTCTTTCAGCTTTACCTTTTTTGGCGGGCTGTGCGTCTGCGCCTTCGCTGTCTTTCCAAGGCACAAACTTAGACCCACGCGTCCAGACCATGAATATTGATAACTTTGATGTAGAGGTCGCCAACGGTCCCGCCAACTTGGGTATTAACTTCACAGAACGCCTGCGCGAATATTTCCAACGCAATACGCGCTTAGGCTTGATTTCGAGCAATGGACACCTGAGCTTTGCAGGTACTATCACCAAATATGAGGTTACGCCTGTAGCTCCTTCGGGACAGCAAACAGGTGATTTACAGCTACTTGCCTCACGCCAACGCCTCACCATTGGCATCAAAGTCCAATACACCAATAGCCTTGACGAAAGCCAAGATTTTGACCAAGAGTTTTCCTTTTTTGCAGATTTTGACCAAAACCAGACACTCATTCAGGTCGAACAAAACCTGATTCCTACCATTCTCAATCAAATTATTTTGGATATTTTCAACAAAAGCGTCGCCAACTGGTAAGTCCATTTTGTAGTTAATAAATTGGTGATAATTCTAATTGCATGATAACCTTCCCCCACAAAAGGCTATTTTCCCCCTTTGGAGG
>JAAFJS010000102.1 GCA_013298985.1 Cytophagales bacterium
AGCCTTGCATGACTTCTATAAAACTTTGTTCATATTGATAGCCATCAGTTTTGGGTTTACTTTCCCACTCCGCAAGGCGTTGAAGTAAGATTGCTGTTGCTTTTTCTTTGTCCATAATAAGGTGATATTTATTTTTTTTGCTAATTTACAAATTATATGCATTTATTCGTACACCCTATATTTCTCAACTTCGTTAGGAGTTGAATAAAATTATTTCATTCTGGTTCTTTGAAAATGTATCTTTCATCAAATTCTATTTCAAATAATTTCAAAAACCCTTTGTACTCCTCCAAAAAGGTCTTTTGCTCATGATGTTCCTCCTGATTTTTGATGTATTTTACGATAATTGGCAACTGCGATTGTCCATAAGAAAATGCACCATAACCTTCCTGCCAAGCAAATCTGCCTTTTAGAAATGCTTGTTCGTTTATCTAACTTGACGATGACTGCTTTATTTCTTTCATCAAATCAGAAAGAAATTGAGTTGGGCGAAAACCTATCAAAATATGTATATGGTTAGGCATACTATTTATAATCAGGACTTTATGTCCTTGGTTTTGGATAATTCCTGTGATATATTTATAAAGCTCTTCTTTCCAACTTTCTTGTATCAGTCCCTCCCTGTATTTGACAGCGAAAACTAATTGCAAATGGATTTGGGTATAGGTATTAGCCATATTTTATTACATCTCATTTTGATTCCTAATTTGGTATATTTTCATTCAACTCCTCGATAGAACTGTCTAACAGGGTTGGGTTTTATGTTTTTATTTCCTACCAACATTGAAGTCCTAACGGACTTTTTTTAAATTGTATTTTGTGCCGTTAGGCACTTCATGTTGGTAGCAAAACAAGTTTATATCTTTCCCAACTCCGTTAGGAGTTGAATAAAATCATTTCATTAAGTTAGACGATAAAAAACACTTTTACACGAAGTCTAAATATTTTTTTTATTTTTTCCATGCGCCTGTAATCGCCAGTGTCAATCCCGCATCTTGGATATTGACAAATAGCGTATTACCAGAGGGAGAGAAAGTTACGCCCGCCAGCTCGCACTTAAACCCCACATTGTGCGCCAGTCGGTAAAACTCGCCTTTGGGCGTTACACCTACCAAATAGGGGTCAGTGTCGTCTTCGCACATCACTATGTCGCCCCAAGGGGCAATGGTCAAGTTATCGCAATATTTGACAATCTCAGAATTGTTAGGCTCGGCAAACAGCGAAACGGTAGCAGGCTGCCTATTTTCCTCTGCTGTTCCCTCTGCTGGGCTTGGTTTGTAGCGGAAAACCTGTCCTTTTTTAATGTTACCGCCGTTGGTGCAGGCAAAGTAAAATTCATTGTTTCCAAACCACATTCCTTCGCCTCTGGCAAACCTTGCCGCGCCCTTGTCGAAGCCTTGGTAGCGCAAATTATTTTCGGGCGATTCTACATTTTCCATGTCAATCCACTCCACCTCAAGCTCTTGATTTACTGTTACTTTGGTGGTATTTAACTCGTTCCAGTTGCGCGTGTCAAGACTTTTTTGTCCTTTGATGGCTAAGGCTTGTAGCTTCCCACCTTTGGTCAAATCTTTGGGATTGAGAGGCATGAAGCGATAAATCAAGCCATCATGTGCATCTTCGGTCTGATAAATGATATTGGTTTTGGGGTCGACACAAACCGCCTCGTGGTTAAACCTGCCCATTGCTTTTATAGGTTGGGGATTTGCTAACCTAATTTTCTCCGTAGCAGGCACCTCGAAATTGAAACCATGACTTTTCTCGGCAACTTCTCCAGCCAGATTTACGTCCTCTTCGCAGGTAATCCAAGAGTTCCAAGGCGTTTTTCCGCCCGCACAGTTGCGATTTGTCCCTACCAAGCTCAGTGATTCTTGTACAATTTCTTGCTTTTTTTCATCAAAAATAATAGTGCTTGTGCCGCCCAAAGAAGGCATTTTCCCGCGACCAAAATCATAAAATTTCTTTTTGTCTAATTTTGAAAGTAAGCTGTAGTTTTCTCCAAATGCGCTATCTACCAGATTATGAGGACTATTTTCGTGGTTACGAACAATGATTATCTTGCCGTTAGCCCCATTAAAAGTAGCCATTCCGTCAGGTCGCCCTGGCACTAAGAATCCGTCTGCCATTTTGTTTCCTTTGCGAGAAATAATTTTGTAGGAAAAGCCCTTGGGCAAATCCATGATTTTATTGGGGTCAGGCATTAGTTCGCCGTATCCGTAATCGAGTGTTTTTGTAATTGGTTCTCTAAACTGAGCATTTACAAGCTGTTGCAAGCCCAAAAAGCCCGCACTTACTGCCAAAGATGTTTTTAAAAATTCACGTCTGTTTTGCATAATTTCTCTTTTTTGATTTCTCTTTTTTGATTAATTTAGTTAAAATTATTTACCTCTTGTTGATTCGTATTGTTCAGATTTAATTAGATTTTACTTGATTTTGAACTCAAATAGGTTACTTTCCCTTACTTTTTCATGCGCCACATCACCCCTTGTGCAAAAGGCGACCAAAGCGACGCAGGAAGTGAGCCTGCTTTTAACGCGTTGTTTGTCCAACTGTTACAGGTGCTAAAAAGGTGATAGCTGCCCTGCCCCTTGAAAAAGTAATCATCTGCGCCGTAGCCTTTGGAATGAAAGATAAATTGTTGTTGGGCTGTCTTTTGAAAGGAATTTTCAATAAAACTGACTAAGTTTTCTAACTGACTTTGGTCAATCATCAATCGAATAGTAGATTCATCTGCTTGGGGTTCGAAATCATAAAATTCAAGGTACATCAGGCTACTCGTGGGCAGGAACAATGCCGCCAAAGAAGTGGCAAGTGTGGGCGACTGGTTGTCCATAAAGCCCATGTAAAAGCCCTCATCTCCCCAGCCAAGATTGATATATTGGTAGTTTTCGTATTTTTTAAATATTTCATTATCAACACTTTGTAATAAAGTTGGTTTTAATACCGCCCAAGGAATAATGACAGCAGTATGAAAACCATTGGAGGTAATAAAAATAGGAATATTGCCCTTATTTTCTTGATTTTCGGTGCTTGCGGGAATCAGCGTCCCCAGTAAAGCAAGTACCAAATACAGTACGATAGGAGATAATACCAAGAGAAACAGTCTTTTAGCAAATAGGAGTTTCTTTTTCATCGCTATTTATTTTCATATACTTTTTCTCCACCAATATAGGTTGCTATAAACTTGGTATCGCGCAGTTTTTTCCTTTCTGTGGTCAGCAAATCTTGGTCTAAAATGATAAAATCTGCTTGCTTGCCCGCCTCGATACTTCCGCGTTCTTTTTCCTCAAAGTTCGAGTATGCCGACCAAATCGTCATGCCGCGCAGAGCTTCTTCCCTGCTGATGGCATTTTCCATTTGAAAGCCTTTTTCTGGTTCATTTTTAGCATCTTGGCGCGCAACGGCGGCATGGAATCCAAAAATAGGATTGACTGCCTCGACAGGAAAATCACTGCCAAGAGCAAGCATTTTATTTTGTGCGAGCAGTTGCTTGTACGCATAGGCAAAGCGCACGCGCAAAGCCCCAAGCCTGCGCCCTGCCCAGTACATATCTGAGGTACAGTGCGTTGGCTGTACGGAAGGAATGATATTGTAGGTGCTGAACTTTGCCAAATCAATAGAATCTACCACTTGGGCGTGTTCTATTTTCCAGCGTCTGTCATTTTTGCCTTTGAGCATTTTGGCGTACATATCCAAGATGATTCGGTTGGCAGAATCGCCAATGGCGTGCGTATTTGCCTGAAAATCGCTATTGGCTATCAGTTGGAAATTTGCCTGTAATTCAGCAGGTTGCGAGAGCAAAAAGCCTGTAGTTTTTGCGTCATCACTGTACGGCTTGATGAGGCACGCACCTCGCGAGCCGAGCGCACCATCTGCGTAAATTTTGAAAGACCGCACGTTGAGTTTATCCGTTTTGTAAATTCCTTTTTTGGTGTAATAATCCACATATTCGCGGGTGGCACTGACCATGGCGTACATTCTGATTTTTAACTCCTTGTTTTGCTGCATTTTATCAATAATTTCTATGATTTTGGGACTTAACCCCGCATCATTTACAGTCGTCAGTCCATTTTCTACACAGACTTTTTGGGCGGTGAGCAATATTTGTTTGATTTCCGCTTCGGTAGGCTCAGGAATGACGCTACTCACTAACCGCATGGCGTTATCTATCAGAATACCAGTTACTTTACCGTTTTGGGTTTCTATCACGCCACCCTCTACCTGCCCACCTTCCATCAAAGGTTTTTCGCCCACTTTGCCCAAGCGCAAGGCAGTGGCATTTGCCAGAGCCGCGTGTCCATCAATCCTGACGATATAGACGGGCGTGGTGGGAAAAAGTTTGTCCAGCGTATCTCTGTTGGGGAAAGCTTTGTTTTCCCAGTCGTTTTGGTCCCAGCCTCCGCCCAAAAGCCACTTTTTGTCAGGATTTTTTTGGCTAAAATCTACTAACTTATTGACAATTTCTTCAAAAGATTTTGTGCCTACCAAATTCACTCCTTGCATGGCTTTTCCCAGTCCAAAAAAGTGGCAGTGCGCGTCATAAAATCCTGGATAGACAAATTGATTTTTTGCATCTACTTGATTAGCAGACTGATAGTTTTTTGTAATTTCTTCCAAACTTCCTACGGCAAGGAATTTCCCATCTTTGACCGCAAAAGCCTGCGCTTTCTGGAAACTGCTATCCACAGTGTAGATATTGGCATTGAAAACGATTAAATCTGCTTGTTTTTTAGAGCTACACGCCCAAAAAATAAAGAGTGAAAAACAAATGAAGGTTAAAAAATAGTACGTTTTTTTCATACAAAATTAGGTTAAAAAATATTAGCAAAAATTTGATAATCAATATTCTCTGATAAAATACTGCATTTCTTTGATGATAGCATTGTAGCCACTTCGTAGCTCGCTAAGGTACGCACCAATCTGGTCTATGCCCTCCCCTTTTTTTGCTATTTTTTCAATTTCTTCTATCAAAACCGCATCAGCCAAAAGCATTTGTTTATAGCCTGACTTTATTTTGTGGGCATAGGTGGAAATTTTAGCAAAATTTTTCTCTTTGTGTGCGTTTTCTAATTCACTGATGAGGTCGTGTGTATTGTCCAAAAAAGCCTCAAATATCTCTTTTAAATCTTGTTTTGTTTCGAAAAAAGACAATAAAGTGTCTATATTTAAGAGTTGCAACGTGTTTTTCATCAAAGTAGGGGTTTCAATGCGAAGGTAGTTTGAAAAATAGCAAAAAACAAATTATCTTTGCACCATGAAATTTTTTGATATAAAAGAAGCAATTGTTTTCGAGAATGACAACTATTTGCTTATCAATAAGCCGCCCCAGATTGCTACCTTGGACGAACGCACCCCTGATGCCAAGGGTTTGAGCATTCTTCGCATGGTAAAAAAGCTGTATGAAGACGCGCAGGTGGCGCACCGCTTGGACAAGGAAACTTCGGGCGTGCTGGCGATTGCCAAAAATCCAGACGCGTACCGCCACTTGGCTATCCAGTTTGAAAAACGCCAAGTGGAAAAACTTTACCATGCCGTTGCCGTCGGAATCCATGATTTTCAGGGTGTAATGGTCGATTTGCCCATCACACCGATTCCCACTGGGGGCGTAAAAATAGACCGCACTAACGGAAAAGATGCCACTACCATTTTTACAACCAAAGAGGTTTTCAAACAAAATACGTTGGTCGAGTGTATGCCTTTGACAGGGCGAATGCACCAGATTCGTATTCATCTTTCTTGCCTGAGCGCACCTATTATTTCTGATGCACAGTATGGCGGAAAGTTTTTGTACCTTTCGGAAATCAAAAGAGATTTTAGGTTAAAAAAAGATACGGACGAACAGCCTCTGATACAGCGCGTAGCTTTGCACGCTTATTCGCTGGCTTTCAAGGACTTAGACGATACAGTAATTTTGGGTACGGCAGATTACCCCAAAGACATGACTGCCCTGCTCAAGCAGTTGAGGAATTATAAATAAAATCGATTAAAATGCTTGATATACAACATCAGATTCTGAATCGCCAACAAATAGCACAGAAAATCAGGCGAATGACTTACCAAATTTATGAAAATAACATTGGTGAATCTGCACTGATTTTTGCGGGCGTATATGATAGAGGCTATATGCTTGCCAAGCTGTTATATACTGAATTTGAGCAAGTTGCAGACATTCCTGCTCACTTGATTACGATTAGCTTAGACAAGTTTGCCCCTACTCAAAGCGAGGTCAGGCTGGACTGCGATATTGATTTTGTCAAAAATAAAACCATTATCGTCATAGATGATGTACTGAATACAGGGCGCACTTTTGCCTACGCGCTACGCCCTTTTCTGAAAACGGAAATCAAAAAGTTGCAAACCGCAGTGCTGGTAGATAGAGGCGGTTACAAGCAGTTTCCGATTGCGGCAGACTATGCGGGCTACGAACTCTCTACGACCATACGCCAGCACATTCACGTAGAGCTGGAAAATGAGGAAAAGTTTGGCGTTTATTTGTATTAGTTTTGTCTTTGTGTTTTTCTAAATTTGTTTATAATACATCTTGCAGATTAAAAACACCGTTAGGTGTTTGATATTGGCGGTTCGCCGCTGCGATAGTAAATAAATGACAATCAATGTATTACTAACTCCGTTAGACTCGTGCCTTAAGTAGTTATAAAGTTCCACGCCAATTCCATTGTGGCTTAAAAGGCGTGGTTAAAGATAACCCCTCGCTTTAGCGGGGGGAACTACTATAATAATTCATAGCACGAGTCTATAGGAGTTCAATCGCGGCGGCGAACCGTATTAAGCCTCTACGAGGCTTGTGAAAACAAGGAGATGCTTTACGCTACCAATATTTAAGCCCTAACGGGCTTGAAAACTGCAATTATTTAAGCAAGTTATCTATAATAAATTTTACTTAAAAATAAAATGACTTTACTCGAAACACCAAGAAAAGATATAGCCGTTGGGTTTTCTTACGAAGACTACCTCAGCTTTTTGGATAGGGCAGAGGCGGGCGAGATAGCACACAAATTCCAATACTTTGATGGAGAGATTATTCCCGCGCACAGTGGCAAGCCTCTACCAGAGTGGTTTGTAAGCTATGTATTGAGTGATGAATTTGGTACACAACCTATTACCCTTATTTTTGAGATGCCAACACAAAACCATGACATTATTACTTCCAATCTGCATACTGCACTTGGTATTTTTTCCAAAGGGAAAGACATAAGAGTTTATTCGCAAGGAACTTATATTCGCTTAGAAGTAAGCACCAAAACGCCACTTCCTGACGTAGTAGTAACCTCAAAATCAGAGGAAAAACGCAATAAATTCCATCAGCTGCTCAATCCGCTTGCTATCGTAGAGATTCTATCCAAATCCACCAAAAATATAGACCAAATCCAAAAAATGGAGGCTTACCAAAGCATAGAAACCTTAGTCGAATACATTTTGATTGACCAATACAAGCCCCAAGTAACAGTTCACCGACGCATAAATGATACCAAATGGGAACAAGAACAATTTACCGCGCTGGGCAGTCTGGTGCGTATGGAAAGCATTGATTATAGTATGACCCTTTCAGATATTTATGAAGGCATCTCTTTTTAATTTTTTTCTATCAATAAATTGTAACTTATTGGTTTTCATTATCCTATAAAACTAAATTCTATCTACTAATTACTAACTACTAATCACTACTTATCAAATATAAAAAACGAATGACAAGCCATATTCTCCACGCCCCTTCTGCCAAAGTTTTTCACCCAAGTAAAAACATTTTTACCTCTATTTTGCTTCCTTCTTCCAAAAGCGAAAGTAATAGAGTATTGATAATCAATGCACTATGCGAGCAACCATGCAGCCTTAGCAATCTTTCGGAGGCTCGCGATACGCAGACCATGCTCAGGCTATTGGCTTCTGATGACCTCACACTTGACGTGCTGGACGCGGGGACGACCATGCGCTTCTTAACGGCATACTGTACCGCAAAAAATAGAGAAACCGTCTTGACAGGCTCTGCGCGAATGTGTGAAAGACCGATTCAGCTATTGGTAGAGGCATTGCGCGACTTAGGAGCTACCATCGATTATGTGCGTCAAGAAGGTTTCCCGCCCATTCATATCCGAGATTTCAAACCTGTAAAAAATAAATTGGCTATTCGCGGCGACGTGAGCAGTCAGTACATTTCTGCCTTGCTGATGATTGCGCCGATGCTTCCCTTGGGCTTGGAATTGGAGTTATTGGGCAAAATTGCATCTATGCCGTATATCCAAATGACCTTACAACTCATGGAAAATTTTGGCGTAACGCACGCATGGAACAATAATACAATCCATATTTCACCACAAAAATACCATGCTGCTACCTACGCCGTAGAGTCCGACTGGTCTGCGTCGAGCTACTGGTACGCAATAGCGAGCCTCGCACATCAGGCTGAAATTAAGCTACTTGGCTTGAAAAAAGATTCGCTACAAGGCGATGCTGAGATTGTGCCTATCATGGAAAAACTTGGCGTGAGTACCGTTTTTGAGGCTGATGGTGTGCTTTTGCGAAAAACAAAAACAGAAAAATCTTTTGAGTGGGACTTTACGCACTGCCCTGATTTGGCGCAGACTATCGCAGTAGTAGGCGCGGCAAAGGGCGTAGCCATGAAAATGACAGGCTTAGAAAGTCTGAAAATCAAGGAAACGGACAGAATTGTAGCCGTTAGGGACGAACTCGCCAAGTTTGGCATACAAGCCATCGACATTAACGACGCAGCACTGCACATCGCGCCGCAGGAATTAAAAGCACCCAACGCCATGATAAAAACCTACAAAGACCACCGAATGGCAATGGCTTTTGCACCTTTGGGGCTGCACTTTGAGGTAGAAATAGCGCAACCCGAAGTCGTAGAAAAATCCTACCCAAGATTTTGGGAAGATTTGCAGAAAGGTGATTTTCAAGTAAAATAGCATCATGTTCAAGAAAATATTTCGTTTTTTCCTTTACTTTTTGGCTTTCTTACTGATGCTATTGGTGAGCTTATTTACCTTGCCCAGTGAGGAATCCGTAGAAGAAAAGCAAAATCGCTGGCAAACCAATCTTTCCAATTTACAAGCATTAAAGTTTGAAAATCAACAAGATACGGTCAATCGCTTAAAAGTAGGCTGGGCAAAACGAAATATTAGCCCCACAAAGGCTTCTCCTTTTGCGGGTTACGGGCTTGCACGCGCCAAGTCCGCCCAAGTGCATGATTCGCTGTATGTTAGGGCAGTTGCTTTCGAAAAAGGCAATCAGAAAATAGTTATTCTTGCTTACGATTTGCTCATTGCGCCGCCCCTGATAGTCCAAAAATTGGCAGAAAAAATGCCTCAGCTTGGTTTAAAACGTGAAAATTTGTTTTTTACAGCCACACACACGCACCACGCGATAGGCGGCTGGGCAGAAGGCTTGGCGGGCGTGTTCATGGCGGCAGGCTATGACGAACCGCTAACCGCAATGATAGTCAATCAGTCCGTAGAAGCCATCAAAAATGCTATCGTAAACTTGCAAGAAGCAAGCCTGAGTTACAGCCAAGCCGACGCACCCGAATTTGTAGGTAGCCGTTTGCACCAACAAAAGGAACTATTAGATACCAAATTGAGATACCTGAAAGTGGTAAAAAAAAGCGGCGAAAAAGCCTGTTTGTTTTCCTATTCAGCCCACGCGACCTGCATGGACGGTTTGCACGAAGAGTTTAGCCGAGATTATGCAGGAGAAGCCGTAGATTTCTTGGAGAATAATGGACAGAAAGATAGTTCCACTTTTGACTTTGCCGTTTTTAGCGCGGGCATGGTTGCCAGCCACACGCCCACAGATTTTGGCTCGCACAACTACGAATGGACACAAAAAACAGGGCAGGGAATCGCCAAAAAAATATTGGAAAACGATAAAACGAATCTCCAAACTGAAAAAATAACGCAATTTTCCATTCATCACTTAAAGCTATCAATGGGCGAAACCAATTTGCGCCTCGCAAAAAATGTCAAACTCCGAGATTGGGTTTTCAAAAGTTTGTATCCTTACCCCGAAATTTATGTTTCTATCCTACGCATCGGTGATGTGCTTTGGCTGGGAATGCCCTGCGATTTTTCGGGAGAACTGATGCCGCCACTCTCCCAACTGGCTGAAAAACAAGGGCTAAAGCTGATAATCACCAGCTTTAACGGGGCGTACATGGGCTATGTTACGCCTGACAAATATTACGATTGGCAGCATTACGAAACCATGGAGCTAAACTGGCTGGGGAAAAAAGGAGATGAATTTGTTAAAATTTTAAGTCAGATTATTCATTATTCCAGTCATTCTCATTAATTTAGTGCCAAATTTTTACAGTGTGTTTTTTCGTATCTAAGCACGCACGAGGGAAAAATTATATTTTACATTTCACATTTTACTGTTAATATTATGTCATCATTCGAAGTCAAAGGCAAGCTCATTGTCAAATACAATAGCCAACAAGTTACCGACCGTTTCAAAAAACGTGAATTTGTGGTAGAAATTCCAAGCGGAAACTATACCGAAAGTATCAAATTCCAACTGATTCAAGACAAATGCGAACTTTTAGACCGCTTTAAGGAAGGCGACGAAATCAATGTGTTTTTTAACCTCAAAGGAAAACCCTATACCAAAGACGGTAACACCAGCTATTTCAATAACTTAGACGCTTGGAAAATAGACATCGCCAAAGAGGGCAGCGCGAGCAAAGAAGAAGAAGCCCCGCTTCCTGACGAATTTACCTTCAAAGATGCTCCTGACAATGAAGAAAACTTACCTTTTTAGTTTTTTGATATTGTACTTTCCTATTTTGTCAGATTTGGAATGTATTTCGTTTTTTTATTGCTCATTACTGTCATTAATTTTCTGCCAAAATGACAGCAAACCCTATTGGCACATACATTGAGAAAGGAAATGGAACAACATAAATGTAGGGTTTGATTTCAAACTCCACACGCTACGTTTGTCGTTTACCACTTGTATTCTTGAAGTTAAAAAATATAAAAAAACAATAATAAAGCAATCATGGGAAAAATTATAGGCATTGATTTAGGAACTACGAACTCTTGCGTAGCCGTTATGGAAGGAAATGAGCCTGTCGTAATTGCAAATAGCGAGGGCAAAAGAACTACGCCTTCGGTCGTTTCTTTTATGGACAACGGAGAACGCAAAGTAGGCGACCCTGCTAAACGTCAGGCAATTACCAACCCAAGCAAAACGGTAATGTCTATCAAACGTTTCATGGGTAAAAAACAAAAAGATGTAAGCAAAGAACTCGAAACGATTTCTTATAAAGTAGAAAGTGGTCCTAATGATACGGCTCGCGTGCGTATTGGCGATAGGCTCTACACGCCACAAGAAATCTCTGCGATGATTTTGCAAAAAATGAAAGCTACGGCGGAAGATTTTTTGGGTACAACTGTAACTGAGGCGGTGATTACCGTACCTGCCTATTTTAATGATGCAGAACGCCAAGCCACCAAAGAGGCGGGGCAGATTGCAGGCTTGGACGTAAAGCGTATCATTAACGAGCCTACGGCGGCGGCTTTGGCGTATGGCTTGGACAAGAAAAACAAAGACATGAAAATAGCGGTCTTCGACTTAGGCGGAGGCACTTTTGACGTTTCTATATTAGAATTAGGTGATGGCGTATTCGAAGTAAAATCAACAGATGGCGATATTCACCTGGGCGGAGATGACTTTGACCAAGTGATTATCAAGTGGTTAGCTGATGAGTTTTTCAAAGATGAAGGCATAGACCTAACCAAAGACCCAATGGCACTGCAAAGACTGAAAGAGGCAGCAGAAAAGGCAAAAATAGAGCTTTCAAGCTCTATGGTTACAGACTTAAACCTACCTTATATTATGCCTGTCAATGGGATTCCTAAGCACTTGGTGCGTACCCTGTCAAGGTCTAAGTTTGAGCAAATGGCAGATAGCTTAGTACAGCGCACTCTCGAACCTTGCAAGCGTGCCTTGAAAAATTCGGGCTTAGATTTGAAAGATATTGACGAAGTGATTTTGGTGGGTGGCTCTACACGTATCCCTAAAATCCAAGAAGAAGTAGAAAAATTCTTTGGCAAAAAACCTTCAAAAGGCGTAAACCCTGACGAAGTAGTAGCTTTGGGCGCAGCAATCCAAGGTGGTGTATTGACTGGTGAGGTCAAAGATGTATTGTTGTTGGACGTAATCCCGCTTTCTTTGGGTATCGAAACCTTGGGCGGCGTTTGCACCAAATTGATAGAATCTAATACCACGATTCCAACCAAAAAATCTCAAACTTTCTCTACGGCGGCAGATAATCAGCCTTCGGTAGAAATCCATGTGCTGCAAGGAGAAAGACCAATGGCAAAGGACAATCGTTCTTTGGGTCGTTTCCACCTTGACGGAATCCCGCCTGCGCCAAGGGGTATTCCGCAAGTAGAGGTTACTTTTGACATTGATGCTAACGGTATTTTGCAAGTTTCTGCCACTGACTTGGGGACGAAGAAACAGCATAAAATTCGTATAGAGGCTTCTTCGGGGCTAAGTGATGCTGAAATTCAGCGCATGAAAAATGAGGCAAAAGCAAACGAATCTACTGACAAAGTAGAAAAAGAGAAGATAGAAAAGATAAACGGCGCAGATGCCATGATTTTCAGTACCGAAAAGCAACTGAAAGAGTACGGTGAAAACCTCACCGAAGGCAATAGGTCTGCTATCGAGGCGGCTCTTGTAGATTTGAGAAATGCTCACGCCCAAAAAGACATAGAGGCTATCGACAAAGCGATGGAAGCTATCAACGGCGCATGGCAGGCGGCTTCGCAAGAAATGTATAAAAATGCGGGCGCAAATGCAAGTAACGGCAGCGAAGGTCAGTCAGGCGAAAACGGTAACGCTAACAATGGTGGCGGTTCTGAATACACTGATGTAGATTACGAAGAAGTGAAAAAATAAGGTTTTTTTTGGGAATCAAATTGATTTTTTGAAAAATTAGTTAGAAATATAAAAAAGGGAAAACTTATGAAAAGTTTTTCCCTTTTTTTGTTTTGGTGCAATCAAAAATAAAGAATCTGTCAAAACCCTACCCCAACACACGAATCTCATTTTCAATATTTGCTCTTGCGCGTTGCTCGAAGTGCTGGTCATAGAAATAAAAAATTTGCTCGCGTTCCAAAAAAGAAAGCATTGCCTTTTTCCTGCCATTTTTATACAAGAAATCAGGGTAAATGCTATATTCTTTGCGAATTTGCTGTGTATATTCCTGATAACGAGCAGGTTCACTCGCCAAAATGGATAAATCAATATCCAATAAAAACTGCAAATCAGCATCTTGGGGAAAAGGTTGGTGCTTTTTGGTGGCTAAAATATAATCATACGTTTTTTGGATTATTCCTGTGTCTATCTTCATTTTTCGCATTGCTTTTTGGGCAAAAACAGCACTCAATTCCTCATTATTACTTTTGGCGACATCATATACAATATCGTGGAATAAAACTGCAAAATAAACAATATCAGAATTAATTAACTGTTTTTCAAAGGTTTGCGTTTGCAAAAGCAAATCTTCTATATGGGTGATATTATGATAATAGCGTTTTTTACCACTGTATGCAATAGTCATTTCTTTCAAAATCTCTGTATTGATATTTTGAAAAATATTGTACTTTTCTGAGATTTCTTGCCATATAGAAGTGATGATTTGCATCTGATTGTTTGGTTCTTAGAAAGTTATTATGGACTTATCAAATGAAACCCTTAAAGTCCCAGAGGGACGACCGTTTTGTAGAAAAAAGCAAATCTCCACCCACCAAGTTCCGTAGGAACGAAACCAAAGAAGTGCCGTTCCTACGGAACTTTGATGAAAAAAATCTGATTTTCCTACAAAGCGGTCATGCCTGACGGCATTAAAATACATTTTATTAGACTGCTTGCGAAAATAACTTTTCAGCCTCTCAGCAGAAGAGTAACGGTCTATTATTGTGCCGCATAAACTTTCGAAGATATGATTGTTTTTAATGTGCCGCAATTTCTTCTACGTCTGCGTTTGGCTCTACTTTTCCAAATTCCCCTTCCCATTTGGCAACGACGACCGTTGCGAGGCAGTTCCCAATCACATTTACGGAGGTGCGCGCCATGTCCATCAGTGCGTCAATGCCCAAAATCACCATGATAGGCTCGGCAGGCAAGCCAAAGGTAGCCACCGTTCCTGATAGAATCACCAAAGAGGCTCGCGCCACGCCCGCCACGCCCTTACTTGTGAGCATAAGTGTCAGGCACATAATAATTTGCGTTTCCAAAGGAAGGTCTATTCCTGCCGCCTGCGCCACAAAAACAGAAGCCAAAGAAAGGTAAAGTGTAGTACCATCAAGGTTAAAGCTATAGCCCGTTGGCATGACGAAGGCGACTATTTTTTGGGGAACGCCGATTGCCTGCATCGCTTTCATAGCCTTGGGCAGTGCCGCCTCAGAACTTGCGGTCGCAAAAGCCAAAGAAACAGGCTCTGCGATTGCCTGTAAAAACTGCTTTAAGGGAACTTTGACAATTAAAGCAATAGGCAATAAAACTAATAATAAAAAAGCTACCAACGCACCATACAGCGTTAAAAGCAACAGTATGAGGTTTTTAAAAATCTCCAAACCCATTGTTCCAATCGTATAGGCTATCGCGCCACCCACCGCAAACGGCGCAAAATACATGATGATATTGGTGAACTTAAACATCACTTCTGACAAACTTTCCAAGGCAGAAAGCATCACCACTCGGTGCTTTTGGGGGGTCATGGTCAAGCCAATCGCAAACAAAATGCTGAAAACGACAATCTGCAACACTTCGCCGTTGGCAATGGCTTTGGCAATATTGTCAGGGAAGATGTGTAAAACTACTTGTTGCCAGTCCTGATGACCTACACTCACCAATTTTTCTGTGGTCTTTTGGGCAACAGAAAGGTCTATGCCCACGCCCGCCTTAGTGAAATTAATCGCTATCAAGCCCACTACCAAGGCAAGCGTCGTTACCACCTCAAAATAAATCAACGCCTTGATGCCCATGCGCCCCACTTGCTTCATGTCCGAATGTCCAGCAATGCCTACCACGAGCGTACCAATCAATAGCGGCGCAATAATCGTTTTGATAAGACGCAGGAAAATATCACTCAAAATCTTTAAATTTTTGGCAAATTCGGGGAAATCATAACCAATTTCCGCGCCCACCGCCATACTCACCAGAATCCAAGTGGTAAGATTCTTCTTTTTGTAGCCAAAATAGCAAAGCGCAAGGAGCAATATCCAGCGCAATATCGTAAACATCAATTCCATATTTTTTTCGTGTTGGGTAATAAAACTTCTTGCGAAAGTATTTTTTTGTTGCCTCACCCCCTACCCTCTCCTACTTAGAGGGAGAGAAAGGTTACTTTCGCAAGAAGTCTAATGAATACTTATAACGCAAGTAAGGAAAAAAATAAGAAATTAAAGAATTTATCGTTTTTTAGGGGAATAAAAACTGAAAATAGCTCTCTTTATTATTTTTGGTTTTACAGGATAGTCAGACGCTAACACTTACTTTTCCTCCATTATCATCTTTTTTCACTCCTTGCTTAGGTCTTAAATCATACGCTAAATTTGTATTGGATATATTTTAGTTTTTTTATATTTATGCACAATTAGTATGTAAAAACGATTTATCTAACTCATTTACAATCTATTATACACAAAAATAGATTGTCAAAGATAGATACACTTCTTTATTTTGAATCCAAAAAAATACAACATGAAACCTCTCGCACTTTGGATTGCTTTTTCTGTATTGGTGTACGCGCCTGCACGCGCATGGGGCTTTTTTGGGCATCAGCGCATCAATCGCATGGCAGTTTTTACCTTGCCACCCGAAATGTTTGCATTTTACAAGTATCATATTCGCTATATCACCGAAAATGCGGTCAATCCTGACAGAAGGCGTTATGCCGTAGAAGGCGAGGCGGAGCGACATTTTATCGATATAGATGTGTATGGAGATAGCGCGATTTACAAAATGCCGCGCCGTTGGGAAGATGCCGTTGCTAAGTATTCAGAAGATACCTTGCGTGCCTACGGAATCGTGCCTTGGCATCTCCAACTCATTAAATTTCAGTTAGTTAAAGCCTTTAAAGAACGAAATGTAAATCAAATATTGCGGATTTCGGCGGACATGGGGCATTATATTGGTGATGCAAATGTACCGCTTCATACCACCCAAAACTACAATGGGCAGATGTCAGGGCAGTATGGGATTCATGGTTTTTGGGAGTCGCGCGTGCCTGAACTGCTGGCAGATGACTATGATTATTTTTTTGAAAAAGCCCAATACCTCAAAAGCCCCATGGCAAAGGCGTGGGAAGCCGTAACCAATGCACATTTGGCGTTGGATTCGGTATTGCGTTTTGAAAAAGAACTTAGCAAGCAGTTTGACGAAGATAAAAAATATAGTTTTGAAACTCGAACCAATATGACTGTCAAAGTGTATTCCAAAGAGTTTACTACTGCGTACAGTCAGATGCTTGGCGGGCAGGTAGAAAGGCGTATGCGCGCTTCTATCCAAATGGTGGGCGATTTTTGGTACACTTGCTGGGTAGATGCGGGGCAGCCTGACCTTGATAAATTGCTGCAAATGACCCCAGAGCAGCTAAAAATGATAGAAGACGAAGAAAAAAATATTCCAATCGTACCTAACATCAAGACACGCCAACACGAAACAGGATTAATAGGTGAGTTTCCAGAAGACAAACCCACCTATTATTTTGGAAGAAATGTATTTAGAAGACGCAATGATTAAGCATCTTTACTAATTTTGTTCTAAACCTATTTTTACTTATATCCCTCATTTTGAACCATTTTAGGGTTCGCATTTATCTCTTGGAAAGGAATAGGGAACACCAAACGGTTGCGGTCGGTCAGCCTTGCGGGCGCGCCAGGAGAATTGCTACGAGGCACAGCACTAAGCACTGTCAAAGCGCGCCCTGTTCTTACCAAGTCAAACCATTCGTGTCCTTCATAGCACAGTTCCAAGCGGCGTTCCTTCTCGATGGCAAGCATGAGTTGTTCTGTGGAGTTTGCTGTATTGTCTGCCAGCGTACCAGCCCTTGCCCTAATCAGGTTCAAATCTGAACGCGAACCCGCAAAATTATTGGTATTGGCGCGTGCCTCTGCCCTGTTCAGAATTACCTCTGCCAAGCGAATCACGTGTGCGTTGTCTATATTACCGCCTTTGATGTATTTGACAGTGTACCAAAACTTTGCAACATTGTCAAAAGCAAATAATTTGGCTCTGGCATCACTCGCATCTGCCACAAATTGATTGTAAAACTCATTGTGCGCTGCCAACTCTCCACGCCCCCCAATAGAGCCTGGTGCATACCAAAAACGCAAGCCACTCTGGTCAGCACTGTTAAACTGCAACTCAAAGATGGATTCTGTGGTGTTTCTCCCACTAAAAATAGCATCATAAGGCGTTACTAAGGCAAATCTTGAATTGCTGATTACTGCGTTAGCGTAGCGTTCTGCCTCTGCATATTTTTTGACATAAAGACAATACCTTGACAGTAAGGCATTTGCAGAGGCTTTGGTTGCCTGCCCTACGGCATTGGTTTCTGGAAGAAGGCTCAGTGCTTGCAATAAATCTGCCTCTACTTGGGCATAAGAATCTGCTAATGAGGCTCTTTCGTACTGCACTGCGCTACGTGAAGGCTCTTTGGGCAGAGGGATTCCGCTTGTCCCTGCCGCCGTAGGCACGCCACCCCAGATACGCACTGCATCAAAAAACATCAGTCCTCGTACAAAATATGCCTGCCCCAAAATTGGGTCTTTTCTTGTTTGTGGCACATCAAGTTTAGCGACAGATTCTATCAAATTGTTCGCTACATTCACGCCCCGATAGATAAATGTCCAAATATCAAGGACTTCAGTATTGTCAGGATTGGTAACGTAGGTATCCATTTCGCGATAAAAATCCCATGTTCCCACACTTTGGGAAGTAGTACCGCTTACATCTGCCAAACGCTGGATTCGTCCTTGGTAAACGCCCTGCACTTGGTTGTAAAGCCCCGCAAGTGCAGCATTTGCACCTACAATGTCTGTGATTGCACTTTCATCGGCAATCTGTAGCTCAGGTTTCGTGTCCAATACGTTACACGCAGACAAGAAAAACGTGAGGAGAAATATATATTTTAATTTTTTCATGGATTCATTCATTTTAAAAACTGACATTAAAACCTGCTGTAAACATACGTGGCTGAGGCATCGCATAGAGTTCTATACCTTGCACCAAAGACAGATTCCCACCTGTATTTAGCTCTGGGTCAAGTCCTGTGTAGTTGGTGAACGTCAAAAGGTTTTGTGCTGAAACATAGAATCTTACATTGCTCAAAGAAGCCTTTTCTACCAATTTTTTAGGCAAAGTGTAACCCAACACAATGTTTTTCAAACGCAAATACGAGCCATCTTCGAGGAAGCGCGAAGGGCGCAAGTTACCCGCGTAGTTGGCACTGGTCATGCGCGGAATCATGGTTTGGTCGCCTGACTTTTGCCAACGCGCTAACTGACTTTGGCTAAAATTGGTATTGCGTACGCCACCATGCTCTTGGAAAAATCTGTTCCAGTTAAGCTGTTCGTTGCCGTAGCTGTATTGGAAAAATACCATTAAATCAAAGCCTTTCCAAGTCAGGTTATTGGTAATTCCACCATAAAAATCTGGCTGTGCATTACCAACAATAAATCTATCTACGGAGGCATTGAATGTTCCGTCTGCGCCGCCGTCCCAGATAGCATCGCCTGTTTCCGCGTTTACGCCAAGCTGTCTGTGTAACCAAAAAGAAAACATAGGTACACCTTCCTCTAAGCGAATGAGGTCGCGAGTAAACTGCGTAAATGGGGAAGCTAACTTCTTGATTAGGTTGCGATTACGGGCTATATTAAAGCTGATATTCCAAGTCAAACCTTCTTTACTAATCACATTGGCATTGATGCCTAACTCAATTCCCTTATTTTCCATTTGTCCAAAGTTTTGGATTTGGGAATTAAAGCCTGTACTGCGTGGAAGTGGCACAGCAAGCAACAAATCTTTGGTCTGCTTGTCGTAATAATCAATCGTAAAATTCAATTTGTTTTTTAAAATACTAAAATCTAAACCTACGTTTAGCTGCGTGGTCGTTTCCCATTTCAAGTTTGGATTGGCAAGCTGAACTGGCTCTGTACCAGGCAAATCGCCGTAGTTTGCGCCGCCACTCCACAGCCCGCGAGAAATAAAATCTCTGAGGTAAAGACCATTTCCGTCATCTGAATCAAGTATAGAAAAGTTTTGATTTCCCACAGAGCCGTAGCTTGTTCGCAGTTTGAGGTTAGAAACAAAACTGACTTTTTGCATAAATTTTTCATCAGAAATTCTCCAACCCAAAGCCACTGAGGGAAAAGTTCCCCAGCGATTTTCTACCCCAAAACGAGAAGAACCATCGCGACGTACATTGACCGTAGCTAAGTATTTGCCTTTGAAACTATAATTTGCACGCCCAAAGTAAGAGGCAATGCCAAAACCAGTAGCACCAGAGCCAGAAAGCTGCACTGCGGCAGAGTTAATGCGCTGAAAATCATTGCTGGGGAACTGCTGCCCCTCTGCAAAAGTGCGTTCTATGTAGGATTCTTGGAAGGAATTACCAAGCAAGGCATTGATTTTGTGCCCACCACCCAGACTTTTTTGGAAGCTTAATGTGTTTTCACTCACCCAGTTATTGTCGACTGTAACACTTGAAATACCACGCCCACGCGTTGCAACGCCTTGAATCATCAATGTATTGTAGTACAAATCTTCCTTGTTACTGCTATAATCCATGCTCCAGCTACTGCGGAAAGTCAGTCCTTCTA
>JAAFJS010000103.1 GCA_013298985.1 Cytophagales bacterium
CTAAATATTGACCACTTTTTTTGACAGTTTTCTTTTTTTCTTTGTCGTAATAACTGCTTACTTCGTACAAATAATATTTGTCTTGTATTTTTTTAATCTCTTGATTTTTTTGACGAAAAGCCAAAACCCAGTCAGGATGTGCCATAAAAATAATGGATATGTTACCTAATATTAGGTAAACAATCATAAGACCTAAAATGTTTAAAAAAATCAAAAAAAAACTACTTTTTTTATTTAATTAAATCTATTCCCTAATATTTTGGGAAGTTAGGGATTAAGTACATCAATGAAATAAAACGGTTTTATCACAGTCCCGTTAGGGAATTCCATTCGGGGACATAATATTTGTAGAAAATTAGTGTAGTATAATTTATTAAGTCCCATAGGGACGCAACAAACTTATTGATAAATAAATGTGTCGTCCCTAAAGGGACTTATTTGCTTGGAGAAATCCATATTTTCTACAAATATGTCGTCCTTAGCAGGACTTAAAAAAAATAACAAGGACGAATTAATTTGCTCAATTACTTAAGTAAGAAATCACCCGCACCAGCGAATTGCTACTTCACCTCCGCCACTTCACCTTCCCCCACCAATAGTTTTTTGGCAAGGAACAACTTCTTTACATCATTATAAAAGCGCAAGTAATCAAAGTCTTTGATTTTCATTTCTTTATACAGCAAAATAGATTTCAAAAATAGCTCTGCCATCATACTCAGTGCGTTTTCTTCACTTGCCACGATAAAGTCTTCTTCGTTGATTTTGAGTTGAAAATCAGCATACTTTTTTAGTTTAGCGTAGCGTTTGTACTCCCAAAACTTGTCGTCTTTTTCAGGTCTGATGAGGTAAATAAAATTCACCTCTTTCAGTCCTTCTCCATAGTTTGTAAGGTCGATATGAGCAATCAACGTATCTTTGATGAGATTCATCTGTGTTAAAAAAGGCTCAATACCTACATACAGCCCTGTAATCGCAGTAATGTAAAATTGTCTAATTGGTTCAAGTCCTGATTTTCGCATTATTCTCATTGTTTTTTATCTGTCTTGTGAATTCCCTGGGGGTCTATTTAGTTTTTTATCTCTTGCCACATTTTCAGGCAAGATAGGATAATAAATTATCTTTCGCTTTTCTTCTACCAAACATATAGTCAAATTACCTCTAAACTGCACAATATAATTTAATCGGTTATCTGGCAGACCAGCAGGATAGCGTCCTTTTTCTCCATTGGTGGTTACACCGTATTTCCAAACTTCTCCTTTTTTGAGAAATATCCTCTTTTCTTCGCCACAACTCACACACACATAGTTGCCATCTTCTGTGGCATAAAGCATATATTGTTCTGCTATTTCTAATTTTTCAGCATAATCATCTAATTCCTGCTTTCTATCCAAAGGAATATCGGGCTTGCCTTCATCATCATAAACTATCCATGACATGAAAACAGCAAAAATGCTAAAAAGAATCATAACCACCCAAAAAGTTTGAGGAGAGCGTTGTTCTTTTTTTAGTTTGTCTTTTTTCTTTTTCTTTTGAATGAGAGGGGCAACTTCTACTTCCATAGTGCAACGAATATTTTAATTATCTTTTTCACTAAGATAAAAGTTTATTTTTTGTTTTCAAAAGAAGAAGTGATAAAATTTTGAGCTGCTACTTCACTTCTACCACTTCGCTTTCTCCTACCAATAACTTTTTGGCAAGGAACAGTTTTTTTATGTCATTATAAAAGCGCAAGTAATCAAAGTCTTTGATTTTCATTTCTTTATACAGCAAAATAGATTTCAAAAATAGCTCTGCCAGCATACTCAGTGCATTTTCTTCACTTGCCACGATAAAGTCTTCTTCGTTGATTTTGAGTTGAAAATCAGCATACTTTTTTAGTTTAGCGTAGCGTTTGTACTCCCAAAACTTGTCGTCTTTTTCAGGTCTGATGAGGTAAATAAAATTCACCTCTTTCAGTCCTTCTCCATAGTTTGTAAGGTCGATATGAGCAATCAACGTATCTTTGATGAGATTCATCTGTGTTAAAAAAGGCTCAATACCTACATACAGCCCTGTAATCGCAGTAATGTAAAATTGTCTAATTGGTTCAAGTCCTGATTTTCGCATTATTCTCATTGTTTTTTATCTGTCTTGTGAATTCCCTGGGGGTCTATTTAGTTTTTTATCTCTTGCCACATTTTCAGGCAAGATAGGATAATAAATTATCTTTCGCTTTTCTTCTACCAAACATATAGTCAAATTACCTCTAAACTGCACAATATAATTTAATCGGTTATCTGGCAGACCAGCAGGATAGCGTCCTTTTTCTCCATTGGTGGTTACACCGTATTTCCAAACTTCTCCTTTTTTGAGAAATATCCTCTTTTCTTCGCCACAACTCACACACACATAGTTGCCATCTTCTGTGGCATAAAGCATATATTGTTCTGCTATTTCTAATTTTTCAGCATAATCATCTAATTCCTGCTTTCTATCCAAAGGAATATCGGGCTTGCCTTCATCATCATAAACTATCCATGACATGAAAACAGCAAAAATGCTAAAAAGAATCATAACCACCCAAAAAGTTTGAGGAGAGCGTTGTTCTTTTTTTAGTTTGTCTTTTTTCTTTTTCTTTTGAATGAGAGGGGCAACTTCTACTTCCATAGTGCAACGAATATTTTAATTATCTTTTTCACTAAGATAAAAGTTTATTTTTTGTTTTCAAAGGAAGAAGTGATTTTTTTACTTCCACTGATTGCAGCATAACCGCTTGAACCAGTGGAAAACTTACCCCTTCACCACTGCCTCACTCATATTGAAAATCGTACTTGCGACTACACTCATTGCTGCCAGTTCCGCAGGGTTAAAGGTCGTATTGACCTTGTACTCGCCTATGCTGATGAGTGCTTTGGCGTTTTGTGGGTTGCGCTTAAAATTTGCTAACTCTTTGGTATAGAGGTCTTTCAATACCTCAATTTCTTTTTCCGTAGGCATACGAGAGGTAGCACTGCGGAAGGCATAAACAAGCCTATTTTGCAAATCTTTTTCCGTTTTGAAAATTTGTTCGGCAAAAACTCTCGCCGCTTCCATCACTTGCGGGTCGTTCAGCAGCACCAAAGACTGCAAAGGCGTATTGGTGCTTTGTCGCTTCACCACACAGATATTGCGCTCCGAACCATCAAAAGTAATCATTGCAGGCGGAGGAACGGTGCGTTTCCAATACGTGTAAAGGCTGCGGCGATAGAGGTCTTCGCCATGCCCCTGCTCATACGAAACTACGCCTCTACCAGAAGTCGTAATCTCAAAAATGCCTTCGGGTTGGTACGGTTTTACAGACTTTCCTCCGATTTTCCTTGCTAATAACCCACTCGTTGCCAAGATGTTATCACGCATCATCTCCCCAGTTAGTCGTTGGTTAGGGGCGTGGGCAATCAAAATATTTTCCGAATCTTTCTCCTGTACTTTGGGGTCTATTCTGGAAGATTGCTGATAAGTTGCTGACATTGCCATGATTTTGACTATGTTTTTGATGTCCCAGTCCGATTCTTTAAAAGTTACCGCCAGCCAGTCGAGCAGTTCGGGGTGCGAAGGCAGATTGCCTTGATTACCAAAGTCTTCCACCGTACTGACCAGGCCTCGCCCAAACAGCATCAGCCACAAGCGGTTCACGTACACGCGGGCAGGGAGTGGATTTTGCTTATCAAAAAGCCAATTTGCCAAGCCCAAGCGATTTTGAGGGAAATTGGTAAATGGCAAAACGCTTTCTGGGGTAGCAGGAGATACTTTTTTATCTTTCATGGGCGCGTCGTATTGCCCGCGATTGAGGATAAAAGTGGCTCTTGGCTTTTGCAAATCCGACATGACCATAATTTCAGGAAGTGGGTGGCGGATTTTTTCTTCTGCCTGTCGTGCTTTTTTCAGTTCCACTTTTTGGGCAATATACATTTTGTCGTAATTGTCTAAGTAATAATCAAATACAGAACTATTGGCAGGGTCTGAAACCACTGCCAAAGTTCCTTTTACGCCGTTGTTGGTGTTTTCACCAACAACTGTTGCTTGCACAGACAACATCTCTACTTCGCCCAATTTGCGCCCATACATTTTCACTTCGTCAATCTCAATAACTTTGTTTTGTAAACCCTCAAAATTGCGCTTCCCCACCTGTAAATCCCAATATCTTTTACCACTCACATCATGGGTTCTGATAGTACGATATAAGTGATTGATTTCTATGTTTTTATCTATTTTTTTCCCATTTACAAAAAGTTCTATTCCTTCCGCCTTGCTCGACCCATCGTAGCTCATGCCCACGTGTACCCACTCATTCATTGGTATTGGGGATTTTGCCCTGACTAATAGGCAGTTATACGGATATAAATGATTGATTCGAACATAAATCGTATCATTATTTACAGAAAGTTCGTAGCCACATTGACCTTCGTTAAAGCTCTCCATACTTGCAATAATGGGTACTTCGGGCTTCTTTTGGGAAAGTTTGATGTATGCCATCAGCGAAAACTCATCACTGCGCTCAAAATATCCCGCAGATTTGCCTAAGCCCACCAAATTGTCCCCATCAAATCTGTACGCCTTGCCCACCTTGCCCTGCACGAATTGCAGTGTTTTTTTGCCATACACATTCGCTTTGATGGTTTTATCGCCTTTGTTAGTCGTGATGGTATTCAGTTTAAATTTCTTTTCTCTTTCATCAAAATACTTGTCTGGTAGCGTATCCTCAAAAGGCAAATGAACAAACAAATCTTTTTGTAAATCTTTGGTTAATAGGGCATTAGCATTTGTATTGAAAGTTTTATTCCAAATTTCAAAATCTTTTTGGGCATTTTTCTTGCGTTCAGCCAATTTTTGCTCTTGCTCACGAATCACTTTTTGTGCCGCTTCCAACTGCTCTTTTACGCCATTGTCAGTTTTTTCCAAAACGGGCGCAGGCGTGCCTTTGTAGGGAATCCAACCCGTTTCGGGTGTAGAATTAAAGAAAGAATACATTTGATAAAACTCTTTTTGGGCAATCGGGTCGTACTTGTGGTCGTGGCAACGCGAACACTCCACCGTCAAGCCCAAAAACGCCCTACTGACCGTATTGGTCTTGTCTGCGACGTACTCTACGCGATATTCTTCGTCTATAATTCCCCCTTCTTGGCTTTGGGCGTGATTGCGAAGAAAGCCTGTCGCCAGCACCTGCTCATAACTTGGATTAGGCATCAAATCTCCCGCTAACTGCCACGTTACAAAGTCTTTGTATGAAATATTTTTGTTAAAAGCCTGAATCACCCAATCGCGCCATGGCGACATATCGCGAGGCATATCGTCCTGATAACCATGCGTATCTGCATAGCGCGCCACGTCCAGCCAGTCCGCAGACATTTTTTCGCCAAAATGTGGCGAATCCAGCAATCTATCAATCACTTTTTCATACGCATTGGGGGAGCTATCTTGCAGAAAATCATCTATTTCCGCTACACTTGGCGGCAAACCTGTGAGGTCAAACGTAATGCGGCGAATCAGTTTTTCTTTACTTACCAAAGGCGAGGGTTGCAATCCTTCTTTTTCTAATTTTTGCAAAATAAAATTATCAATCGCATTTTTGACAAACGATTTGCCTTTAACCTGCGGAACTTGAGGCAGTTGTGGAGGAATGAATGACCAGTGCTTTTTCCACTCTGCGCCCTGCTCTATCCACTTGCCAATCAGTGCTTTCTCGTATTCATTCAGCTTCAAGTTCGATTTGGCAGGCGGCATGATGTCGTCAGGATTGGCCGTATTGATGTGGTAAAAAAGTCTGCTTCTATCCAAACTTCCTTTGACAAGCGCAAATTTGCCTTTATTTTCAGGCAGTTCGGCAAATGCGCCCTCCTCTGTATCCAAGCGCAAACCCGCCTTTCGTGCATTGTTGTCGGGACCGTGGCAAGCAAAGCAACGGTCGGACAGGATAGGCTTGATGTGGAAGTTAAAATCCACCTTTTCGGGTAAAGGCAAGCCCGCAACCACGTCAGGAATCTGGCTTTTCTGCTCACAATGCGTAAAAAGGAAAAGCGTGAAGAAAAGTAGTAAAGTTGTTTGTGTGGACACAAACAACGGCAAATATACCTTTTCCCCCTTTGGAGGGGGGCAAGGGGAGGTTGGTTTTTTTAAATTAATACGTTTCATATTTACGAAGAAGGCTAAGTGTTGCTACTTTCAAACGATTGTATAAAGATAGGAAAAGTTTTTGAAAAAGGAAAGGGAGAAACTATGAATCTTAATTGGCTTGAAGTGTCTTTAACAAAGGCGAACTACAAACCCACTTAAATCACACTTAATCATATCTCTCTGGTATCAAAATAAATTTACTAAAAAGTTCTTTATTTATTACAATATCATACACTGCTAATTTTCGCACTGCTATTTTATGTTTAGGAAGAATCTCTGTTATTTTCACTAAACAATCAATAGTACCATTGCCGTCAAAATCGCCTAATGTTTCATAGTTGAGAGGATTATGTACTGTATCTATCAGGTAGTTAGCAGTTAAGTTGTTATGGTTATCAAATCTAAATAAAATACTTTTAAAATAGCTAAATGATGAAGCATACGAAAATATATAGAAAGAAACAAGCATATAAGGAACACCATTATGTTTGAAATATGCAATTTGTTGAGGCAAGGTATTTCTAAAAGAATTTTCATCAAAACTCAATTTTACCACTTTTTCATTGATAAGACAAACAATATTTTTATCAGAAAGCCCAGATATTATTTCTTTATATTTATGAGGTTTTGAGGTTGTATCAATAGCTCCAATGTCAGCTTTTATATAGGACTTAAAATTAATGTCTTGTATGGAAAGTTGTGTGCATACTATTTTTATGCTATCTCCCAAACCAAAAGCATAATAGTCTAACTCTTGTTCAATATAATTAGTCAATCGCTTCTTAAAAGTAATAGAGTCATTGTAACCATTTTTTTGCGCCTCTTTTAAAATTTCATCTTCTTTTTGAAGTTGGGCTTTATTTCTAAGAGTTTCATTAATGCTATCTATTCTCATTTTTACACTTTTATCTTTTTCTGAAACGTTACAAGAAAAAAGCAGAAAGGTTATTAAAAAAGGAAATAAAAGACTATTTGTCAATCCATTACATTTTTTGTTTTTGCTCATACATTGAGAGACTTATTTGTACTTTTTACATAAAGATAAGAAAAGTTTTTGAAAAAGGGAACAGGAAAAGTTTAGAAAATCGCATTCTATCCCGTAGGGATTCAATATTGGCAGAAAAAAATCACAAAGCCCAAATCAAACAACTCCGTTAGGAGTTGAATATTAGATAGTTAATGACGATTCAACCCTTAGCAGAATAGGTGGAGGGTTCAATTTGCTACCAATAGGAAGTGCCTAATAGCACAAAAGACTTTTAATCAATTTTTACCCTTCCTTGCCAAATTTGTGGATTGCGACTATTGTGTACTACTGCAAAGATTAAAACTTCTTTTTTGTTTTCTTCAATCAAATAATAAGCAGAATATGGGAAGCTACGAACCAATACACGCCTCACTTCTTCAAATATCTTGGCATACATTTGAGGATTATTTTCTAAAAATCGGACGGATTCTTTGAATGAAAGCGCAAATCTGATTCCCAAACCTTCTTTTTGGGCTTCGTACCATTCTATTGCTTCGTCTATATCTTGGATTGCATCTGTGGCAAGGACTAAATCATACTCCATATTTCTCGTAAAGGTGTTTTTCAAAGTCTTTCCAGTGCACTACTTCTGCTGGATTAGACTGGTATTTTGCTAATCGTTGTTCTATTAGCTCTTTGTGCCAATCGGGAATTTGTTCGTTCTCCTGTGCCAATTCGCTTTGCAGTCTTTGGAAAAGCAAAACTTTGAGTTCTATCTGCATTTCTTTGATGAGTGCATACAACTGCTCAAAGCTAAGTTCCATTTGCAGAGGTATTTTTATTTTTTCTAATGTTTCCATCTTTTTCAATAGTATTCTACAAAGATAAAAAAATACTGAGATTTTGCGATACAAACTATTGAAAACTTTTTGAAAAACAAAAATCAAAAAAAGATATTTAAGCCCCAACTCAAAACATGAAAACAAATAAATTCGTTATTTCTGTTGATGTGTTTTGTTGTGCTAAAAACTTAAATTTGATGAAACGAATCTTTTTTCTCCTCTTTTTTGTGGGATTTCTTTTCCCCCTTTTTGCCCAAAATAGTGCTACCAATCCGCTGACTATCGGACTGAGATTGCACAGAGGTTATATTATTCCACATTCGGATTCCATCGCAAGTATCTCTTATTCAAATCCTTATCAGATAGAATTAGATGCCAGCCTGCACCTGACCAATCAGCGCGCTTACCAGTCTTGCAACTGCTTTCCGCGCGTGGGCATGAGTCTTTTTTATACCAATTTTGACAATCGAGCCATCTTGGGCAATGCCTATTCTCTGCTTTCATACATTGAGCCGTATTTTCGTGCAGGTAAAAAACTTAATTTTTCGTTTCGTTTTGGCATTGGTCTAAGCTACCTTAACAATGTATATGACCCTGAAAAAAATCCACTAAACCTGTTTTATAGCTCGCCCATCAGTTTTTTGCTCATGGCAAATCTTTCTGCCAACTACAAAATTACGCCAAAAGTGGGGTTGAGATTGGCAGGAAACTACAATCACATCTCGAACGGTGGGCTGCAAAACCCTAACAAGGGCATCAATTATCCTACATTGAGTTTGGGCATGGATTACACTTTTCAAACACCTCATTTTCAACAATATAATAGTGTGAATTGGCGAGAATTACATCAAAAAAAATTAACATGGGATTTTGCCGTTTTTGGCATGGCAAAAAAAGCGTTTAGAAATGAAACCAATCGGTATGCGGTGATTGGTATTTCCACTCAGCTCAGTCGGGTAGTTGGGAGGCTCAATGCGCTGACTGCGGGTGTGGAATATGTTGCGGATTTTTCTCACAAAGAGTCTGGACTCAGGCAGGGGAAAAATATTGATTTCCAGTCAGTGGGGATACTTTTAGGGCATAATTTTTTGCTGGGGAAGTTCTCTTTTTCACAAGCTATGGGCATTTATTTGCTTTCCTACCAACCCGACTTGGACGCAGTTTACCAACGCTACGGCATCAATTACCAGCTTTCTGGCAAAATAGGTGTAGGTTTTAATATGAAAGTTCACCGAAACGTGGCAGATTTTTTGGATTTTAGGCTGATTTACACCTTGGTAAAGCGTTAAAAAACAAGGAAAATATTTTCAAAAACGAACTGAGAGTTTAAAAATACACATTTTAGTTCTTTTAATTTCGGTTTTTTGTTTTGCCTTTGCAAGGTCAAATACGAAAAAACTGGAGTTGCTCTAAGTTTTTCTTTCATTATTCACCACGGAAGTAATCAGACCCATCACCATGGAGCTATCTTGGGCATAGTTTGAGTAGCACCATTATCAATGAAAATTGTTTCATGATTGGTTATTTTTTAAGTAAAATGGTTGACTAAAAACTGGTTTATAAAAAGTTATAGCTGAAAAATTGGTTTTTCACGTACTTCGTACCGAGAGATAACACGTGAAAAAATGCCCTATCAATGATTCATGTGTTCACCCACAGTGGAACTGATGAATTACAATGCGCTAAAAGATTAGAAGAATCTAAAAACTAATTAACTTGAAAATTAAGTGTTGTTTTAAATAGTTTTGATTCTTTTGTAGTTTCCACAAAATCATAAGTCGTTCCATTATTTTTGAAAACCAAAACGCCCTGAATCAGTGTAATTTGGAAATTAAAAACAACTTCATAACTCCCCTTTTTCAAAAGTGTATTATCTCCACGTAATGAATGCCAAAAATATTGAGCATTTTTCCTATAAGATGTTCTTGGGAGTTTATTTAATAATAATTCTGCTGTATTTCCCCAACTGGTAAACATTTTTACTGTATCTTTGGCTGGAATAGGAATATTAAGAACTCTTGTGCAAAATACGCCCTTTTTAGGTTCACTAACTAATTGCTCTACACCATTATTGTCTTTTTGATAAACTTGAAAGACAGTTCCAGTATCAAAGTTATCGTAACGGTCTCCCCAAGTAAGCGCAGTATCTGATTTACTAACAGCTAATACTTGAAACAGTACATCTTCCCCTTCCTTGAAGCAATTTGTAATCTCACCTTTGGTATTCATCAGCCTAAATTCAAAGGAGATTTGCCCTTGATTTTCCTTGTAAGAGGCATTTTCAGGGCATAGCTTGGCAGTTTCATTGAGGGCAGGTACTATTTCTTCGTTACTTTCTTGCCTACCACAAGTCCAAGCACTACATAGTACAAGGGCTAAGAAGCTGATAATCATTGCCTTTCTCATTTTTTTAAATTTTAATTTTTCAAAAACTTTTAAAAGGTATTTTGAATCACCTATGCGCTGATACGAAGTGAAAAGCCCAGCCATTGCAACTCATATAGCCATCTGCTTTTCACTATGCCACAAATGAAAACACGCCCAGCAACATACAGTGTTACTCATATATTAACAAATTATTAATTTTTTTAGTTTAGAAGGGAGAAAACACCCATTCGTTGGTATAAAAAATAGCTTTTGAGCTAAGTAACTGTAGCAAATAGGTGCGTCTATGTATTTGAGGTATTCTTGCTTGTAGGTGTTAGCGTAGCGCACCAATAAATTATTGCGAGTGTACTACGCTAACATCTACAATGAAGAAAAACCTAACCATTAGTGAAAAAACTGACCAATGAAAAAAAATAGATTTCCGATAAAAATCACAAAGATTCAATACATTTTTTGTTCTTTTGTCAATAAATTGAATTCAAACTCCCTCTTAATCACGATTTCTATATGTGGATTGAAATTATTTTAACGATTTTTTTGGTTTTTCTGAATGGTTTTTTTGTAGCAGCCGAGTTTGCGATTGTCAAGGTTCGCACCTCACAGCTTGAAATAGGTGCAGAAAAGAGCAAGGTCAAAGATGTAGCAAAGCTCATTACAGAGCATCTGGACGCATATCTTGCCGCGACGCAGTTGGGCATTACGATTGCCAGTATTGGCTTGGGCATTGTGGGCGAGGAAGTGATGCACGAAATTATGCTTCGGATATTCCACGCTACGGGCATGGCTCCCCCCGAAAACCTGACCGTTTATACTGTAACTGCCTCATTTGTAGTGATTACCTTTCTGCACGTAGTTTTTGGGGAACTTGCGCCCAAGTCTATTGCGATTCGCTACCCCCTCGCCACCACGCTGTTTACCGCCATGCCATTGCGTATTTTTTACATTGTGGGCAAGCCTTTTATTAACCTATTCAATGGTTTTGCCAACTTGGTCTTGAAGCTCATAGGCATCAAGCCAGCTTCCGAGCATGAATCTTCGCACTCCGAAGAGGAGCTACGCCTCGTCATTGCAGAAAGTAAAGCAAGTGGTAGCATCAATGCCAACGAACTGGAACTCATTGAAAATGTGTTCGCTTTTGACAACCGCGTAGCCCGCCAAGTCATGCTCCCGCGCACCAAAATTTTCGCAATAGATATAAGCTGGACTACTGACCAAATCATAGACAAAGTATTGGAAGAAGGCTACTCTCGCGTGCCTATCTACGAAGACAATCTGGACAAAATCATTGGAATTGTCTATACCAAAGACCTTTTGCGCCTCATGCGTAAACAAAAAGAGTTCAATGTGAAGGACATCATTCGCCCTGCGCTTTTTGTTCCCGAATCCAAAAAACTCAAAGAACTCATCAAAGAATTTCAGGAAAACCGTTCGCACGTTGCCATTGTAGTTGATGAGTTTGGCACGACTATCGGCTTGCTCACCACCGAAGACTTGGTAGAAGAAATTGTGGGCGAAATCTATGACGAATATGACGACGAAAAACTCAATGTGATTACACAACTTTCTGAAAAAGAGTTTGTTGTGAGTGGCGCGTCTTCGGTGGTAGATTTGAATCGTACACTCACGCTTCCACTGCCCGAAAGTGCGGAGTACAATACCATTTCTGGCTTGCTGATGGCGTATCTCACGCACATTCCGCACTTAGACGAAACGGTAAATATTGGTGATTATGAAATCAAAGTCATCAAAACCAGTCATCATGGCGTAGAGCAAGTAAAACTAACCTTGCTGGCTGAGGTTTGAAAATAATGGATTCAGCACAATTTTTATATAAAGTCAAAACTCAACAGGACAGCAACCTGTTGAGGCAGGAATTATCAACTATTTCACTGCAAAAACTTCATAACCAATTAGATACAAGAGAAAAACAGCTTGCTTTTTGGCTAAATATCTACAATGCTTTTATTCAACTTTTTTTGAGAGAAAAACCTAATTTGTATCAAAATAAGAACCTCTTTTTTTCTCAAAAAAACATACAAATTGGAGGGCAAAACCTCAGCTTTGATGACATCGAGCATGGAATCCTTCGTCATTCCCAGTGGAAATATGGGTTGGGTTATGTTCCTAAATTTTTCGTGAGTGATTTTGAAAAAAAATTCCGCCTTCACAAGGCAGATTTTAGGATTCACTTTGCGCTGAACTGTGGTGCGCGAAGCTGCCCGCCTATCGCTGCCTACACGCCCGAAATGATTGACCAGCAATTAATGATAGCGATGACTTCCTTCTTGGCAACGGAAACTTGCTACAACGCTACCCAAAATACAGTCGAAGTTTCCAAACTTTTCTTTTGGTTTTCAGGAGATTTTGGAGGAAAAACGGGGATTTTGAAATTGCTGGGAGAGGGAAATTTTATCCCTAAAAATAGTCGTCCAAAAATTTATTTCAAAAGTTATGATTGGAAATTGGACTTGGAAAGATGGGTAAATTAATGGTGATTTTGGGTAAAAAAACACGATTCATAAAAAAGAGATTGCCCCCAGTGAGAGCAATCTCTTTTCGTTTTATTATGAATTAATTTATACCTCCAATTTCAAAGGCAAAGTCCTGATTCTCTTGCCTGTGAGTACAAAAATAGCGTTTGCAAGTGCAGGCGCAAGTGGCGGAAGTCCTGGCTCGCCCGTACCGCTTGGGTTTTCGTCATTTTCCATGATGTGTATTTCCATCAGAGGCGTTTCTTGAATCCGTATCATCTTGTAATTGTGGAAGTTACTCTGCTCTGCTTTCCCTTTGACGAAGGTAATTCCGTCTTTGACTGCTGCCGTCAAGCCATACACGATATTGCTTTCGGTCTGTGCCTTCACGTTGTCAGGGCTGACCGTCATACCACAATCAATGACTGTAACGACTTTTTCCACCACTATATCCTTGTCTTTTTTGGCAACAGTAACTACGTGGGCGCAAATCGTTCCGAACGAACGAATGATGGCTACACCTCTTGCCTTGTCTTTGGGAAGTTTTTCTGTCCATTTGGATTTTTCTTTGAGCAATTCCAAGACTTTCTTGAATCTTGGTGCTTTTTCTAATAAGCTGATTCTGAAATCCATAGGGTTTTTTCCTGCGGCATGGGCAAGCTCATCTACAAAACTTTCATGCCCAAAACCGTTGGTGGAGGAATACACCGAACGCCACCAGAGAAGTGGCACAGAAGACTCAGCATGGTGATAATTGAGTTGGAAATTAGGGATTTGGTAAGGTGCATTTTCCTTATCTACCGCCTCTACTGCCCATTCGTCGACCTTTTTACCATTTGCCATGCCACCCCATTGGTGTTGGATAGAGCCACCAATAATCGTATGCTGAAAAGCGGTTACATTGCCTTTTGCGTCCAGCCCACCTTTGAAGGTATTGAGCATGGCAGGGCGGAAAGGTCCCTGCGTTACATCATCTTCTCGCGTCCACATTAACTTTACAGGTGCTTTTAACTGCTTGGAGAGCATGGCAGCTTGCATTACAAAATCGTAAAAAGCCTTTCTGCCAAATGAGCCACCCATAAATACGATATTCACTTTGACTTGTTCGGATTTCATGCCGATAGCCTTTGCTACCTGTCCGCTTACCCCAAAAGCTCCATCTTCGGGGCTTTGGATTGCCGCCCAAATTTCGCAACTGTCCTCTCTGACATCTACAATACAGGCTTCCGTTTCCATAGGTGCGTGTGCCATGAAAGGCGTTTCGTACTCAGCAGAAATCACTTTGGTAGCCTTTGACAAGGTAGTTTTTACATCTCCTTCGTTTTCGTGTGTATTGCCCTCAGTTTTTGATAGCTCACGCATTTGTTTGAAGTAATCTACGGAGTTAAATTTCTCTGCCTCAGCACTTTCCCATGTGATTCTCAGTGCTTTTTTGCCTTGCATGGCGGCGTAGGTACTGTTGGCAATGACAGCCACACATTCAGTATTTTTCATAAAAACCAAGCGGTTAAGCCTGATGACATCTTTGACCCCAGCCACATCTCTTGTTCTTCTTTCATCTAAGGTAGCCACTTTGCCCCAAATCGCAGGGCAATGTTCTATAACTGCATACACCATGTTGGGAACTTTCAAATCCATACCGTAAATGGTAGAACCATCTACTTTGGAGGGAATATCCACGCGATTTAGCTTTTTGCCCAAGTATTTGAAATCCTTTTTTTCTTTGAGTTTTGGGGCTGAGGGAACTTCTAACTTAGAGGCTTCCTCTACCAGTTCTCCATAGGAAAGGCTTGTATTATTTTTTTTGTTAAACACTTTTGCATCTTGGGCATAGCACTCATTTTCAGCGACTTGCCAGCGATTTGCTGCCGCCTTGATGAGCATTTCTTTGGCAGATGCGCCTGCTTTACGCATGGGCAACCACGAACCAGCTACGCTACCGCTTCCGCCCGAAATTTGCGAACCATATTTTTTATCGCCATTGGAGGGTTTGATGGTGATTTTGTTGATATCCACCTCTAATTCCTCCGCCACGAGCAGGGGAATGGAGTGAAAAGTGCCTTGACCCATATCAGGACGTGGATTAATCAGGGTGATTTTTCCTGTCGTATCAATGATGATGAAAGGAGAAAGTTCCAACTCTTGGGCGGCTAAGTTTCCTACCAAGGTTTCTTTGCCGTTCGCAGGGAGATAAAATCCCAATGCCAGCACTGCCCCTGTCATGCCTGAAAATTTGATAAAATCTCGCCTATTTATAGTTGCTTTTATATTTTTTTTCATTGTTTTGAATAATTAAATTGTTGGTTGTTAATATAGTTAAATTGCTGGTTGTTAAATAGTTAATTGAGAAAACTATTTAACAATTTAGCTATCTAACTATTCAATTATTTTACCTTTTCCCACCTTCGCCACTGTTTTCTTTTTTCATCAGGTCAGATGCCGTATGAATGGCTTTGCGAACTCTTTGGTAAGTACCACAGCGACAGATATTTCCCGCAATAGCTGTATCTATTTGCTCATCATTTGGGTTAGGATTTTTAGCCAAAAGAGCCGAAGCCGCCATAATCATTCCTGACTGACAGTAACCACACTGAGGTACTTGCTCTTCAATCCATGCTTTTTGGACGGGGTGCGACCTATCTGCCGAAAGCCCCTCGATAGTGGTAATTTGCTTTCCTACTGCTGCCGAGACGGGCAAAAGGCAGGTTTTCATTGCTACGCCGTCTATGTGTACCGTACACGCCCCGCACTGCGCCATGCCACAGCCAAACTTTGTGCCTGTCATCTCCAGCACCTCTCTGATGACCCAAAGCAAGGGCATCTGGACATCTACATCAACGTTATATGATTTTTTGTTAATAGATAATTGATATTGTGCCATGAAAAAATAAGGTTAAAAATAATAATTTTGGTAAAATATATGTGGAAGGTCGAGATGTTGATTTATTTTCTTCGCAATGTAGTTTTTTTTACTAAAAATGTTGCTTTTGGCGTAGCTTTTTATGATAGTTATTAAAGATTTTTAACACAAAGGTTATCGTAGTGTTTGTATGTATAAGTCCTGCTAATTTCTTACTTTTGCAATATAAAGTTTTGTTTTTCGTACTTATATAGTATGTAGTATTTGTTTAATAAACTCATAAATTGAACCATAAAACTTAAAAAAACATGAAATATTTTTATGTATGTGTGTATTTAATGGTGGTATTATTGTCTGGTTTTCAGACCAAAGCGGCAACTTTTATGGTCGCCAATGGTGATGTAGCGGGGCTTAGAAATGCTATTACTATGGCAAATAACAGCCGCGCTGATGACATCATTGTATTGGCTACCAATGGCACTTATGACATTACTGCGGCAATTAGGATTGCTGATGATTATGGTACGCCTGCGGGGGGCATTGCTTTCCCCATGTTAGATGCGCGTGATTTTTCGGGTACTTTGACTATTCAGGGCAATGGGGCTACGATTCGAAGGGCGGCAAACGCTACGGGCAAGTTTAGATTCCTCTTTTGCCGTAATAATGTAACCTTAATAATAGAAAACCTTACTTTTCGCGATGCTGATGCTGATTCTGGCGGTGGAGCCATTTTTTTGGGTTACAGAAATGTTGCTTCTTTTAAAAATGTCAAGTTTATCAATAATATCACCAGTGGTGGGATTGGTGGGGCTATTTCATCTAAGAGTCTTAATAGTACAACCATAGAAGATTGTGAATTTACAGGCAATCGGGCAAGAAACATTGGTGGCGCAATCTACCATTTGTTTTCAGACCTTACCGTTATAAACTCTAAGTTTACAGACAATGCTACCACCAATGCGAATAATGCAGAAGGTGGTGGAGCTATCTTTGCAGATGGCGGCAAAGGTGATAAAGGCAAAATCACGATTACTCAATCTACTTTTTCCAAAAACACGTCTTACGCAGATGGTTGCATAGGTATATTCCTTTATAATACAAATACAGGCATTATAGACAGATGTGAATTTAGTGAGAATAAATCATTAAGAAGCACAAGGTCAGGCTTGGGCTTTGGCGGAGCTGTCCGCTATGACCAAGGCAAGATTGGGGCAGTTGATGATGGATTTACAGCAGGCTCTCCCTTAGCAACCTCTCTTGACATCACTAATTCTACATTTTTTAAAAATAGTGCCTTTGACCAAGGCGGAGGTTTGTGGCTAAGTGATGGAACGGTAAACATTACTAACTGCACCATTGTAGGTAATTCCTTAGAAGATGGTAGCGGGGCGGGCATCAAGATTTCTGGTGCTACCGTAAATATGGTAAACTGTACGGTAGCTGAAAACTCAATTACAAACGCCTTTTGCGCGGGTGTTGATAATTTTAAAGGCAAGTTTAATTATAGAAATAGTTTGTTTGTAAATAATATAAATACAAGGACAGGACAAGAAAACTACAGAGAGATAGAGGGTGGCACATCTTCTAATCAAGGAAATAACATGGTTTTTAATACCAATAATACAGCAAACAATGGGGGCTTACCCGCAGCAGTAACGCGTGCCAACCCTTTGCTTTCTCCTCTGGCAAATAATGGGGGCAGCACACGAACAATGGCTTTGCAGATGGGAAGCCCTGCGATAGGGGCAGGAGCAAACTGCCCTACTACCGACCAAAGAGGTATTGCACGCACTGGAAGGTGTGATATTGGTGCTTTTCATTTTAATATGGCAAGTGCTACGCCACCCTCCGCGCCCTCTGGACTTACCGCAGAAGCGCAATCCGCTACCCAAATTCGGCTAAATTGGGCAGATAACTCGACCAATGAAACAGGCTTTAAAGTAGAACGTTCTGCCACCGCAGGTAGTGGCTATGCAGAAATTACGCAAGTTGGCGCAGGCATTACTACTTTCACCGACAATAATTTGACCGCAGGAACGCGATATTTTTATAGAGTGCGCGCCTCCAATGCTCAGGGCAATTCCGATTATAGCAATGAAGCAAACGCAACAACAAACATCTTGCCCCCTACTCCGCCTTCTGGATTGACCGCAGAAGCACAATCTGTCAATCAAATACGTCTTAATTGGGCGGATAACTCAGCCAATGAAACAGGCTTTAAGGTAGAACGTTCTGCCAGTGCAGGCAGTGGCTATGCAGAAATCACGCAAGTTGGCGCAGGCATTACTACTTTCACAGATAATAATTTACCAGCAGGCACAAGATATTTTTATAGAGTACGCGCTTTCAATGCTCAGGGCAACTCCGATTATAGCAACGAAGCAAGCACAATCGTAGGGATTACTTACATAGATGTTTCTAATCAATTAAAAGTTTTCCCAAACCCTACGGAAGAACGCCTGTCTGTGCAGATAGACAATCAATATCAAGGCTATATCAATGTACGAATTATCGACATGGTAGGCAAAACGCTAATCCAAGAGGTTTGGCAAAAGTATATAAACAAACTAAGCAAGGAAATGAATGTCAGTAACCTCCCGAATGGCATTTTTATTCTCGAAATAAATTACGAAAACTACCGCGCCATCAAGCGAGTTATCAAGCAATAAATTTTACATTTCTTACATGATTTCTTACATAGTGCTGCACTCTATTTTTGGAGTGTAGCACTTTTTTATAGCCAAAAAGTGTAAAAGCGACCATACAAACATCATTTCCTCATTCGCAAAAAAATCACATTTATTCTTCAAAAATTTATATAAAGACTATACAATAAAGCTATAAATTCTCGTTATAGGACTAAACTTTGAAAAAATTGTATTAAAACAAGGGGGCTAAACATCTTTCAGAAACACAAATACACGATTTTCAGATTTGATTTATCATCTAAAGTTTAATCTTATGTTCAAGTCTAATTTAAGGATTTTATTTTTCTCCATCATCTTTTCTGTGTTCACACAGCAATCAAAAGCTGCTACCTATACGATAGCGAATGGTGATGTAGCAGGTTTGCGAAATGCTATCAATGCAGCCAATAATAGTCGGGAAAATGATATTATTATCTTGGCAACCAACGGTATTTATGATATTACCTCAGCCTTTGCTATCGCAGATGACTACGGCACGCCTGATGGAGGCATCGCCTTCCCAATGTTAGATGCACGCGACTTTTCAGGTAGTTTGACCATTCGTGGCAATGGGGCTACCATTCGCAGGGCAGCAAGCGCAACAGGCAAGTTCAGATTTTTCTTCTGTCGCAACAATGTTACGCTGGTAGTAGAAAATCTGACCCTTCGTGAGGCAGATGCCGCCACCAATGGTGCAGCTTTTTATTTGGGATACAATGCCATCAATACTTTTAGAAATGTCAAATTCATTAATAATAAGACTTCCGCAGGCTTTGCTGGCGCAGTTTTTTCCAAAAGTTTAGGGACAAATGTCTTTGAAAATTGTGAGTTTACAGGCAATAACTCCTCAGAAATAGGGGGGGCGATTTACAATGTACTTTCTGATTTGAGTGTAAGTAATTCTACTTTTACAGGAAACTTTTGTGCCAATCCGATAGCAAGAGAGGGCGGCGGGGCAATTTATACTGATGGAGCAAGGGGAGATACAGGGAGAATCTCTTTGATTGGCTGTAATTTTGTGAACAATCAGTCTTATGCCCAGGGGGGTGCAGTAGGGCTATTTGTCTATAACAGAAATGTAATAACCATAGATAAATGTAATTTTACCTCCAATGAGGTGCGTGTGAGTAATCGTGTAGGTTTTGGTTTTGGAGGAGGGATTTGGTCTGCGGAAACCAAAATTGGCAATGTGGGTGGTGGTTATACAGATGCTTCGGTGGTAGCTACCACGATGACCATCAGCAATTCTACCATTAGCAAGAACAATGCACATGACCAAGGTGGTGGAATATGGGTAGATAACAAGACGGTGAATATCAGCAATACGACCATTGAGGGCAATACAGTGGATGATGGAACAGGTGGCGGCATCAAGGTGTCGGGCGCAGGGGTTAATTTTGATAACTGTACGA
>JAAFJS010000104.1 GCA_013298985.1 Cytophagales bacterium
GCGCTATCTATTTTTGTGGCAAAAATGATTTTTGGGGAAATGGATTGGGCAAAAACCTTGTTTGTGGGGACACAAACAAGCGCGAGGAAAATGAAGGTCAGCGCAACAGAAATAGGTTGTTTCATTTTTAACTCTGATAACCAATTAGTTATGATTTTGATATATATATCTGTATAATTTTATTCATTTTCCTATCAAATCACGATACTCTGACAATTTTTGTGGAAAGTTCCCCCCGCTAAAGCGAGGGGTTAATCTAACCCCTCGCTTTAGCGGGGGGAACTCGTAGAAACTCAGTCTGCCACAAAAATTGTCAGACAACCCAAATCACAAGGCAAAGTACAAAAGAAATTCAGGTTTATAAAAAGTTATAGCGGAAAAATTGGTTTTTCACGTACTTCGTACCGAGAGATAACACGTGAAAAAATGCCCTATCAATGATTCATGTGTTCACCCACAGTGGAACTGATGAATTACAATGCGCTAAAAGATTAGAAGAATCTATTTTTTTTCTTAAATATTTGATATTCAAAATTTTAAGTATTATAAATTTTGTATAACTGACGAAGTATTCCTATAGCTTCTGTACCTCCTTGCTAATCGCCTTTTTTACTTTTGCCCAAGTGATTTTCTTGTCAAAAACAAGTGGGTCAGCCTCTACTTCTGCTTCTTCAAAATAATTGATACTTTTGATGACATGAAAAAGCGTAGTATGTTGATATTTAGCCTGATAGAACTCTAAAAGGTCTGTAAGTGTGAATATTTGTAGTAGAAAATAAAGGTCAAAAAAATCTTTTTTCTTTCCTCTGCCAGAAATCGCATCTAACTTCATGGGTGCAATGTCTTTGATATTTGCCAGTCTTATCTCATCTTCTATCAAAGTGGGGTAGCTAAAACCATATTTGAAGCGAATAAAAACAACTGGACGGCAATCCGTTTTTACCTCATTGATAGTGGTAGTAAGTGTATTGGTACGTTCCAGTGTTACTAACACAGAGGCAAAATCATCTGCTAAGAGCGATTTCAGTTCCCCTGAATCAAAAGGCTCATTGCAGAACATATCCAAATCTACTGAAATGCGATGCCCTATTTGCAGAGAAAGTGATGTTCCTCCTACTAAGCGAAAGTCTTGTAAATAAGGCTTTTGCATCAAATCTTTTAATAGTCCCAATGTGTTGGGTGCAACTGTCGCTCTGTGTAGCATCTGAAATTTTCTTTTGGTATGTCAAAATAAGTAACACAAAAGGCAAGTACGATTTTGTCCATATAGCGCAGTTTAGTGGCTATTTCTCCTACTTTTTTCGCACTATAAAAGGCAAGCGTAAGTTTGAACTCTTCCCACCTTCCCCTGCTCAATACTCTTTCTACGATATAAGAAGCGTGCTTTTGGGCATCAAGGGTGCTGATGTCCACGTCCCAAAAAAGCGTAGGGGAGAGCTGGCTAATAAAATCTTTACTATCTAACATTCTTATCTGTGTTTGCTAACAAATTTATATAAAAAATTAGTGTTATTATCTTTTTCTATCTCACTCACAATTCTCCGCTATAAAGCCCTTAAAATTCCTAAATGATTCACTCCACCTTTCTACTTTGCTTAGGCTTGCCTCTTTGATAATCTCCAAGGCAGTAGTGGTAGGGTTATATTCGGATAAATAGCTCTCTATCAGGTTTTTAGGTTTAGGATTGTTGAGTTGTTTCTTGCCACCATTAAAGGAAGGTTCGTTGTCAGTGAGTTTATGCTTTTTGATTTTGTAATTGCGTACTGCGTTTTCATCGGCAATGAGCCAAGTTTCAAGCATTTGTTTGATACAAACTACGCTTACTTTCTCTAAATCAATGCCTTGCTCTCTTAGCTTTGTAGTTAGTTTTTCTTCAAAGTTTTCATTCTCTTGCTTTTGTTTTTTGTCCCAGCGAGGCTTCAAGTCATAGATAATCAATACCTTATCGCAAGTATCTATCTCTAACAAACTTTCGCACTGGGCGGGGCTATCGTTGAGCAGTTCGCTTTTATTGCGGTTGCCCACAAAGACGACCTCCATGCCTTGGCAATACTTCTCTGCTAACCAAGCAAATACTTTTTGGTCGCCACTGTCTTTGGGTGCTTCGGTGATAATGCCTATCTTTTTGCTCATGAGGAGATAAGTTTGTTCATGGTATAGAGTTTGCCCACAGAAAATTTCTCTTTCCACTTGACCAATTTTTCATCAGAGGCGGGGCGGAAATACTTGGTTTTGCTTTTCACTCGCTCTGCTACAATGACGTGTTCTAAGTCCAGCAAGTCCAAGAAATAGGGCGAATGTGTAGTAATGACAAACTGCACTTTGGGCAACAGGCGTTGTAGCTCATCTACCAGCATATTGAGGGTGCGGGGGTCTAAGCCATTTTCTATTTCTTCTATCAAGATGAGTGAGGGAATAGCCTTGCTATTGAGCAAAGTAAGGATTGCCAAAATACGCAACGTGCCTGATGAAAATAACCAGCTTGGCAGTGCCTCTTTGCTACTCTGCTCTACCATCTGTAAGAAAACTTCTTTGCGAAAGCCGTCGTGCTTGGTGCTAAAATCTGCCAAATCGGGCAATACATAGCGCATCTTGTCTGTGATAATGTCAAAAACGATAGCATCGTCTTGTAAGCGGCTAAAAATATCTGCCAAGTTGCGCCCCGAACTATCCATGCGTACTGCTGCGCTCCCTTGGTTGCGGGAGGTGGGAAAGTACATCTGCTCTGGCTCCAAACTTAGGAACTGCCAAGAAGAAATGTAGTCGTATAGCTTTTTAGATAGCGTATGTGGGGACTTCGCAAGCAAAAAATCATTTTGTCTTCCCTCTTTTACTTCAAAAACTTGTGCCTTGTCTTGGGATAGGCTTTCGGCACTGATAAAATAAATATCTTTGTTTTCACTTGTCCCAAAGCTCACTTGGTAGGTGTATTTGGCAGTGTCCAGTGTGCCTTCTATCCTGACAGTGAAGGGCTTGCCTTGTGTGCTATTGTTTTGGATTTTCTCCAAGCCAAACCACCTGTCTGTAAACCCATTGGCAATGCCTTTGAGGAGTACATTTTGCAAGGTTTGCAATGCCTCTATCACGCTACTTTTCCCACTGCCGTTATTACCCACAAATACATTGAGGTCTTTGAGGGCAAGGGTAGTGGATTGGATAGCTTTGAAGTTTTCTATACTTACTTTTTTAATCATTTTTTAGCTTACTTTTCTACTAACAAAGGTAAAAATAGTTTAAATCTTTTTGATTGAAGCCTTTATTTTTTCTCCCTTTCCAATCGCCTGAATACCGCCTGTACCTCCCGCCGCTCCCCTTCGCTGACCGTAGGGATAGACTGCAACACAGTCAGCATCTCCTGCTCGCTCAGTCCGTAAAGATGAAATACCCTTGCATCTATCTCTGCCTCCTCTGCTGCGGTAGCCTCACCTTTTGCCTTCTTTACTAATATCGTATCTACCAAGTCCTCAAAGGGTCTTTCTGCTGTGGCAGAGATAGGCTTCACAGGAATTTTATCAAAAAACACTTTTCTAAGCTCTCTTGTGCCTCCTTGCAACTCTGGGAAATTGTCTGAAAAACAATATTTGAATAGTTTGGAATTAAAAAAACAAGTGAGATACTTCAAATGCTTGCCTGTCATTATAAAAGCCTTGTCATTGCAATAAAAGCCTTTCTCATCATAGACAAAAGGCATATACTTGGTCATATTAGGGTAAATGATTTTGGGTTTTAGAAATTCATCATCATAATCACAACTACGTAAATTTGACCAGTGATTTCCTTTATCTAAACGTTTTTTTAAGCCTTCTTGATATTTTTCCAAATACTCATAGATTGCATGATAATCATTGGCTACATCAATGCGATTTATGCAGTATTGATTTTTCTTTTCTGTAAGTTCTATTCGCCTTACATTGTGCCAATTATCATTTTTAAATATCCGTTTGTTCTCAAAATCAATGTTTTCTTGGTATAAAATTGTGATAAGTTCCCCATTATAAGAATTAATCAACCACAAATCAGCAAATTCAGGATACCATTTGGCTATATCTCTGCCTTGCAAAATAGGTTTTAATATTCCCTCGCTATTGGGGTCTTGGGCAATGAGTTTGTTTTTGTCGCTTTCCTCTATAATAAATGCTTCATTCAGACCTGTTAATATACCTCTATTGATTTTTATTTCCCAGTATTTATTTCCTTCATGGTCTTTTTGATTTAGGGGTATTCCTTGGCTTTCTACCTTGCTTTTGATGTCAAAAATATCTTTTGCCCCTACTACCCAAGCATTTTTATCTAAGGAAGTAAGGTCATAGACATTTTCTTTTACATAAACCGCTATGCCTTTGCTCAGGGTAAAGTCTTTTTCTAAGCGTACCGCCTTTGTGTGGCTTTTAGGGGTGCGTTTGGCATTTTGGAGTAGCAAAATATTGGTATCTACGGTAGCAGATTCAAATACTTGCACATTCCCAAAGTCTATGAGTAGCAAGGGCAAGGTTTTTTCAGCAAAGAATTTTCTTGTACTTACGCCGTAGTTTGCCCGCATCCACTTGTTAGAAGTGATGTACGCCAGTATTCCTTTTTGCCTTAGTAATTGAAAACCTTTTTCATAAAATAAGGAATAAAGGTCGCCTGTTTTTTCATACGTTTCAAATGCTTGGGATTCTAATTCAGTTTGCCTGTTTCTAAGTTTCTGAATTTGCACATACGGCGGATTTCCAAGGACAATATCAAAGCCGTCTTTGATACCAAACATCCACTCGGAGTCAAAGAAATTAGCCTCTTGGGTTTGGTCGTAGGGTTTCCACTCCGCCAGCCTGTCTATCTGCTCCTTGTACGCCGTTATTTTTTGTAGTTTTTGTCTGAGCTGCCTTATTTCTTTTTGGGCGGTGCTGATTGCTTTTTCGTATTGCTCACGCTTTCCTTTTTCCTTGATAGCTTTTAGTTTTTCCTCATTTTGGGCTATGATTTTTTCTAACTTTGTTATCTCTTTTTCAGTATCTTCCGTCTGCTTTTTTACCTCTCTTTCCAATAGTTTTTTGAGTGTGGAGATGAGTTTTTCCTCATCTTTTTCTATCTGCTTCTTTTGGTTGCGGTCGCTGATTTCAAAGAATTTTTCTCTATTTGCCTTGATAGCTTTTCTGGTTTTGTCTATTTCGCTTTCCACTACTTGCAGTTCTATTTGGGGTACACCTATGAGGGTATTGGCAGCCACAAACTTAATTTCTAAGTTAGGCAGTGCCTCTAAGCCAAAGTTTTCGGCAGTTTTGTCGCCCTTTTGCTCTATGAGTAGGGAAAGGAAAAAGCGCAACTTGGTTATCTGCACCGCAATAGGCTGAATGTCTATGCCGTAAATGCACTCCCTAATCAGGTATAGTTTGCGCGCATAGTTGCTGGTTTTGAGGTTTTTATCAAAGTGTAGCTCTACTTCTTTGATTTGCTTATCCAATTCTTCTAATGCCTTTTGCTTGGCAGTCTCTATGGTCATGGTGCTGACTATCTGCTTGTTATCCTCTATTTCCTTCAATAGTTTTTCCTTATCTTGCGAATAGATTTTTGCTTTTATAATAGTTTTAAATACCTTGTTTTCAGGGTCAAGTTTGCTCACTATTTTCACCAATTTGTCCAAGATAGCCATCGGGTACGCCCCCGAACCGCAGGCGGGGTCTATGATTTTGAGTTTGTGATAGATAGCCTCCAAAATCTGTTCGTTTTGCTTGGGAGAAAATGGGCTTTTTTCTATCTCATTGTTTATCAGCCTTCTAAATTTGTCTTTGAGGCTGTCTGCGCCCTGTGCTACTTTACTTTCCAGTCCTAATTGCCCTTTGTTGCCTTCGTTTTTGCTAAACATCATGGCTTGCTTAGACCCAAAAGACAAAAAGAAATCTGTTTCTTTCTCAAAATTATTCACCAAACACTCCAAGAGGCTTTCCTCTACCATGTAATCTACGATTTCTCTTGGTGTGTAGAATGAGCCTGTTCCCTTGCGGGCGGTTGCGCCTGTTTCGGGGTTGTAGTAGGCAAGCAAGTTTTCAAATATTCGCCCTAACAAATCGGGGTCAAGTGCCACTTCTTCCTCTAAGGGTGTATTTTCCTCTACGGTAAACTTATAGCTTTTGAGGATTTGGATAATGCCTTTGACGAAGTTGTATTTCTTGCTTCGGGTGTCATACGCCTCATTGAGTAGCTGCTGTATCTGCTCTTCGGGTTCTATTTTATTCTTTGCTTCTTTGGGTATATCCCTGAAAAAGAGCAAGTCAGGTACGTGGAACTGCCTTTGTGCGGGGTCGTTCCGAGTAAAGCAATCCAAATATTCGCTGGGCTTATTTTCTTTTTTAGTATATTTTTTATCCAAGCTATCAAACAAACCACCGTTTACAAAAGGCACTTCTCTAAACAGTTGAATAATATTTTCTGGGTTTTCGTCTTTGAAAAGTTTTTCATATCGGTAAAGCGTGTTTACATCATTGTCCGTTCTATTTTTAGGATAGCCCTCATCTTTGGCAAAATCTCTGTCTTTGATAGGGCGATTGAGGGTTGCAAAAAATAGGTTTTGTAGGATAGCCTTGTAATAGCTATTATTTTCTTTGTTTGTTTGGCTCATATCAAAATCTTTGAGCAAGTCTTTGATTTTTTTGAGGTCAAAAAGGTTTTCAGGAACAAAGCCTTTTTCTTTGAGAAACCATACAAAAATAAGCCTTGTAATGAGGCGAATCACTGCAATTTCGTTTGCTTGCCTTTGGCTTTGCCCTTGTTTGGGGTGAAACTTTACATTATCCACCGCCCAAAAATACCAATTAGCAATTTCTTGGTAGAATCGCTTATTGAGGGTTTTGATGTCCAGTACCTTGCGCCAAGCCTCATGCAACTGTGGGAAATTGGTAATTGCGTGGTCTTCTCTGAGGTTAGCTAAGTGTAGGTCTGCCAAGATGTCCAAATGCCCTCGGTGTGGCTTTTTTACCTCTATGTCTTTGATGAGCGTAACTTTGAGCAGTACGTCTTTTTGGTCATTGACTTTGTTTATTCTGCGGTCTATGACAGAAAGTGTAAGTTTATCATCATAGACAAACAGTACCAATACAGGCATCAGGAAGGGTTTGTTTATCTCCCTCGTGATTTGGGTAAGCTCGGTTTTGGTATAGTTTTGCCCTTGTTCTTTGGTTTTTAGCTTCACCGCAATAAGCAGATAAGATTCGTAGCGTTCGGACTGATACTTGTTATTGGTCGTAAACAAGGGAATCTCATTTTTTAGACATTCCTCTGTGAGTTGAAAAACAAAGTCAGTGTATTCCCATTCACTTGCCATGCTTTTATCTTTATCAAAAGTATAGCCTGTAAATTCTTCTAAACCTATGATGTTTTTTTCGTCTAATGCTGCTTGGTCGTACTTGCTGTTGTATCCTAATGTCTTAAATAAGTGAATAGATAGGCTTTTGAGGCTATCAGGATTGGTTTGGGCAAATGCTTGTATTGTTTTTTGTATAGATTCTTTTTCCATTGCTTGCAAAATTATTTACTGCTGATGACCAGCCAAGTAATCAGTTCAAATTGTTCGTAATTTTTTTTCACACTTGTCAGCACTGCTGACCTACTTTGGGTAAGTTGTTGCCCTGATTTTTGGTTAAACCTCTTCATAAGGTCATCTAATGCTTTTTTCATCATTTCATTGTAAGACTCTATTTCCTTTCCATGCTGGATTTCTTGGTCAAAGAGTTCACAAAGTTTTTTGTATGCCTGTTTTTTACCAAAACAAAGTTCCCTGTAAATGGAAAGAATAATTTTAGGATTGGTAAAAGTAAAGCGTACCTCTCCTGTGCGATAGACATACGCCAAAAAGTAAGGCTGCAAGGGATTGATGACAGCGTTCGCCTCTGTATGATTTTCCACTTGCTTAAAACAAAAAATAACCCCTTCATTGATGTAGGTTTGCGTATTGGGTGGCACTACCGCATAAATGCCAATAGGTGTTTCTCTAAGAGCCTTCTCATTCTGTTTGATAAACTCCAATAAATCGTTCCTGAATTGGTCTAAGGAAAAATCCGCAAAAGAAAGGCTCTCGTCAAGGTCTTCCAAGTCCAATACTTCTTCTTTGAAACTCAATAGTTGTTTGTCCCTAAAAGAAAGCTCATTGGAGATTTCTTCTTCTGTCAGGATATTTTCATGCTCAGTAATCGCCGTAGCCAATGCCATTCTCGCTTCTACCCTCTCTCTTAGGTTAATGTACTGGTCTAAATCGTTAGTAACCCAAAAGTTCACCATCTGAATGGACTCATTTTTACTACCAATACGGTCTATACGCCCAAAACGCTGAATGAGCCTTACTGGATTCCAATGAATATCATAGTTCACGACCATATCACAATCTTGTAAGTTTTGCCCTTCTGAAATACAATCCGTTGCAATCAAGACTGAGATTTCCTCGTTCTGCCCATTGGTAGGTCGTTTTTTGGAAATAGGTGAAAAATTAGTAAGAATATCCAAAAAAGTATTCTTGCCAAAGGTAGTTTTATTCTCTATACTTCCTCCTGTAATCAGTGCAGAATGTAAACCAAGTTCGTTTTTGAGGGATAAAAATAAGTTGTCATATAAATACATAGCTGTATCTGCGTAGGCGGTAAAAATCAATATTTTTTTGTTTGTCTGTTTTGATTTTTCCTCTATCAATTTTTTGAGTTCCAGCAGTTTTTCATCTCTTTCTGCACCTACCTTGCCTGCTATTATCGCCATAGTTTGTAGGCTTTCTTTGTCCTTTGCCAAATCGTTTTTCCATGCCTCAGTATCAATATCTGTCAATTCAAATTTGAGTTTTTTTCCTACTTGGAAAACCTCACGAATAACTTGCTGATATTCAATATCTTCCTGTTCTTCCACTGAAAAAATATTAAAGTCGCTTTCCTCTATTTCTATTTTGGCTTGGCTTTCTTCATACCTTGCTATTTTATTTTCTAATTCTTGAATTTTGCCAATGGTTCTTTGCAAGGAAATTTGGAAAGAATGTACTGAACTCTCTAATCGCTTCAAAAAATTAACCCGCATCATTCCTATCAAATAATGCTCTCTCTGCTCTTGGGTAAAGTTAGCAACCTTATCTACTTCATATTTTTCAGATTCCTTTACCTTCGATTTGAGGTATTTAGATGGATTGAATAGTGAAAGTTGATACTGAGAAATTTGCTTGTAAAGTATATCATACGAAGGAAACTCTTTTTCAGTATCTATATTCGGCGATTTAGCAATATTGGGCTTTCGCTTGGGGAAAGTCCCTATCCTTTTCATGTCTTCGGGAAAATGCTCTTTTATCTGTTTTCTTGTTCGGGCAATGGTGAGAGAATCTAATAGTTTGAAAAAATCCATTCCAAACTTATTGACCAAATCTTTTGCTGTGGCATCATTTTTAGCATTTTTTCTTTCCTCAGCCCACTCGGTGAAGATTTTTTGTGCATTTGCCAAGGTAGATTTCAGGCTATTTATCTCCAAAGATTTTTCAAAGCCATTGTCCCTGCCTTCTGAAATAATATACAGTTGATTTCTCAAATCAGTCATGGTATTATTGACAGGGGTAGCGGAAAGCAACAAGACTTTGGTTTGTGTGCCAGCCTGCATGATGTCTTGTAAAAGCCTCTCATAGCGACTTTTCCTGATGACATTCCCAAACTCATCACGCTTGCCTTTGGTATTGTTGCGGAAGTTATGCGATTCGTCAATCACCACCAAATCGTAGTTTCCCCAATTTAGACTTGATAAATCAATATCTCCTGACACTCCCTCTGCTCTGCTCAAATCTGTATGAGAAAGTACGTCATATTTGAAACGGTCAGCAGCAAGTGAGTTGTAAAAGTCATTTCTAAGATAAATTATCCAATTATCTCTTAACTTCTTAGGGCAAAGCACCAATACACGATAGTTACGAAGTTCAAAATATTTGATGACTGCCAAAGCAGAATAGGTTTTCCCCAAACCTACGCTATCCGCCAAAATACAGCCATTGTAAGTATTGATTTTATTGATAATGCCTTTGACTCCACTCCTTTGAAAATCAAATAGTTCTTGCCAAATTTTGGTATCATACAAGCCGATTCTTCGCTCTATGTCATCTTCTTTGATATTTTCTAATAGGTACTGATGAAAGATATGATACAAGGTTTTAAAATAAATCCACTCAGGCGAGTTATCAGTATAGAGTTTCTCCAAATAAGAAAGTACCTCTTTTTTTACATCTTCTACTTTTTCCTTGTCATTCCACAAAGCATCAAACCAAGACTTTAAATCTTCTTTATCAGATTCTCCTTCTATGATAATATTAAGCTCTAAATTAGGTTTACTGCCAAAACCTAAGCCTCTTATAGTAAAATTAGAACTTCCTAAAATTGCTTTTTTATCTGTTTGATTGTCTATATGATACAATTTACCATGTAGAAAATTTGCTTGCTTTACAGACCGTATATTTACTTTTTTTTCAATCCACTTAGCACAATTGATGGCTACTTGTTTTTGGTACAAGGTATTTGCAATGGTCATTTCGCCCTTGTCTGTTACTTTAAACTCTTGTACGCTATTTTTCTCAGGGTCTAACTTACTCACAAAGTTAGGCTCACCAAATAAAAAATCTAAACTGCTGATATTATCTAACTTATCTTTGAGTTTTTCATACGCATAAATAGTAAAGTAAGCTGATACAATACTCAACTTGGCATCAGGTTCTATATACTGCTTTAAAAAATCCCCTACTTTTCCTCTTGTATCATTATCTCTTAGATTACTCATAGTCATTTTCAAATTTTTGCACAATATCAATCATCTACTAAATATTTGCAATTATAGGTGCTAATTTATTTATTCTCAGCAAGGTTTATATTTCTTAGGACTTACGCAGAGGTTCTTTTAGACACTTTAACTGCTTATAGTGAGGCTAAAACAGCAAAAAAATATCGTGCCTGCTAAATTAGGCAAAATTCGTTTTGCTCGTTTTCAAAATTTACATTTTAAGGCGTTTTAAGCGTATATTTTATTAGTTTCAAATTTTTGCGTAAGTCCTAAATTATTTATTTCTTAAATTTTTTTCATTGTGGCTTGCGTTTCCATCAAGTGCATCAGTGTAAAGAAAAAAAATGTCAAGGCGTGTTATTTTTCAGTATTTTTAATGGTTAAAAATCTGGACTATCATCTTCAAAAAATAATTTTTTGATTTTTCAAACATCATTTTTCGTCAATCTGTTTATTGTTGGATTTAGTTAGGTATAAAACAGTAGGGTAGGGGAGGAGGCATCGCAACTACCAGTTATTTATCATTAAAATTCATCATTACTTAATATGGCAACTCCAAATTTGGCACTTATCTCGGCATTGAGAAAAACAGCAAAAAAATTAACAACGGGCGCACCCTACCAGTGGGGACACATGGGTAGCTGTAATTGTGGCAACTTAGCCCAAGAGGTCAGCAAATTGAGCAAAGCAGAAATTCATGCCTACGCCATGCGAAACAGACAGGGTGATTGGTCAGAGCAAACCGACGCTTACTGCCCTGTGAGCAATCAGCCTATGGACTTGCTCATTACCCAAATGACAGAAATAGGGCTGACTACGACTGATTTGAAAAATTTGGAAAAACTCTCTGATGTGCAGGTTCTCAGGCGTTTACCTTCCGAATTTCGTTATTTACAGCACAACCAACGCGACCACGTAGTCATGTACCTTCGCGAATGGGCAACTTTACTCGAAGAGCAACTGTTGGCAGACATTCACCTGCCTTCTTTTGAGGTAGAGGAATCTCTTGTTTTTGCTTAGATTCTTATGTTAAAGATTGATTATCAGCAATATATACTCAAATTTAGGTTTGAGGCTGGAACTTCTCGCGGCGTACTTACAGAGAGAAATAGTTATTTTATTCGCATTTTTGATGAAGTAAATGCCCAGCTCATAGGCATAGGCGAAGCAAGCCCACTCAAAGGATTAAGTGTAGATGATGTGCCTGATTTTGAGCAACTTATACAGCAGTTTTGTCAAAAATTTAATACCCAAAATTTTGAAAATACTTCTTCTTTGACTTATACTTGGCTCAAAGAAAATACAGTAGCATTGCCCAGTTTGCGCTTTGCGGTGGAGGTTGCCCTCAAAGATTTGGAAAATGGAGGGGTGCGAAAAATATATGACAATGATTTTTATAATATAGGTAAGCCATTGCCTATCAATGGCTTAGTATGGATGGGGAAGGCTGATTTCATGCGCGAGCAGATAGAAGAAAAGTTAGCTAATGGATTCACTTGCCTAAAATTGAAAATTGGGGCGATAGATTTTGACCAAGAATTGGCACTTCTACAATCCATTCGTGCGCGTTTTGGTGTGGACAAAATTACCCTGCGCGTAGATGCCAATGGTGCTTTTGCGCCTTCGGAAGCCTTAGAAAAATTGGCGGCGTTGGCAAAATATGCCCTTCACTCTATCGAGCAACCCATCAGGCAAGGGCAAAGAGACGCAATGAGGGAACTCTGCCAAAAAACGCCCATACCGATTGCGCTGGACGAGGAGCTGATTGGTATTGAAGACTTTGATTCTAAAAAACGTTTATTAGAAAAAATAAAACCTCAATTTATTATTTTGAAACCTACGCTGCTGGGTGGCTTGGTAGAAACCAAAGAATGGATACAACTTGCTGAAAATCTGAAAATTAACTGGTGGATTACTTCTGCCTTAGAGTCCAATGTTGGTTTGAATGCCATTTGCCAATTTACGGCTCAATACCAGCCCTCTCTGCCGCAAGGATTAGGCACAGGGCAACTTTATCATAATAATATTGACTCGCCTTTGGAAGTCCGAAATGGTTATATTAGCTATAAAAAATAAATTGAAGTAAAAACTGTTGGCAAAGTTTTCTTTTAGGGTACTCTGACAATTTTTGTGGAAAGTTCCCCCCGCTAAAGCGAGGGGTTAATCTAACCCCTCGCTTTAGCGGGGGGAACTCGTAGGAACTCAGTCTGCCACAAAAATTGTCAGACAACCTCGTTTAGTTAAAATTTAAAAACCATTTATTTCTTTTCTTTATTCCAATAAAAATAAAATGGTAAACCTGTGAGCATCAACCCCAAGCCAATGCCCGCCTCGCGTGGGTGCGAGAATAAAGTAATGATTATCAGGGCAAAACAGAAAATTACAAACAAGGCAGGAACAACAGGGTAGCCCCAGACTTTGTAAGGGCGCGGTGTATTGGGTTCTCTGATTCGCAATACAAAAACGCCCAAAGCAGTGGCACCATAGAAAAAGAATGCCGCAAATATCAGCATATCAGTCAGTTGGTCAAAACTTCCTGATAACACCAAGATACAAGCCCAAACGCCTTGAATCCACAGCGCATTGTTGGGGGTGTGGAATTTGGGGTGAATGTCTGCCGCACTTTTGAAAAATAATCCATCTTTTGCCATCGCATAATAAATGCGCGGTGGCATCAAAATCGTACTGTTGGTACAGCCAAAAGTGGTAAATAAAATGAGTAAGGAAAGGATAATAGCCCCTACATTTCCCGCAAAAGAACGAATAACTGCTACCGCCGCAATCTCGTTTTGTGATTTATGAACAGCAATGATGCTATCTATGGGCATCACGTACAGATACGTAAAGTTTACCAAGGCATACGCCCCAATAATTATCATCATGCCGCCAAAAAGTGCCAGAGGAAGATTTTTATTGGGATTTTGGATTTCTCCACCTATAAAGCCTACCGTATTCCAGCCTTCGTAAGCCCAAAATGCGGCGAGCATAGCACCAAAAATTGCTTTTATCAAGGCAAAATCTGTCCAATCTCTTGGAATATAGGTAGTAGCAGGCGTTTGGATATTAGAAAAACTACCTCCCCCCATCGATAAACCTAAGATGACGATTAGCGTCAAGCCCACAATGACCAGCATGGTAATCGAGTTGCTCAGAAAAGAAGCTCCTTTTAGCCCGCGCGTGTTGAGAAAAGTCAAAAGGAGAATCAGCAAAATGGTAAGCCCCTTTACACCAAAGTTTTCAAAGGGTTTGAATAAGCCCAAAAACTCTATACTTGCCACAGTATCAGGTAGATTGGGCAGGGTAATTAGCGAATGGAAGGACTGAGAAAATACATAAGCAATAGAGGCAATAGAGGCAGTTTTGATGACAGCAAAGGTACTCCAACCATAAATAAAGGCAATAAAACGACCGTAAATTCGCCTAAAATAGACATATTCGCCGCCCGAATCGGCAAGCATACTGGCTATCTCGGCATTGCTTAATGCGCCACAAAGACTAATGACTCCCGCCAAAATCCAGCAAAGTAAAACCAAAGTGGGTGATTGCAATTCTGCGGAAATGGGTGCTACTTTTTTATAGACTCCTGAGCCTATGACCGAGCTAACGACCAAAATAGTTGCCGCGCTCAATGTTAATGACCTGATTAACTGCCCTTGTTGTTTTTCCAATGTGTCAAAAAAATATAAGATTGATGTTTTGGCAAAGATGAAGTTTTTTTAGAAAAATATAGGCAAATCTTCTTTATTTGTTCTTTTTCAGGTAAGCTACGATTGCCCTGCGAATATCATTTCTTAGGTCGGTGGTATTGTTTTTGTCAGGCTTACTAACTTGCTTGATGTCAGGGTTTTGTGCTGTCAAAAAATCTAAACCTGCCTCTTTTCCTGTCATCAAAAAGTCTGTAATGGCAATGGTATAATATTTCCTTTTTTTGATTTTCCTATCACCAATTTTCCATTTATTCCCTTTCCACTCGATATTGGCATGGTGCAGGTAGCCACCTTTGCCTTTGTTTGTCATGCCCACTTTCAATATCTTGGTCAGAAGGCTTCCTTTCATTTCCACTTCATAAATCTGTCCACCAAAAGGTAATACGCGAAGTACGTCATATTCAGTAACTTTGCCCGTAATTTTATCATCTATTCGAATAGAACCGCCATTATAAATTGCCGCTACAGATTGGGGTGCTACATTTTGCATGGCTTTGGCAATGAGGCGAGTGAGGTTAGTGCCTCTGTTTCTCACACTACTTTCGAGTCCGTCCAGTGGTTCGGCAGTTTCCATGATGACCTCTTGTGGGTTCAGCCCGATAGCTCTTGCGCTATTTTCGGCAATTTCTAACCATTTATTGACTACTTGTGCGGTTTGTGGGTCATCTGCAACGGTATTGTCTATTTTTTTGAGTTCGGAACGAATCGTGAGTTTTTGAGTTTGGAAATCATAGCTGAGGCGGTGAATATACACCGTTTTGGCATTGGCATCAGCTTTGTAAATAGTTGATTTTCCTACTTTTACAGCCATATTGTCGTGTTCATGCCCACCCATAATCAGCGGAATTGCGGGCAGTTGCGTTGCCAATTCTTTGTCTTCTTCTATGCTTTGGTGCGTGAGGGCTAAAACTACTTCTGTGCTGTCTTTGAGGCGATTATACTCTTTTTTAGCAATTTCTATTTGGTTTTCCACCTTCAAAAAATCCTTGTCGACGGGGAGCATCAAGCCAATAAGCCCTACGCGCAGCTTGCCCGCTTTTAGCACAACAGAGGCTGGGAAAAATGTTTTTGTACCTTTTTCTTGCTTGAAAAATGGCGTAAGTGCTTGATTTTCTGTTTTATACTTTGCATTTGCACAAACCCAAGCAAAGTTAGATTCGTCAATGCGCTGCTGAAGGTCAGGATAATCCAAGTCAAACTCGTGGTTTCCTAATGTAACATACTGGATACCAGCTATATTCATTACTTCAATCATTTGTTTTCCTTTGATGCGCTTGCCTTCATGAGCAAGCGTGCCAATCACAGAAGGATTGACAAAATCGCCCGCGTGGACAAAAAAGGTAGCAGGGTTTTCTGCTTTTAACTGTTTATAAATCGTAGCGACTCGCGCCATACCGCCCACCGTACCGTTAGAAAGTGGCGCAATTTCATAAACATCGTTGATGTGTAGGATAATGATTTCCTGCGTGTTTTGGGCAAAAGTAGCAAGCGGGAAAAGCAAAAAAACGCAACAATAGAAATGTAGTAAAAGTTTTTTCATCATAGCCAGTTTAAAGTGGGAGGGATTGTTTGACCTCCTTCGTTACAATTTGTTTTGAGGTTTTGAGAATACGTAGAATATCTAATATAATTTCTTCTTGCGTAGCCATGTAGCCATTGCTAATACTATATTGATTACCAACTAACACAATAAAAAACCAATTTCGCCCTATCACATACGTACCATAGATAGGAATAGGGTTCGAATTAAGTGCTTGGGCGGCAAGCATAGCAGCAAGGCACTGACCTGCGGGGTCTGGGGAATTATTGTCCATTTCTTTTTTATATTCATGCAAACAAAAATAAGGGACTTCGAGGTCTTGCGTGCCTGTCCCCAATATGAGGTCTGGTTTGCCCGAAAGTTCTTCGCCATCTACTATCGCGCTTATCATGCGGTTTGCAAAGGCAGAAAAATAGGCGGTGTCAAAATCTACTAAGGAGATAAGGCTACCAATAAATTTGAGTTTTAACTCATCTTCGTTCCAATAATCTACGTAATCTACCAATTTGGCTTGTAGCCTTAGTGCAGAAATGCGTTCAAAATCAGTAATTTCCGAAGGCATAGCGAGCCACTCCTTTAATATTGGGTGGTCTTTGATTCGTTTGAGTCCAAATCTTTTTTCCAAGCCTTGTCTTTTCCAACTTCTAAAATCACTCATAATACAGCATCAGTTTTGAGAACAAAGATACAAAATTATCGCAACTTATTGGGAATTTTATTTTTATTCTCTTATTTCTCGTAGCGTAACGCATGAAGCCTTGCATACGCCGCCAATAGGAGGATTGAACTTGCGAATAATAATCTCAACTTCCTGTACCTGTGGGAATTGGCTCATTACTTTGGTGATTATTTTTTGGGCTACTGTTTCTAAAAGCAAGGAAGAAACGAGCATTTCCTCTTTGACGATTCCGTAAAGCGTACCATAATTGACGGTATATTTGATTTTGTCTTGCTCGGCGGCTTTGGAAAAATCAGTTTTTACGCTGATGTCCACGCCGTATCTATTGCCAATGATGCGCTCTTCAGGGTAAAAACCATGATAAGCAAAAAATTCTAAACCCTCTAAGGCGATTGTTCCCATTTTTTATAATGTATCAAAAAATGAAGCTGTATCGTATTCTTTTTCAAGTGTAATACCGCTTCCGTTGGTATTGTAGTGCGAGCCATTTGTGCCATTCATGCCATTTTTACCGTTCATTCCGTTCAGATTTGTAGAATTGGGTTTTTGTGCTGGCGTTGAGTTTTCGGAAAAATTTTGATTGTTTGTAGCATATTTTTTCTCTAACTCTTGCAGTTCTTGTTTGGTCTGTTCGTTATTGCGCTGCATGAAGCTATTTGCTTTCTTCATTTCGTCCTCATAAAAAGTGGTGCGCTTGTATTCCTCTATCTGTCCTATCTTTACTAAGGTATCTTTGAGGAAGTCAGTCATTTGCGAGCTTAGTTTTTCTTTTTGTTTTTCTAACAGGCGATAGCTGTAATCGAGTTTGCGTAGCTCCTCGCGCATTTGTGTCATGGCATTGTAGGCGAGTTGGTTTGCTTCACGTGTAACGATTTTGGCTTTACTTTTTGCTTCTTCTACAATTTGGTTTGCTTTCACTTGTGCTTCTTGCACGATGAGTTGTGCTTCCTTTTTAGCTTGTTCGCGAAGCACTTGGTTGCTTTCTTCTACATTTTTGAGGGTATGGAGCAGCGAATTTTCTATTTCACGCACGCGGTTAAGTTCGCTTACTGCCTCGTTTAAGCGGCGTTCTAAGTCTTCATTTTTGACAGCCAAGTTTTCCCAAGCGACCGAGAGGGCTTGCAAAAACGCATTTACATCTTCTTTGTCGTATCCACCAAAGGTAACTTTGTCAAACGACTTTTTGCGAATATCCAAAGGGGTTACTTTCATTACCGAATTCATAAGGTTTACAAAATAATAATAGGGCAAGTTTGCAAACGGCAAGTTATAAAATTAAAACGATATTTAAACTATAAATGACGTGAATATTTCATACCACTATTTTAAAATATTATCAAATAAGGTAATTAGCAAACTCTTTGCCTTTTTTTAGCCTTTTTACTTCTCTGCCCATTTATATAGCAAAAAATCCAGCATTTTTCTTAGATGAAATAGGCTAAATTTCGATTAAACATTAATTTAAAATAGTATATTTGTAAGATAAAACGCTTTGTAAAATGGGATATAGTAATTTTAAGAAAATAAAAACAGTAGTCAAAAAATTTAATCTTTCAGCAAGAAATACACCTCTTTTTGATGATGTTGCTATTGTAGAACCAAGTTTATGGCTTTTAGAAACTATCCAAGTATCACGTTTGTTTCCATTGATGAACGAAAAAACGAAGGCTGAACGGATAGTTTCACCCATTTTGATAGAAGTCTGTAAAATTTATCATAGTAAAATTACTTTTTTTTCAGGAGAAGAGCTTAACATTAATGCTGATGATGATTTGGCTGGTGAATGTGATTTTTTCTTTGCTCTTCACCCCTCACAGCCTTTTATCGATGCCCCCATTATTTCTATCACAGAATCAAAAGATGAAGATATGGAATGGGGAACTGCTCAATGCGCCGCACAACTCTACGGAGCAAAACTTTTTAATGAAGCAGAGGGTAAAAATATCCCTGTGCTATATGGCTGTGCTACCGATGGCGTAGAATGGCAATTTTTACGTTTTGAAAATAATATTTTTCATGTCGACAATAGAGTATATACTGATTTAAGAGAAATATTAGGCGTATGGCATCACATTATCCAGTCCTACTTGTAGCAAAAAGTGTCCACTGGACTTAGCAATGGACACGTGCAACGCATCACGTTTTTACGCCGTTGGTTTTTCAAACTTCATTTTATAGCGTCTGATGTAGTAAACTATGAGGGGAGTGCCTACAACGGCAGGCGCAAGCCAAGCAATGTAGGCTGGCTCAGTATGCACATTGACCACCAGAAAGGCAGTGAAAGTCGCTATATACGCGCCACACATACACCTAATGTGTCTGAATAACCATTGTTTTTTATCAGGCAAATGTCCTTTAAAATACCTGTAATCACCTACACTGAATACACAAAGACTTACGCCAAAAACGCCAACGGCTTCAGGCAAGTCGACTAAGTTCATTAGGCTACTTACTATCATACTCACGCCCGTCAATGTACTCAAAAATAGCATTATCCAGTCTATTTTCCCAATCGGGTTTTCACTTATTTTTTTGAATTTCAAAGTCCGATACCCCGTAAAAGTCATGTAATAACTAAAAAGTGCAATCAAAAACAGAAAAGTGATACCTTTGTAAACTGAGATGATAACGGCAGTGAGTGCCACCAAACTCATAGCCCAGTAATAGATTTTTCCTGCGCTTCGGTGCGCTTTGCCGCCCTTTTGGGTCAAGATAGAAATTGCGCCCGTTACCAATGAAGTAAAGCCCGCCGCAATATGAATAAACAAAGTTATTTTACTGATAAGTTCCATAGAATTAAGTGATTAGATTTTTTATTTGTATTAAATTTTGATGCTTCAAAACTATATACCTTGCTATTATTTAGCAAATCTCTGGGGCAGGTGGGCGCGCATTTGAGGCAGGTAGCGGCAGTTTGGGGCGAAATGTGTAGAGAAGTGGCGAAAGGGGGGGGAAT
>JAAFJS010000105.1 GCA_013298985.1 Cytophagales bacterium
AAATCGCCTTTTAAAAAGCGTTTTACTGTTTTATGAAGTTTTTTTATAGTTTTGCATAAGAGAAATGTTTGTTGTTTGACCACGCAAAGGTATAGCTTTGCTATACCTTTTGCAAACATTTATCGCTATAAGTATCTAAAATAATGATACTTATAGCTCTTTTAATAACAACAAGTTAATGCCGCAGTGGAACTGGTAGGAACTCAAAGAATGAGTATTTTATGAAAACCAATAATGCAATTTTATTTTTGCTCAATTACTTATCACAAAATGGAATATATCTTCCAAAGTTTTTAGTATAAAAAAGAAGTCAATCAACAAAGTGGTTGCAAAGGAAATTTATCCGTTTCGCTTTGCCATTCATGCTCTATGTTTGTCATTAACAGGGCATTATCAAAGTGGATAGAGCCTTTTGGGAAAATCTTTTCGTCTTCAAAAAAACTCGATTTGACATGACTTACGGTCAAAGGTCTAACTTTCCAAGTGTAGGCTTTGAGTTTTAGTCCATCAAACTTTTGTTGGTTAGGGGAGTAGCCAATTGCTCCTTTTTCAAAAAAATCAGATACATTTTCCATACTCCCAAAAATAGAATCTGGGTTGAGATGCGTTGTTTCTTTGGCATCTATTGCTATTTGGGTGTGGTCTTCACTTGTAAAGTCAATATGATAATCACTCCCTTGCTCCACCACGTGAAACTTGGCACGATGATGCTTTCCAGGAAAAAGTCGCCCCCCAAGTAAAGTATTGAGCATGAGCGAAGTATCTCGCCTTGGAATAAAAACGCCTTCTTTGACTTGGCTGTTTTCGTCCCACTCTACGGCGATTCTATGCGCTCCATTTTCCGATGAAACGCCTATCCACGAGGGCAATCCTTTGGGTCTGACTTCTTTGAGGCGAATCAAGCAAATGCCTACAATAGCCTTGCCTTTGTATATTTTGGGGCGAAAGGGCGAAGGTACTATCTTCTCTACTGCTTGTGGGTCTGCTGTAAAGTTGATTAACATTCGCCTGTCTATGACTCCTCTGATGATGGGAATTTTCATTTGATTGTGTATTTTGATATTCTAAATGTAGTAGAATCTCTAATTAAAAAAGAGTGATTTGTTTATTTTGTGGTGGCTTCGCCAAACCTTTCACAGTTCTGCCTCCATACTTCCAAGCATCTTCGTTTTCTTTTTTCAAAAGTTCCTCTAAGCTATCATTAGGAATAAAGTATTGCTCTGCTTTTTGTGCGATTTGCCTTGGAGTCATTTTTTAGACTTGCAGGTAGAATCCAACATTATTTGCTAATTTGCAAAGGCAATTTTTCACAACAAAAGGATTAGCTGTGGGGAAGCTGACAATGGCGCAAGATGTCTATAGTCAATCAATAAAACTTACCAATAAATATGAAAAAAATAACGCTTCTGCTCTTTTTAATTATCTCATTTCAAGCACTTTGGGCGCAAGGTACGTCAGAAAAAAATGCGAAATCTGTTCGTATAGGTGTGGTCGGGCTTACACACGCGCACGTGCATTGGATACTGGGGCGGGCTAAGTCAGATGACATCGAGATAGTAGGTATTGCAGAACCCAATCGCGACCTGGCGCAGAAGTTCGCCCAAAGGCATGGCTACAGCATGGACATTGTCTTTAGCACGCTTGATGAGATGGTGCAAAAAACTAAACCAGAGGCAGTTACAGCTTTTAATTCTATTTACGAACACCTCGAAACAGTAGCATATTGCGCCCCGCGTGGGATTCACGTCATGGTAGAAAAGCCTCTTGCGGTGAGCTACGAACACGCCAAGAAAATGATTGAATTAGCAAAAAAACACAATATTTTCTTACTCACAAACTATGAAACGACTTGGTACGGTAGCAATGAAAAGGCATACCAACTCATCAAAGAAGGAGCAATTGGCGAAATTCGGAAGATGGTTTTTCACTACGGACACCCAGGTCCCATAGAAATAGGCTGTAATAAGGAATTTTTAGACTTTTTGACTGACCCAAAACTGAATGGAGGAGGTGCATTAACTGATTTTGGGTGCTATGGCGCAAATCTGGCAACTTGGTTTTTGAATGGACAAAAGCCAATGGCGGTGAGTTGTATTACCAGCCAAATCAAACCGCATCTCTATCCCAAAGTAGATGATGATGCAACTATTATATTGAAATACAGAGAGTTACAAGTCGTAGTCCAAGCCTCTTGGTGCTGGACTTATAGCAGAAAAGACGCAGAAATCTATGGTCGCAAGGGGATTATAGCGTGTCTGGATGGCTCGGATATGCTCTTGGCAAGCAAAATAGAGGACAGAGGCAGTCCACTCAAGGCAAGCCCTCTCCCAGAAGGTCGCCATGACCCATTTGCGTACTTTGCGGGTGTTATCAGAGGTAAAATTCAAGTCAAGCCCAACGACCTTTCTGCTATGGAAAACAATGAAACGGTAATGATGATTCTCGAAGCAGCAAAACAGTCTGCTTCTACTGGGGAAACGGTAGTTTGGGATAAATTTTTCAAAGGGAAAGAATAGATAGCCCTTTTGCGCCAATACAGATGCTTAAAGCACCACTTCCCAATCTCCTAAAAACGTAACTTAACGGCTTGCTTTTTTCTGTTGATAAATACTGAATACTAATTTTTAGTATTTATTAGTGGTTAAAAAGAGCAGCAAAGGTAAACAAAATGGGTTAAAAATCCAAAGCAAAGTAGGGTGAGGTTAGAAATTCCGCCCAATAGAAGAACCGAACTACCACCTTGCACAAATGTATCTGCGAAGCACGGACTCCCCGCTATCTCAAACCTCATGTTAGCGGCTGCCAAGCTATCCGTTAAGTAAGTCATGCAGTAGTTGCGGTATGCTATAAGTAGCCTCTCCATTCTTCCAAGTCATTTTAAAGAGCGTAAATTTATTTTCGTAGAACCAATAAATGTTTCTTGATATTGGTCCTGGGTCATCGTCAAAAAATTTGTTTGTCTTTTCTACAATGTGTTTGTAGCCAATATTGAATTGTGCTTTGTCGGAAATGGGGTGAACAAATACACTGCCTCTTGTCGGGAAGGAAATTAGCGAACCTTTTTCACTGATTAGATTGTCACAATTATTTGCAAAGTCAATACAGTATGCTGCAGAAAAGTCCCTATCAAATAGGGTATAGAAAACCGCACCGTCCCAATCATGCTTTTGTGCTTGAATACCTTCAATTTTACTCTGTAAATTATTGTGTCCAATTTCAAAAAGGTTATTTCTATCTATGCCCCAAATATTTATTTCTTCAATTGTCAGAATATGGAAACGGTTTGGTAAGTCAAGTGCCAACAATGAGTACGTTTCAGGTATATCAACTTTATAAACTAACGTTTCTACATGGCTTTTATACGGCTCATCCTGATAATTAGAAATAGGTTGAAGTCGCACTGTCAAATATTCTTTTGCCTTTGCAAAGTCCAAAAGAATTTCATTCTCAAGTTCTTTGTCTTTACTTAAATTGTCAAGATACTCTACGGTCTTAATTTGCCAATCTTTCCTATCCTCACATAAAACACTCTTAACCAAATTCAAGAAATTGGTTTGATTTCTTGTTCCGCCTTCTTCCAAAGTCTCATAAAGTAAAAGTCCGTCAGCAAAAGAAATATTACTGTGTCCCTTGTCTTTAAGGTGCGTAGTCGCAAAAGTTAAGATTGAATTGAAGTCATCCTGAGAAATCAAATGTTTCAATTCGTCTGGTGTCTCTACCTTATCAGTCTTTGATTTTATATTTCCTTTAAAGAAGTCTAAAATTCCCATTGTTTTCTGTTTGTTGTGTGTCGTCTGCTGGTTGCCACCAACCTTTATATAAACGCAATCTCTATGCTTCGTATTAAAAATTCATGCTTTTTTTTTACTTGCACTATTTTCAGTAACTCAATGATAATGAAATCATTGAAAAAAAATCTCCGCAAGCACTCCAAAATCCTTGCGGAGGTTATTATTTACGCTAACAAAGCCTTCACCATTTCCGATATTTTCTTGCCATCAGCCAGTCCAGCCAGTTCCTTATTTGCCAGCCCTATCACCTTGCCCATTTCTTTGGCAGAAGTAACGCCCAGTCGCCCAATCATTTCCTCAAGTTTTGCCTTTAATTCTTCCTCAGAAAGCGGTTTGGGCAAGAATTGCTCGATAATCGCCAGTTCGTCCAGCTCTTTTTTGAGCAAATCTTCTCTATTTTGCTGTTTATAAATTTCTGCCGAATCCTTGCGTTGCTTTGCCGCCTTGGTCAGCAGTTTCATCTCTTCGTCTGTAGATAGCTCGCCCGTCTTTCCCTCTGCGGTTTCCGCCAAGAGAATCGCAGACTTAATGGCGCGAAGGGCGCGCAAAGTATCTTGCTCTTTTGCCTTCATTGCCGTTTTGATTGCCTCATCAATTTGTGCTTTTAAACTCATGCTTTGTATGTATTAAATATTTGATAAAAAAAACAAAACTATGATTTCCTACACGCACCATTTTTATCGCCTCCCCTATTTTTTCGTACTAAGAGGAACAAATGACTGCTTTCTCCAGAAATCTAATCAAAAATACTTCATTTGAGATGCTTTTTACTATGTAGGTAAAAAGATTTGCGAAAATTTGATATTTTACTCAAAAGTAAGGAATCACTGTCAAGTTTGCAAATAGCGCATTAGTTTTCAGCCTTATAGCGATTGGAAAGTTTCGTTTCTCCAATCAAAAAAAATTGGAAAATCCCGCAAAAACGAGAGGAAACAAAAGCCACAAGCACCAAAGGCACTTGTGGCTATACCAATCAACCTAAACTTAAAAACCCATCTTCTTTTCTTAGTCTATATTTACACTTTTGCTTGTCTTCGCTTTTTCTGATTTGGGAATGGCTACATACAAAATCCCATCTACATACTTGGCAGTAATATGCTCACTATCAACGATTTCTGGCAAGGAAAAGGTGCGCTTAAAGTTAGCAAAACTAAACTCTTGGCGGCTATATTTCTTCGCATTTTCTGCTGGCTTTACCTCAGCCCAGATGGTCAGTTGGTGATTTTTGACCTCTATTTTGAAGTCTTCTTTTTGCAGACCTGGTGCCGCAACCTCAATCGTAAAGTTTGCCTCACTGTCCTGAATATTTACCGCAGGAACGCTATCACGCGTCATCTCCTGCCATTTATTTTGCCATTGTTGCCAGTCATTGCCACAATTTGCATTTGCCCACGCCTTAAAAAAGGGTGATTCACTATAATTACTTCTGTGTGTTCCGAATCTCATCGCTTTAATTTGTTTTTATGGTTAAATTATCAAATAACTAATTGACAGTAAAGCAGTTAAATCGTTTTTGTTTTTTGCTTTGGAAATCACTAAAACAGATAAACAAGAAAACTACAAACTTGAAAACCATTTATTCAACTTATATACCAACTCAAAAAAACAACTCAAAACATGACAAAAATATGACATTTTGGCATATTTTTACTTAAAAACCACACAAATAATGACAAAATGGCAGTAAAACTAAATACATTTGGCATAATTATTACATTGTGTTTGAGAATCGCCCATCAATCGGCTGCGGCATTGATGGTAAGATTGAAAAAAATTAGTAATTTTACACCTTATACTTTACACACAAGACATGAAAAAATCAGTTTTTTTGTTTTTATTTCTTTTATTAAGTCAATTTTCTTTTTCACAAAGCACCCAAGAAAGTTTCAAAAAATCTGCGGTTGGCAAGCGTTGGGGCTTGCGTTATTTCGTTGAAAAATACCCACTCAAAAACAATAAAGATGCAGTCAAAATCATTTCTGAAGGTAAAACCATCATAGAAACTGACGGAAGGCAGGTTGTCATCGATACCTTGATTCGCGTGCATGACTGCCAGCAAGAATACTTGGAACTCAGAACCAACAATACCTTCGAATCTACCAATGTCGAAGATGGCGGAACTTGGTCATTTACAGGCGATAAGGAAATTACTTTCCGCAAGGCAAACGGCGCAAAATACATGAAAGCAATGGTGGATTTTGTAGGCGAAGACAGCTTGATACTCATTGACAATGAAAATCCTGCGGATATTTTCACCCAAGTTTTCAAAGTTTGTGCCTTGAATGATACGACTTTTGTGGACTCGCGCGAGGTTTATAAAGTTTGGAACATTTGGGGGGTAACGGCGGGCTACCAGTGGTGGGAAACGAATGGGCTGGTAGAGCTTGGCATCACGCGCTGGCGGCAGTTTGAGTGGAACAGGGCGATTTACGCCTTCTCCGCCAATGTGGAGATTGACCCCATAAACTCGATGCATGGGGCTTCGATAAATCTGTGGTCGGAAGACAAATTTTTTGCTTATGGCATTGCGGCAACCACACATACCAATTTCAAAGATGCTTTTGTGGGCATCAAGCCTATGGTGGGGCTTAGTTTGAACCGACTTTTTAGCAATTCGGGCTATACAGCGCACTTTATGTATGCCTATAACTTCAATATTGGAGAAAAATCCTCTGAATTTGTTAATCGCCATTCCGTTACTTTTCGTTTCAATGTGCCGTTTAAGCGTTCGTTCAGAAACGTGATTAGGAAAAATGACCAAGAAAACGACAATAATTGATGCAAATCATAGGAATAGACTGCGCCAGCAAACCAGAAAAAACAGGTGTTGCGCTTGGGGAATATCAAAATAATACAATTTTTATTCATACTGTTTTCATGGGAAATAAAAAGCAATCCATTGCAGATTTGCTTTTTCCATATCTCAAAACCAATGAAAATATACTCTTGGCAATAGATGCACCACTTGGCTGGTCAGAGCCAATGGGAAGGTTACTTGCCAAACATCAGGCAGGAGAACCCATTGAGGAAGAACAAGATAGATTTTTCAGGAGGATTACAGATACTTTCATTCATCAGCAAACAGGCAAGCTACCTTTGGAGGTAGGCGCGGACAGGATTGCAAGAACAGCACACTCCGCCCTGAAAATAATAGGTGAATTGAGAACAAAAGGCTTCCATTTTCAAATGGTTTGGGAAGCAAATTTCTTAGAAAAGTCTAAAAAAACATTGGGTGTGATTGAGGTCTATCCAGGTGCTACTTTGAAGCAATATGGATTCATTTCGAGCGCGTACAAGGGAGAGTCGGACGGAGAGAAAACCAAACGCTTAGAAATGATAGCAAATTTGGAAACACATTTGCCAACTATCACACAATTTCCTGATTTACAAGACAATGCAGATATGCTGGACGCTGCGATTTGCTTGCTTTGCGCCAAAGATTTTATAGAGGGAAAATCAATGCCCCCCACAGACATAACCCTTGCAAAAAAAGAAGGCTGGATTTGGGTAAAAGATAAATAAAAAATCCCCTTTCATCAGGAAAAGGGATTTTAAAAATATCGTTTAGCTAATTGTAAATTCAGTTATTTCTTTATTTCACTTTCTTGTTTGAGAGGATTGATGTCAATAAAACCGCGTTCCAGTGGGTAACGTTTTCCATCAATTACCAGTGTATAAGTTTCGGACTGCTCTGGTAAAGCACTGTGTTCCAGATAGATTTTTTCTACATTAGGGTCTAAATACTTAGAAAAAATAGTCAAAGTATCAGTAAATCGATAGTGAAAATTGTATTTTTCATCACCTTTGATAAACAGCACCAAGGAGTCAGAAACAGGCACTTCCCGCCCAGCAATATTCATCACTATTTGCCCCAAATCTTTCATTTCTACCTTATAAACTTTGCCTTGCATAGCTATCTCGTTTTGCCTATTTTCTCTGTAATTCAAGAAAGTAAGCGTACTGACCATGAGTACCAGCACCGCCGCCGCAATCGCGTACATCGTCCTACTGCGATACGAAAAAATAGCAGGTCTTTTCAACGTTACCTCGTCATTCTCCACTGATTTGATGAATACCTCTCTGCCTTGTTTTTCTTCTGTCGTAGTATTTTCGTCAAGCATTTCTTGATGCAGTGCTTTTAGCTTCATTTTCAGTTGCATACGTCCCTGCAAAACCATATTTTTGCGTACAGCTTTTTGCGCTTGCATCTCCATACGCAATTCCTGATTGCTTTTTAGCTCAATTTCAAACTCCGCAGTTTGGGCTGCGTCGAGCCTACCGTCCAAATAAGCATCAATCATTTCTGTACTATTTTCTTCGTTTATCAACATAATTGTATTGATTTAGATTGCAATTTTTCAAATCGTTGTGGTTTTTTAGACCTCAAATTTTTCCATTAACTCTTTGGCAATGCTTCTGGCGCGATTCATGCACTTGTTTTTCTTTGCTTTTGCCGTATTTGCATTATTGTAGCCCAGTTTTTGGGCAACAATATCAAGCGAAAGTTTATGGTAGTAAAAATATTCCAACAATTTTCGGCAGGTTTCGTCCATTCTTTTCAGAGCCTCACCCACCAGTTCGTCATAGTCAATCGTTTCATTGTCATAGCTTTGCGATTCATCAGCAACTTCTATGTAATCCTCAACCTCTTCAAAACTCACGCTACCCGTTCCTTCTTGCCGAAGTTTATAAAGCCATTTATTCCTACTAATGGAATAGATATAAGTTTTCAAACTACTACTTAATTTGAAGTGCGGGTCTTTCGCTTTTTCATACAAAACCATCAGAGATTCTTGGTAAATATCTTCTGCATCTTGCTCATCTCCACTGTTTTGCGTAATTAATCGCAACACTACTGGATAATATTTTTTATAGAGATACCTCAAAGCCTCTCCGTCGCCTTCTCTGATTTTATCCACCAAAGTTTGGTCATTGGTCATGAACACTTGCTTTGCCATAATTTGATTGCAAAATTAAGGGTAAGTAAACGCCTCAAAGTTAAAATTTTTTTTAGAGAAAATAGTTTTAGCTTGTGCTTATGCAATAATACAACCTTTTTTTCGTTTTGTATAATTTTCTTGTATCTTTGTGCGGATTATTGGCGGCTTGTAAGTAAACCAACTTACTGCCTTAATAAGGGAAGTCTGTGAAAATCAGGCACTGTTCCCGCAACTGTAAGCTATTTTTCATCATCTTTTTCATATCCTTTGCCACTGTTGAGCATCAACGGGAAGGCGGAAAAGATTAAGCAAGTCAGGAGACCTACCATAATTGTTTAGTAAACTTATTTTCGGGAAGAAAAATAAGCGTAAAATTCCAATTTTTGCAATTTTACATCTCATTATCAATCACTTACATCTCACAAACTGATGATACGATTTGTGTGCCTGTGTTTGCTTTGGCTAAACACTGTTATTGGCGTTTGGGCGCAAGATAGCCTGAAAACCAAGACATTAGCTGACGTGATAGTCCAGTCAAACCGCTTGACGCATTTTACTTCGGGAAATAAAATCCAAAAGATAGACAGTGCCACCCTCCAAAGTTTTCAAACGAATAACTTAGCAGACTTGTTGGCGGCTCATTCCCAAGTTTTTATCAAAAGTTATGGGCTTGGAAGTCTGGCAACGCCTTCCCTGCGCGGAACGGGCGCAAGCCATACTGCAGTGATTTGGAATGGATTTAACCTCCAAAACTCCATGAATGGGAATGTAGATTTTGCGCTACTACCCGTTTTTTTGTTGGAAAGTGTTGATATTCAGCATGGTGGGGCAGGGGCTTTGTTCGGAAGCGGGGCAGTGGGTGGCGCGATTCACCTCAATCATTCCGCCAAATTTGGGGAAGGTCTTGGCTTGACCGCGCAGGTAGGCGCAGGAAGTTTTGGTAATTTCCAGCAAGGTATCAAGCTGAAAATCAGCAAGAAAAAGTTTGTTACAGGCTTAAAGATTTTTAACCATCGCGCAGAAAACAATTTCTCATTTGTAAATACAGCTAAACTGGGAAAACCCACAGAAAGGCAAGCGAATAATGCTTTCAAACAATATGGTTTTTTACAGGAAAATTATTTAAAAATCAATGATTATCAGCAAATTGACTTCCATATTTGGTATCTGAACGCAGACAGACAAATTCCCCCAACCCTGACTACCAGCCAAAGCCAAGCCTCCCAACAAGATGAATCGCTACGACTTACCGCCAACTGGAACTATAAAAAAAACTATGTAAGTTATTTTGCCCGAAGTGCCTTTTTTAAGGAAAAACTAATTTATCAAGAGCCTGATATACAGCTTTTTGCGGTGAGCAAAGCTATTACTTGGGTAGGTGAGGCAGAAAGTAAAATCCAACTTCACAAGCACCAATTATTGAATGTGGGCGTGAATCATACCTATTTTCAGGCAGAAACGGACGGCTATCGCGCAGGAAAATTGCAGCATCGCACTGCTTTATTTTTTTCTTATAAAGTTAATAATGCCAAAGATACTTGGAATGCTGTTGCGAGCCTCCGCAAAGAGTTGATTGACAGCTATTTTGCGCCTTTCACGCCTTCACTTGGGTTTGAAGGAGTTTTGCATAAAAATTGGATTTTTAAAGGACATTTCTCCAAAACGTATCGTGTACCTACTTTTAACGATTTGTACTGGCAGTCTGGCGGCAACCCCAACCTGCGCCCCGAAGCGGGCTGGAGTGGGGAGTTTTCTGCGGACTATGCACTTGCCTTGCGTACAAAAATTACCATGACAGTATTTAATAGCCTGATAGACAACTGGATAGCTTGGCTGCCAAACCAACAAGGGCGTTGGTCAGCCAATAATGTACTCAAAGTCTGGTCGCGAGGTTTGGAAATTACAGCAAGACATCAGATTGATTTTCAACGCGTTAAACTAAATACCAAACTTAGTTACAATCATACAATTTCTACCAACGAAAAGGTAGGAGAAGGCAATGAAAACAGTCTTTATCAACAAGTTATCTACGTACCCAAACATACCGCGCAGGGAAATATCTCCCTGATTTACAGAGGTTTGCAACTGAGCTATAACCATATTTTTACAGGCGAAAGGTTCACAACGGCGGATAGTTCACAAAAATTGCCCTTTTTTAGCATTGGAAATTTGTCTATCCACCAGAAAATCAGACAGTTTGACATACAATTTCAGGTCAATAACCTCTGGAATGTGTCCTACCAACAAATTGCGTTCAGACCAATGCCCATGCTAAATTTCCAAGCAGTTATCAATTATCAGTTGCCAGTGAACAGTAATCAGTAATCAGTAATCAGTAATCAATTACCAGTAAATCTATTTTTTGTAGTTATAGACCTTCTTTTGAGTATATTTTTAAAATAAAAACAATTTAACAATTTAACAATTTAACAATTTAACAAAAAAATGAAAGCTAACGTATTTTTAATCAGCATTTTAGCCATTTCTCTTTTGGCGTGTAGCAAAAGCGAAGATACTGCGCCAGCAGGCAAATATTCGTCGGGTGTATTTATCGTGAATGAAGGACAATTCCAAACGGGAACAGGGACGGTCAGTTTTCTGAACAGAGATAGCAAAATGGTGGAAAATGATATTTTCCAAATGGTAAATAACAGACCCATCGGAAATATTTTGCAATCCCTTCAAATTCATAACGATAGAGCTTATTTGGTGGTGAATAATGCCAAAAAAGTAGAGGTCGTGCAGGCATGGGATTTCAAAGAAGTAGGTACGATTCAGGGCTTGGAAATGCCGCGTTATTTTATTGGGATTGATGAAAAGAAAGGCTATATTTCTCAATGGGGCGCAGGAGGCTTGGAAGGAAGCATCAAAGTAGTTGATTTACAGACAAATACCATTACCAAAACGATTCAGGTAGGGCGAGGTGCAGAGAAAATGCTCAAAGTGGATAACAAGGTTTTCGTTACTTGCAATGGTGGTTTTGGCAATGACAATCGCGTGTTTATAATTGATAATCAGAAAGATGAGGTCAGCGCAACGATTAATACGCCTGATAATGCCAATAGTTTGGTACTTGATGCCAACAACAAAATTTGGATAACTTGCAACGGCAGAAGTCAGTGGAATGGCATGGCTTCGGTTACGGTCAGTCCCGCCCAACTGATTCGTATCAATCCTACCAATAATCAAATCGAACAAAATTTTGCTTTTGACCGTCATGGACTAAATAATTTGGTGATAAATGCTGGGCGAAATCTTTTGTTTTACACATATAGTGGGCGGGTTTTTAGTCAAAATATCAATAGCGGAATTAGTGCTAATCCGTTGATTCGCAGAGGCTTCTATGGATTAGGGCATGATGCCACTACAGACTTACTCTATGCGGCAGATGCTGGTAATTTTTCATCAAATGGCAAGATTATTCGCTTCAATCCAAGCGGAGTGGCGGTAGATTCGATGACGGTGGGTATTGCGCCGAATGGATTTTATTTCAGGTAAGTATTTACAATTTTATCGTAACATAAGTCATTAATACTGACTGATTTAAGACAAAATTAGCTTGCGGTTGGCGGATATACTGGAAGCCAAGTGCATAATCTATATTTTTCTGGGTTTGGTAAGTAAAAGTGGCAAAAAAACGCTGTTGGTCTGTGAAAACGTTTTGTAGGGAGGTGGTATTGGCAAAATACTCGTAGGTGAGCGCACCCAAGATTTTATTTTTGTTAGTAAACTGAAAAACAGGCGTTTGCACTTGCCCCAGCACGCGAGTACGCTGTACCCAGCGCGACAGCGAATTGTCAAAGTCAAACCAGCGATATTCGTGGAGAAAGCGAGTTCGAAACTCTACCTTCTTGGTTTTGAAGATTTTTTGTACGCCAATTTTCCATCGCAATTCATTCATTATTTGGAAGTTAATTTCATCAAGATTGTTTTGGCGTAGTTGTCCATGCCGAAAATATAGAAAGGGAACGACGACAATAGCATAGTCTTTGGGGAGTTTGTAAAAAAGCCAAATCCTTGCGCTGTTCAGCGAAGCCACTTCCAAGGGGTTGTTACTTCCTGTCAAAAAATTACTGAGCCTCCGATGCTGAAAATCGACCAAGATATTCCATTTGGGCGTGATGTTTTTGGTCAGGCTAATCCTTGTCCACAGGGAATTGGTGTGGCGTTCTTGGGCGCGTAAGTGATTGAAAATAATGAAGATAAGTACAAAAGTAATTAGCGTTTTCAATTTAGAAAAAGATAAAAATTTTATTTTTAATTTTCAAAAATAAAAAAAAATTAGTAAAATACGCTAATTGGAAAAATAAAAAAACTCACAGTTCCCTGACAAAGTTTTTTTGGCGACGCAAATACTTGCGGATATTGAGCCAAAAAGCCAGTACCAGATAGAGGATAATTGGCGAACCAAAAGCAAGAAAAGAGGTATAAATAAAGTACAGGCGGATACTACTGCTGGATATGCCTAATTTCTCACCTAATTTGGAGCAAACGCCGTACGCGCGCTGTTCCATAAAGTTTTGTATCGTTTTCATCATAGAATATAGAAAAAAAATAGAACTAAGTAATTATGAATTATTAGTTATGAATTATAAATTATAGATTAATTGCAATAGAAAATCTTGCAAACATCTCATAATCAATGTTTTATATAACAACTGTAATATAAACTAATTTTTATGTGCTATTTAAACATAAAAAATGGATAGAACCAAATATATAATGTTATCTTGTTAGTGGAAACACACAACAACAGCATCAAAGCATTACTTGTTTAAAACTATCAAAAAATGAATTACAAAATTAGGAAAATTATATGATATTTTAACTTTATAACTCATTTTTTAGTCTTATTTTTGAGAAAGAATTGAGTATCATGCCTAATTTTTAATCTCAACATAGTCCAATAGCTTTGAATCCCGAAGACGAAATAAAGAAAATTGTTCACCAAGTAGAAGAAACGGCTGAAAAAGCGGTAGAAACGACGATTCAAACGGTGAAAAAAGTAGAAAGTACCTTTGTCAAGTGGCTCAAACGGCTTGGGAAGGTGAAGGCTATGATTTTGGGAATTTTGCTGGCTTTGGTTGGTATTTTACAGCTTTCGGTGGTGCAAACCTATTTTGGAAAGCACGCTACTGATTACCTCACCGAACTGACGGGCTTCGAAACTTCGGTTCAGCAGGTTTCTATTCGCTGGCTCGACGAGGCAGTGCTGAAAAAAGTTCTCATCAAAGACCGCCTCAAAAATACCATGATTCAGGTGGACGAATTGGTGGTAGATTATAGCCTGACGGGTTTATTGGACAAAAAAGACATCATCATAGACCAAGTAGGGCTAATTGATGCAAAGATAAACCTCATCAATAATGCACAAGATTCCACATTAAATATAGAGGAATGGATTGCGGCTTTTGGGTCGGGCGCACCCGCAGATACTGCCAAATCCAACTCCAAATTTATTATTCATGAGGCTTATCTACAAAATACACATTTTAGTTACCAAGACATTCACTCAGATTCTTTGGAAAAAGACAACTTTGATTATTTTCATTTTGAGTTAGATAGCATCAATGCAGAAATAGAAAAATTCACTGCAAAAAATGACACTATCGAGGTCAATATCAGCACGATGTCTGCCGTAAATCCTGCTGTCAATTTCCCAATTCGCGAGTTGCGCTCGCTATTTATGTACTGCCGAAAAAGCATGAATTTTCAAAAGCTATACGCCAATATTGGTAATAGCGTACTGAGAGATTCTCTGGTTTTTCGCTACAATAACCCAACTGACTTTGCAGATTTTAACAACAAAGTTAGGATTCATGCCAAGCTCAAAGACAGCCGAATCACCTACCAAGACCTTGCCCTTTTTGCGCCAAGCCTCAAACAATGGAATGAAACGCTTAAAATCAGTGGCAATATCAACGGCAAAGTTTCTGACCTCAAAATACGGAAATTAGACCTCAAATTTGGACAAAACACGCATATCCAAGGCAATATCGCCATGGAAGGTTTGCCCAATATCGAGGAAACTTTTATAGACTATGATTTAGATAATTCACAGATTTTCCTGCCCGACATTCGCCAGTACCTGCCACCAGACGCATACTCACGCGGAGAAAAATTTGGGCTGGTCAAGTTTAGCAGTGAGTTACAAGGTTTTTACTACGATTTTGTGGCGCATGGAGATTTTAATACCAATTTGGGCTACTTTGCGGCGGACAATATTCACCTCAATTTGGGTGAAAAGACAAATACTTACGAGGGAAATGTAACCACCAAAAATTTTGACTTGGGACAGCTTCTTTTTATGCCTGATATTTTACAAAAGGTTGATTTAAAAGGATTTATCAAAGGAAAAGGATTCACGCCCGCCACAGCAGAGGTCGATATTGATTCATACATTGACCGCTTGGGCATTATGGGCTACGACTACCGCAAAATTGACTTAGATGCCAAGTTGAGCAAAAGTTTGTTTGAGGGCAAAATAGTCGTAAATGATTCCAATTTTGTTTTTAACGCAGATGCAGATATCAACCTCATGGACAGCACGATAGCCCTGACTGGAAAGATAGAAAAGGCACTTTTGCATAAAATGAATTTGACCCCAAAACCAACTTCGGTGAAGGCGGAAATGTTGCTGAACCTCAAAGGATTGGACTTGGACGCACTCGAAGGTGTAGCGCGAATCAACCATTTTGACTTTGTGATGGACGGCAAAAGACTGGACATGGATTATTTTACGTTGGTCGACAAATTAATTAGCAAAAATCTGAGGCGTGTAGCTTTGGGGTCTTCGCTGGTCAATTTTACGGCGCAGGGTGATTTTAGTGTGGGGACAATCGTGAACCAACTCAGTGAAATGGCAAAAGAGTATCTGCTTCATTTTGAGAGAGATAGCACAAAAATAAATGCTTATTATGCCCAAAAAGCAGAAAATAATTTACGACTACAAAATGGTGGTAAACCCTATAAAAGAAGCAAGCAAGCCACAGCCCTAAAATCTAAAAATATGGTCAAAAACTTTGACCAAAAAGAGTTTGCATCTGAAACTTTCAAATCCTCAAATTTGAATTACGAAGTTTGGTTAAAAAACATCAATCCCATTTTCAATTTTTTTCAAATCAATGCCAAAGTCAGCCAAGATACCAAGATTAATGGCGAGATTTTTTATGGTCAAAAATCAGGTATTACCCTCAAAACCAAAATAGATTCGCTTTTTTATGATAAACTGGAATTTTATAATAACGACTTGACTTTCAGCACTTCCAAACGCCAAGACAGCGCAGGCGTGCTGGGCAAAGTACATCTGTCGTCCGAAAAGCAGTTTGTACTGGGCGAAAAAAATGAGTTGATTATTGATACTGATGGACTAAAAATAGAGGCAAATTTGACCGATTTTTTACTGAAATACCATCTTTTTTTGCACCAATCCGAAACAACCAATTCGGTAGATACCAAAGGGAATTTGACCTTTTTACCTCAGCAAACTTTTCTACTGGACATTGAGCCTTCGAAGTTCAACCTCGTGGGCGAGCTTTGGGGCAATCCAGAAGATACAGAAATCAAGATTCAGGGCAAAGAAATTCATTTTAAAAACCTAAACCTGAGCAATGGGGAAGATTCGATTTCTATCATTGGCGATATTTCCGAAAATGAGCATAAAAAGCTGACTATCACTGTCAAAGACTTAGAATTAGATGTTTTTAGCGAATTTCTTGGGTTCAAGTTAGGTGGTGAACTCAATGGATTTGTTGCCTTGCAGGGGCTTTATCAGCAAGACAAACTGAAGATTGAAAACGAAATACGCATCAATGAAGTAAGTCTAAATAATTTTTTGGTGGGTAATATTTTTAATTCAGGCACATGGGATTCGCCCAGCAAATCCATGATTATCAATGCAAATATAGCACGCGAAAATATTAAAACGCTGATTTGTAAGGGAACTTATACGCCTGAAAACAAGGTAAGTCCGCTTGACCTCAAAGTGCAATTAGCTGATATTGAGATTCGTATCTTAGAGCCTTTTCTGGCAGACATCGCTTCGGGCTTTGGCGGAACGGCAAAAGGCGACTTGCACATTACGGGTGCGCCTGCCGCGCCTACGGTGGAGGGAAGCGCGTTTATCAAAAAAGGAAAGTTCACCATCAATGCCTTGGGCGCAACTTATGACTTTACTGACCGTATTTATTTCGAGAAAAATGGCATTGCTTTCAAACGATTCAAAATCAGGGATAGTCAGCGCAGCTTGGGGCTACTCTACGGCAATATTTTTCACAAAGGCTTCCAAGATTTTGCCTTAGATTTAAAGGCTAACTTCAAGAGTTTCATACTCTTAGATACCAAAGTTTCTGATGATGCGCTTTATTATGGAATGGCGGTAGGCACAGGCACGCTGGGCATCAAAAGCGAAGGCAATACCCTCAATATTGACGTAAACGTAAAAAGTGATAAAGGAACAAAAATGTATTTGGCGTTTGATGGTTACTCAACTGTAGAGCAAAAAGATTTTATTAACTACGTGGAATTTAGCCCCAAACGATACAAAGATACGCTGAAAATGGGCTACAAACCCGCGCACCCCACAATAGACTTGTCGCGGCTCATCATCAACCTCAATACAGAAATTACGCCCGATGCTTTGGTGGAAATTATTTTGGATAGAAAAACGGGGGACATCATTCGAGGGAATGCTACGGGCAAGGTTAGCATCAAGTATGACAGCAAGGCAGATATGGAAATGTTTGGGAATGTGGAGATTGTGAGTGGGGCGTATAATTTTACGTTCCAAAATTTGTTCAATAAAGAATTTGGGATTGCGCGTGGAAGCTCTATTTCATGGGCGGGCGACCCGCTCAAAGGCACGATGAACATCAAGGCAACCTATCTTCAGCGCGCCTCACTTGCACCTATTATCGAAACGGCAGGCGATAACGATAGCCCCGAAATCAAACGGCGTTACCCAATTCAAGTCGATTTGTTGCTCAAAGGCGAGCTTTTCAGCCCCGAAATTAAGTTTGACATCAATTTTTTTGATTACCCCAATACAATTGTGGCGGGTGGTCAGTCCATCTCTTTGGCAAATAATGTTGCTGCTTTCAAAACGCGTATCAACAATGACGAAGCAGAACTCAATCGCCAAGTTTTTAGCTTGATTTTGCTCCGCAAACTTTCCCCGCGCAATGCCTTTTCGGGCTTAGGGCAGTCCGCGGCAGGCAGTGTGAGTGAGTTGCTTACCAACCAGTTGAGCTATTATCTTTCGCAGGTTGACGAGAACTTAGAAGTAGATATTGACCTAAACGGCTTAGATGCCAACGCCCTCAATACCTTCCAGTTGCGCCTTTCGTACAGTTTTTGGAATGGTCGCGTGCGTGTAACCCGCGACGGAAGTTTTACCAATATGCAAAATCAGGCAAACGCAAGTAGCGTGATTGGCGACTGGACTATCGAGTATTTGATAACGCGCGACGGCAGGCTGCGCGCCAAAATGTATCGCCGCAATTTCTCTAACGTATTTGATGCCAGTTTGGGCAATACCTCCGCCACGACGGGCGCAAGTATTATGTATTTCAAATCGTTTAATAAATTTGGAGAACTCTTTGGCAATATTTTTAAGAAAAGTAAAAAGAAAAAAGAAAAACAAAGCAAGGCAAAAGAAAAAATTATAGAAAAAGAGCCACCTCAATAATACAAAACCTCTGTGGGCAAAAATGTCAAATCCACGATATAGTTTTCTATACTTAGGCTACTGATATAGACAGCTATTTGATTATCAGCTAAATACTCACTTGGATTTGCCCAGATTGTCCCGCTTCTAAATTTTTGAGTTTTCCCGCCCAAGCCTCCTGCATTTCCTTCACAATGAATAATATAGGGCGTAACTCCCAGTATTTTGCGCTTATCCAGTGCTTCTATGCTCGTAACGGTGGCTATTATTTTCTTGCCTTCTGCTTTCATCTGCTTGATTTTCAGCTTACTCCTGAACTGAGTGGCAAAAAACAAAATAGCAGGCACGCACATCAGCACGCCCAGCAAACCAATGATGCTAAAACTCAAATTTTTTCTGGTGGAAGGAATATAAATGGACTGCGGATTAATCAAATCATAATAAAGCATGATGGTATCACCTTGGGCAAATTTGCTGATTTTCTCTTGCATTAGGCTCATTCTTACACGCTGATTATCAATGGTTTTGAACTGCACTATGGGGTAAGTGGTGCTGTCCGCCGTCTTGCCAATGTTAATCACAATCGCTTTTGTCTGCTCAAATTTGCTCAAAATGCCCTGATTTTTGAGGTAGGTAGTAATGGTATTAAATACGAATGTCATACCCAAAATAAAAAGTGCCACACAAATCAGTTGAATTTTTGTTTTCATATATTTCAAAATTTTTGGCGCAAAGGTAATCTTTTGCCTTCAATTTTTTTATTAACATATTTATTTTTGATTAGAAACTTCTCTATTCTATCTTTATAAATTCAAACGATTGCACTAACGCTACAAATGAAAATGAAAAAAACCAGACAAATTACAGGACTAATTTTCAGTCTTTTGCTACTCACTTCGCCAGTAGTTTTTGCACAAACGTATCTTTTTGCTACGCTAAAAGGCTCACCCATGAATACCAGTGGCTGGAGTGTGGTAGGCAATGCTCGCGTGGGCAATACGCTTTCCAGTACATCTGCCGACAGTGAGCTAATTCTTACAGACCCACAAACTTTCCAAAGCGGGGCGGCATTTTTTCGTCAGCCCGTTAATGTTTCGGAGTGCCAAAGATGGGTTGCGGATTTTGAGTATCGTATTTTTGATTTTCCGTTTGGTTTTAATGCAAGCAACGCCCCTGCCGATGGCATGGCTTTTTGTTTTCTACAAGACCCCCCTACGGGCTTTGTCGCG
>JAAFJS010000106.1 GCA_013298985.1 Cytophagales bacterium
TCAAAATGCTAACTGTCTTTTGTCTTAATAAAATTTTTGCGAAGTAATACCAAAATAAAATATGAAATGTGTATAAACTCCAACTTCTAACCTCCCCTACCCCCTCCAAAGGGGGAGAAAATACAGAAATGCTGTTTTCCCCCTTTGGAGGCGCAGTGCAACTGGGGGTTGAAGGATGAGAAATTTTATACGTAATATGAAATCTATTTTGGTATAATAATTTCTCTCCTCTCAAAAAGAGAAACAGAAGTAGGCTAATACCCTGTGTTTTGCGGAAAGTTTGCTGCTCCGCCGTCTGTCAAGTCAATCTGAACCTGTGGAATAGGTCTTCTGACGTGAAAAGGTTTGATACCAGGTGCCGCTTGTGGATTGTATTTTGTTACCCTTTCTAAGAGTTTTCCAGTACGTACCAAGTCAAACCAGCGCAACTGCTCACCTATCATTTCTCTTTCCTTTTCGTCCAAGATAAAATCTATATTTACCTGACTTGCAGTGATTTCCATAGCTCTTTCCTTGCCTGCGTAGGCGGCTCTGCGGCGCACTACATTGAGGAAAGTAGCCGCCTCAGTAGTATTGCCAGTGTACATTGCCGCCTCTGCCGCTATCAGGTAAGTTTCTGCCAATCGGAACGCCAAGAAGTCCCTTGACCCTTCTACAGTGGTGCGGTCAGGGCGAGTCGTATCCAAAAATTTGGTGAGTGTAGGAAACCATCTTTCTGAATACCTACTTGGTGTAATCACCAAATAAGGTCTTCTCAAAATATCTGCTTGGCTTAGTTCTCGGCTTGGAAGGTGAAATGCTGTATCTCCTGCATTAAAAGTAATATTCCTTCCATCAACAGAAAAAGTGCCAGGGCGATTGGATAAAAATGTCATTTTGAAGGTTTTTTCATAACGCGAGTCATTAGCTCTGTCCCAAAGGCTTAGTGCAAAGTCTGTAGGTCTAAATCGCTTAAAAGGACGACCACCTGCTATATCGCGCTGCATACCAGGAAGTACATCATATTCCATAATAAAATATAAGTGAGCATTATTTCCTGTATTTGCGGAATTATTTAACTGAAAGTTTGTCAATGGGTCTGTGGTATATTGGACTGACCAGATGACTTCATCATTGAGTTCACCTGCGCCTTGCTCAAATATTTTGGCAAAATCAGGGACAAGTTTGAACGCATTGCTGCCGATGACGCTTTTGGCGTATTGAAGTGCCTTGGCATAGTCATCACCTGCTTTTGCCTCCGAAGTGGCTTTGGTCAGATAGACCCTTGCTAACAAATGCTCTGCGGCGGGCTTGGTGGCGCGTCCCCAGTCTGTTTTTTTTGGGTCAGGCTCTAACAGAGGAATCGCAGACTCCAAATCTTTGACAATCGCTTCATAAATGCTTTTGATAGAGGCTCGGCTCGCTTTGGTAGTAATTTCACGATTTTCCTCTAATGCCAAATGCACCTCGCCAAACATTTGCACCAAGATAAAATAGTGGTGCGCCCTGATGAACTTCGCCTCTGCTACGCGACGGTCGCGAAGTGCTTTGTCAATGGCAGTCAGTTTGTCAGCACGACTGATAACGGCATTGGCAGTATTGATAGCGCGATAGAACTCATTCCAAACCTCATTGGTGAGTGGATTACGTGCATCTAACTGTGCGGTGTAGTCATTGAAATATTTGAAACTTCCGTCTGCGCCGCGGGTGTAAGTATCTGTGCCAAAAACAGTCATGGACATTCCTCTTTCGGTACCATAAAAGGCACGCAAAGAGGAGTAAGCACCTTTCATGGCATCTTCGAAGCCCGCACGTGTGTTGAAATAACCATCAACTACATTAGAAACGACCACTTCTTCCAAGTATTTTTTCCCACAAGAAGAAATGACAAATAAGGAAAAAATAAAAATCAAATATATTTTTAAGTATTTCATAATCAATGTCTTTTAAAGTTTAAATCATTTTTAGAATTTGATGTTTAGTCCAAAAATCCACAGACTGGAGCTTGGCGTATCTCCCTCAATTTGCGCTGCATTTTCCCTGTTATTGTTCCTTGTTCCTGCTACTTCGGGGTCTATCCCTTTGTATTTTTGGCGATAAGGCGCAATGATAAGCGGTTGCTGTGCGCTGGCATAAAAACGCAAAGATTGGATTTTGAATCTACTCAACCAGCTTGCAGGCAGATTGTAGCCAATAGACACATTGCGAATTTTGAAAAAAGAACCATCAAAGTAGGTCAGTGTAGAACCATAAATTGGAAATTCTTGATTTTGGTTGGGTCTTGGGTTTTCATTCGTAGGATTATTAGGAGTCCAGTAATCCACGTCCAAGTTGTTATAACGACCAAAAAGAGAATTGTTGCTGTCGTGGAAGCGACTGCGAATCATGCCACCCACACGCGCAAAAACGAAAAATGAAAGGTCAAAACCCTTGTACTCAAAGCGATTGGTAATACCGCCACTCCACTTAGGAACGTCAGAACCCAAAATAATTCGGTCATCTGAGTTGATTCTGCCATCGCCGTTTTGGTCGCGCACTTTGATTTGCCCTGGCACTTGCAAGAATTTTTTTGCCTCGTCCAATTCGCTTGTTTGCCAAATTCCTATTTTTTCATAATCAAAAAAGGCAGTAACAGGCTGACCAATAAACCAATTATTTCCTACATCACTTTTTCCATCTCCATACAAATCAATAATTTGCTCTTTGTTAGCAAAAACATTGATGTCCGTAGTCCACTGAAAGCCATTGTCTTTCTGGATATTCACAGAAGAAAGCGTAAATTCAAGACCTTGGTTGCGTGTTGCACCAATGTTTTGGGTTACATTAGGATAACCTCCTGTAATCGGCAACTGTCTGTCTAAGAGCAAGTTAGTGGTGTTAGTTCTGTACCACTCAATAGAGCCAGACAAGCGGTCATTAAAGAATCCAAAATCCAGACCTACGTTAAAAGAAGCGGAACTTTCCCACTGCAAATTAGGGTTGGCAATGCGGTCAGGGCGATAGCCAAATGCGCCTGCCGTCCCAAAAGCATAGACTGTTCTCGCCAAGTTACCTTGTGTTTGATAAGGGTTAATGGCTTGATTACCAGTTCTTCCGTAACTTGTTCTTAATTTTAGGTTACTAATAAAACTACTATTTTTGATAAATTCTTCCTGCGAAATATTCCAGCCTACTGCCACAGAAGGGAAGAAAATATATTTATTGCCCTCTGCCAAGCGTGAAGAACCGTCTAACCTACCTGTGAGTGTGAGCAAATATTTTTCATTGTACGAATAGTTTACCCTGCCCATGAAAGATTGTAAAGACCACTTGGCAAGATTACTACCTACGCCCTCAATGACAGTTGCCGCGCCAGTATTAAAAAACTCTTGGGTTTCAGCAGGTACGCCGCGCACACGTGTATCATAATATTCGCTTCGGTCTTGCTGTACGGAATGAAGTGCCGTAACATTAAGATTGTGTTTTTCGTTAAATATTTTGTTGTAAGTAACGATATTTTCAAGTGTATAGTTGAAAGTAGTAAACTGCTGTGTACGTGCAGTGGGGTCGCCACCTCTACGTCCTTGGGTCTGACTACCCGTAAATTGACCATAACGACGGAACTGCAAATCGGGACCAAAGTTCATGCGATAGGTCAAACCTTCTGCAATTTTAAATTCCCCATAAATACTATTGAAAATACGTGTACGTACGTTCTCGTCTATGACAGCTCCTTTTACGATTTCTGCCAAGGGATTGGTACGCAAACCGTCTGTGGTAGGCAAGAAAATCAGGTTGCCATTTGCGTCGTAAGGCACGCCAAGTGGATTTTCTGCCAAAGCTCCAGCAATCGGGTTGAAGTTTTCTCCATTTCTGATGTTATAAGAAAAGAGTGTAGAAGTGCCTATCTTGATGCGTTTGGAGATTTGGTGGTCTAAATTGATACGAAAAGTATAGCGTTTGAAATCTTGGTTATACACAATGCCTTTTTCATCAAAATAGTTTGCCGTAACAGCAAATTGCGTTTTTTCTGAGCCACCTGATACGCTTACTTGGTGGTTTTGCTGTAAACCACTACGCAGTAATAAGGAAGGGTAATCTGTGCTTCTGCCTTGGGCAATAGATTCTAACTCGACTGCCTCGAAAAGTCGGCGGTCGGCGGCAGGGTCAGTACCTCCTGCGGGGTAAGTCCCTACAGTTCTTCTTGACTCTCTTTTGAACTCTGCAAACTGCGCGCCGTCCATCATATCTATACGCCCAAGTGTCTGAGAAACACCTACATAGCCATCATAAGTAACGGCTGTTTTGCCAGACTTACCTCTTTGCGTGGTTACCAAGATAACCCCATTTGCACCACGAGAACCGTAAATTGCTGTGGCAGAGGCATCTTTTAACACTTCGATAGACTGAATATCCTGCGGGTTGATGTCGCCAATGCCCCCTGCAAGCGGAATCCCATCTACGACATAAAGCGGGTCATTCCCTGCTGAAAAAGAGCGTCTTCCACGAATCCTCACGTTTGGCTCGGAGCCAGGACGGTTATTGGTGTTTACGATATCGACCCCTGCGGCACGCCCTTGCAGTGCTTGCTGAACGCTACGAACAGGAATCTCTGCGATTTCTTTGGACGAAACGGAAGAGATGGCACCTGTCATTTGGCTTTTCTTTTGTGTACCATAACCAATAACTACTATATCTTGTAGTGTTTTGGTATCGGGCTGTAAGGTAATATTTACTTCGGACTGACTACCCACTGCGATTTCCTGTGCAACAAAACCTACATAAGAAATGACAAGTACCGCATTGTCAGTCGTAACTGTAATGGCAAACTTGCCTTCTGCGTCAGTGATAGAGCCTGTCTGCGTGCCTTTGACCAAGACGTTTACGCCAGGAATACCTTGATTGTCTTCAGAAGAGATAATCTTCCCTTTGACTTGCCTGCTTTGAGCAGAAAGCAATCCTATGGCACTTAGCACCATTAAAATAGTGAAGAGTAATTTGTTCATTTTCATCATTTACTACATTTTGTGTGTATTAGGTTAATAAAATTAATCCATAAGGTTACAAAATCAGATTTTGACCTTTTTCAAATATAATTATACAATAAGCAGTAAACAAAGAAATAATCTAAAATTTTTATGCAAACGCAATCGGTATCGATGCCAAGATGCTTTTTATTATTACATTTGTTTTGAAAATAATAATGCTGTATTTTATCACATTATTTTACTAAAAAAAATATTTGGACGTGGTTACTATCAAAGACATCGCTAAGGCACTGAATCTTTCTCCTTCGACTGTATCGAGGGCATTAAGAGGAAGTTATGAGATAAATCCACAAACTAAGCAGTTGGTATTAGACTATGCTGCCAAGATGCACTACTACCCCAATCCGATTGCACTAAGTTTGAAGGGAAGTAAGAGCAAGGCGATTGGTGTGATTGTGCCTGAGATTGCCCACAGTTATTTTTCACAAGTCATCAATGGCATAGAGGAAGTTGCTTACAAAAGAGGCTACCACGTAGTGATTTTTCAAAGTTTGGAATCTTACGAACGTGAGGTAATTAGCATAGAAAACATGATGGCACGAAGGGTTGATGGCGTTCTTATCTCTATTTCAAGCTATACTATTGATTTTGCTCACCTCCAGAAACTGCGCGACAATCAATTTCCTGTCGTTTTATTTGACCGCATCACAGACGAAATAGATACATTTAAAGTAGTGGCTGATAACTTTGCAGGGGCTTTCGCGGCTACTGAGCATCTGATTAGCACAGGCAGGCGAAGGATTGCACACATCACCAGCCTTCCGTGGCTTTCCATTACCCAAGAAAGATTGGAAGGTTATAAGTCGGCATTAGCTAAATATGATATTGCGTTTGATGAATCCTTGGTAAAGTATTGTAGCTTTGATGCTGGCGAGATAACAATGGCTATCAAATCCTTGCTTGCGCTGACTGATAGCCCTGATGCTTTTCTTTCTATGGCAGACCGATTGACCTTGTCCTGCCTTACCAATCTGAAAGAAATGGGAATAAATATACCCACAGACATCTCTCTGGTGGGGTTTTCTAACCTCACAGTGGCTCATTTGCTTGACCCTCCGTTTAGTACAGTTGTCCAGCCCGCCTTTGAAACGGGGCAGACTGCAGCACAACTTTTATTGGATTGGATTGAGAAAAAAGACAAAAATGTTGATTTTAACACCAAGAAACTTCCTATGAAACTTTTGATTAGGAAATCTTCTCAGCTTTAAGCTAAAATTAACCCGTTTTCAGGGCATACCTAATTATCTGCTCTACGGTCAGGTTATTGCCATACTTTTTGATGACTGCCTGCACTGTTTTTTCTGCGGCTAACTTGTTGATTCCCAGCGCAAAAAGACCATTGCTTGCCTCTTGGATTACAGAAGAACTGATGTATTCGTTGGTCAGTGGTTCTTTGGAATCAGTGAGTTGCAAGTTTTCTTTGCGAATTTTATCTTTGAGTTCCACGATAATCATTTGTGCCGTTTTCGCGCCTATGCCCTTCACACTTTGGATAGTGCGTACATCTTCGCGTGCGATAGCCTCACGTAACTCATTGGAAGAGAGAGAAGAAAGGGTCATCAAAGCGGTACTTGGTCCCACGCCCGATACGCTAATGAGGTGCAAAAACAATTTTTTATCGTCTAAGTCCAGAAATCCATAAAGCGTATGCGCGTCCTCTCTGATGCTCAAAAAGGTAAACAGTTTGCAAGGCTCGTTAATTTGCAGACTCGAAGTAACATTGAGTGGGGTACGGATTTCATAGGCAATGCCGTTTACGTCAATGACGGCGAGCATTGCCTCTTTTTGCACTAAAATTCCTTTGATATAGGCGTACATTCCAACAGTAATTTTCTAATGATTCATCGAAATAAGGAACTCTTCGTTGTCTTTGGTGCCTCTCATGTTATTGAGCAAGAACTCGATAGCTTCATTAGAGGTCATGTCTGACATATATTTTCTCAAAATCCAAACGCGCTGTAAGGTATCTTTGTCAAGCAACAAATCTTCTTTGCGAGTGCCAGAAGCTGGAATATCGATAGCAGGGTAAATACGTCTGTTGGACAGCTTTCTATCCAGTTGCAATTCCATATTGCCTGTTCCCTTGAACTCCTCGAAAATAACTTCGTCCATTTTTGAGCCTGTTTCTATCAGTGCCGTAGCGATAATGGTCAGAGAACCACCATTTTCCACATTCCTTGCTGCACCAAAGAATCGCTTGGGTTTGTGTAAGGCATTGGCATCTACACCACCCGAAAGAATCTTGCCAGACGAAGGCACTACGGTATTATAAGCCCTTGCTAATCTGGTAATTGAGTCTAACAAAATGACCACATCATGCCCGCACTCTACCATGCGCTTTGCCTTTTCCAATACGATACTTGCTACCTTCACGTGGCGTTCTGCCTGCTCGTCAAAAGTGGAGGCAATTACCTCTGCATTAACGCTACGCGCCATGTCAGTAACCTCCTCTGGTCTTTCATCTATCAGTAAAACAATCAGATACACTTCGGGGTGATTCTTGGCGATGGCATTGGCTATTTCCTTTAACAGTGTTGTTTTTCCTGTCTTGGGTTGCGCTACTATCATGCCGCGCTGCCCTTTGCCTATGGGCGCAAACAGGTCTAACAAACGTGTAGAATAGAGGTCGCTTTTGGTGCTTAGGTTCAGTTTTTCTTCGGGGAAAAGTGGCGTAAGGTATTCAAAAGGAACGCGGTCGCGGATTTCTTCGGTCGTTTTCCCATTCACAGATTCTACGCGGAGCAGGGCAAAATATTTTTCACCTTCTTTGGGTGGTCTGATTTGTCCTCTGACCGAATCGCCAGTTTTCAGTCCAAAAAGTTTGATTTGTGAAGGAGAAACGTAAATATCGTCAGGGCTTGCCAAATAGTTATAGTCAGAAGAACGCAAAAATCCGTAGCCATCTTGCATAATTTCCAGCACACCTTCATTTTCTATCACTCCATCAAATTCTTTGCCTTGCTTTTTATTTCTACTTTCGTACTGAGGCTCTCTTTCCCTTTGTGTGATATTTTCTTTCTTCTCACGTTGTTCCCTTTCCACAAAAGTTGACGGCTCATACAGTGCTTTTTCCTTTTCGTCGGTTTCTATATCGTCTTCATTGTCATCATCATCATCATCTTTGTCCAAGCTCAACTGAGGCATTTCTACATCAATAATACTCAAATCGTCATCAAAATCAAAATCAAGAATCGGGGCTTCCTCCTCCATGATTTTCACACTTTCGCGCTTCACTCGTGGGCGTTTTTTGTATTCATTGATGTCATCATCATCATCTTCGATTGGTTTTATGATATTTTTGATTTCGTCGTCTGGAGGGGTAACTTTGATTTTGGGGCGAGTAGTGAGTTCAGATTCAGGCAGAATGGCTTGTTGGTCTAAAATCTTGTAAATCAACTCTTTCTTTGCCAATTTGTTTGTATTTCTCACTCCTAAATCTTCGGCAATTTGTCGTAGTTCTGACAAAAGCCTCACGTTCAAATCTTCTATGGTGTACATAATTTAAATAATGATGTGATGTTAAAAAAACACTGTGCTAAAAGTGCAGATGATGGTTTAAAAATATTATTTTTTGGATTTGTAACTAAGAAAATAAAATTAATCAGCTTAAAAATGAATGTTTAGATAGGTGTTCACAAGCCCCGAGGAAGGGATAAAGAACTGCTTTTAAGAGATTAGTGATGCAATATTAAAATATAAAATCATAATTTGCAAATAGTTGGCTGGAAATATTATTTTTTTGAGTAATATTTACCATTTTCGTACAGAAATTTGACACTAATTAGCCTTTTTTCTCGAATAGACGCATCAGAAAGTGCTTTGGGGATAAAAATTTATGCTAACAAATTTATCGGACACTTTAAAAATGTCCGATAATTGATTTTATAACTAAATAATTCATAATTACGTAATGTTCAATACTTTTTTAAAACTACTTTACTCAGCAATTATTTTTTCTTTGCTCACACTACTTACGCAAGTAGGCGGTATTATTTTTTTGCTTTGCAAGTTTTTTTTCAAAATCATGAAAGTCAAATGGAAATTTGTGCATAAGTCTTTGATTTTTGTATGTATGTATCTACTATTGACTTTTACATTGATTCCATTTTTAGCGAGCAAGCTGGGGCGCGTGCCTCTACCCTACTTTGCCACTACGGACGTTCCCTTAAAGCCCCTGAACATTGGGTTTGGCTTGCTCAATAGAAATTATGTAAAGCCAGAGCTACGAAATTTGTTGATAGAAACTGCCCAGCAGATGCAAAAAAAGCACCCAGAAACTATCATTTGCTATTTAGATGCTTGCTTCCCTTTTTGGAATAAATTTCCGCTTTTACCTCACCTGAGCCATAATGATGGCAAAAAAGCAGATTTGGCGTTTTGTTATGCTGATGTAGCTACTAATGAGGCAATTAATGACAGCGCGCCTGCGTGGTTTGGGTATGGCATTTTCGAAGACCCCAAAAAAGGAGAAAGCAATAAAAATATGGAATGTAAGCAAAATGGGCATTGGCAATATGATTTTACCAAATATGTGGGCTTTTCTTTGAGCAAACCCATGAAATTAGATGCCCCGCGTACCAAAACTTTACTGACTTTACTCACCAATCAGTCAAAAATAGGCATGATTTTGATAGAGCCACATTTGAAAAACCGCATGAAACTCTCCTCTGCCAAAATCCGTTTTCAGGGCTGCCATTCTGTAAGGCACGACGACCATATTCATATACAGCTATACTAAATTGACTAAGCTAAGTTTCGTCCTGAAAAGAAATTGGACTTCTTGCAAAAGTGCTTTTTTTATCTGCCTCACCTCCTACTGAGAGGGAAATTTGCTACTTTTGAGATAGCTTATAACGAATCGTGTCTTTGACCAATCGCTTGTCGCTTTTGTTAAAATTAAGCAACTCCGATACCGTTGCGGGATTATTTAACATTCGGACTGATATGATTTCATACGCCATATCTCGCACAGAAGCTGCAAGTTCATTTTGTTTATCATATTCATATTTAATGACTTGCAAAAAAACTCCTTTGTTTTTTTCATTGGTTTCATCAGCATAGATGCGCTGAATTTCTACGCCCAAAGACTTGGTATCTTTGATGTTTGAAAAATAATTGTTCAGACAGTTGAAAGCATCTTGATTGGCTCGCCAACCTTCTAAAAGCATATTTTGTCCACCTTGCTCATCTTCCATTTTGTTCTTGTATAATAAAGAGGCTTTGAGGTATTGGTGTTTTGAACGATATTCATCAATCACTTTCTCATAATGAGCAAATGCCTCTTTCTTTTTATTGATGGAAATATACAAATCTCCTACTTTTTCGTTTTTGTTTAATTCCTTGTAAAGCTCAATGGCTTCCGTAGTCATGTTTCCTTTTTCATAACATTCCGCCGCTTTCTCCTTGTTATTCAAGAACTTAGCATAGATAGATGCCGCTTCTTGGTACAAACGACCCTCTTCTAATGTTTTGGCGGCAAGATGATAGTTTTTCAGCAGTTTCATATAAATAAAAGCAGCTTTGAGGTAATCTTTTTCTTTGATAAGTTCCTGAGCAATCGTATAATACTGTGCCTCCAACTGCTGAAAATGCTGGTCTTGAATGGTCGATGAGCCTGAACCTGACGAGGCAGGAGCATTGCTAAACAGCGAAAAGTCAGTCCACATTTTAGAAATGTCTAAGCGCGCATTGTTGCCTCCTCTGTTTGTGCCTTTGCTATCCAACGGAATGGCATATTTGAGTGCCTCTTGGGGGTTCTTTTTCAGCAAATCTAAGAGTTTTTCTATCTGAGATTGGTTTCTGCGTTCCAGTTCTTCGTATTCTTCTTGCATTTCCTTTGTCCATTGATTATCCTGCCTTGGCGAAAATAAGTTTTTGATGGATTCTAAGGTAGAAAGCAAGTCTGTTTTCTCCGTTTTTTCTGCTTCTTTTTTCTCAAATAATTGCCTGTAAAAGAGCAACTTAGCCTCCTCAAACGGATTCAAGGGATTGTCTTCTAATTTTTCCTGCTTGGGGAATGTTTTTTCTTCTAAATTTTTTAACACTTCATCAGCAGGCACAGATTTGACCTGAAAACTTTTGATTTGTTTGGGAATAAAAACAGAGGGTGCAGGTTGCCTACTTTGTATGCTAACGAATTGGTTTCGTGCTATATGCGCTTCCCAGCTTATGGCTTCTATCAGCTCGACCAAGCCAAATTCGGGGTGCAAAAGATGCGGTTTGCCCAAAAACAATTTACTGATTTCCGCTTGGGTCAGGCTCGGATAAAGCACCGTTTTTTCAGGAATATACAAAATGTGATTGATGGATTGGCAGTAGCTATTTTTGCCAATGTCAATCTTTGTTTTTTCCACATTATAAACCACAAAACAGCCCCAAATGCTATTGGGAGTCGTATCGGGAATCGGATAAGTGCTTACATTTGCCAAACACAAACCCATGCCTTGGATTTGCCTGACCCAATGCGCTATCGAGCTTCCCTTGACGAGGATTCCGCCCAGAGGATAGTTATTTTTGTCATGTAGTTTTATCCTTAATTCCATGATTTAGTAATGTTTTTAGAATATTTTTACCTTTTCTAAATTCAATTTCACCAAATTATCAATAAAAGATTTGATATATTTTTCCCAAAACTCAGTGCTTTTTATGATTTTTAGACGTTGATTATCACGATAATAGTATTCATTTCCTGCAAAATATTTTTCTGAACCTACACCCAATGAAGCATCTAAGACAGAAGGAATAAAAATCATATTTTCTTGCTCTTTTAATACCAACATTCCTGAACGATTGATAAATACAGAACTTCCATCAGGGAAAATAAATTCACTTTTGCTTTCGTTAGGAATGGCTTCGAGCCTTCTTGCCAAGTGTTTGGCTTGCTCTAACTTAATGATTCCGTTTTGGTTAATCATCAATTTGTGTGTATTAAAAACCAATTCAAAATTTTCATTGATAAATACATAGTTTACGTTTTTCAGAATATTGTGAGGAATAGGAAGTTTGTTTATTTGTTCTTTCAAGGTTTCTTCTTTTAACTTCCCTTTTTCAATAATACTTTTATTTTGACCTGTTTGCTTATCTTCGACCAACTCAACTTTAATCTCCCCATTTTCCGAGTTTGAAAGTCTAAATAGGTTATAATCGCGATTCTTATGATAGAAAAAAGTGTCAGAGTGAAATAGAAATGGATTTGTCGTCTGGTGTAACCATTCGTTAAGAGTAACACATGATTTAGTTCCTTGAGTAATATTTAAAATCGTTAGTTCTTTATTTTGGTGCTGAAACATCAGTAATTCATAATCACTGTTTCTTTTACAACCTATCTGAAATTCTCCCACAACAAAGGGAAGGTGCTGATACATTAATTCCCAGCCTTTTTTGATGCTTTTTTCATACAAACGCATCAAATTCCCTTCCTTTGTGATTTGGAATATTTCGTCCTCATTCGTTATCAATGTTTTTTTAGGATTAGAAGAAGTAGGAAAAAGAATAGGATAATGCTGAATATCAGTTTGTTCTGTATCTTGTTTTTGGGGGAGATTTTTTTCTCTTTTCCACAATTTTTTCAAAGGTAGTAAGAGATGTTGGAGGTGTTTTTTACTGTTGTGTTGCTTTTTATAAATATCGATATTTCCTTCTGCATCTGTCTGAATCCAATAGTTGATAGACGCATAATGCTCATTTACAGCTTTTTGCATAGCAGGCGCGTGGAGGCTATCTTTGGAGCTTATCAAAAAGATTTCTTGCTGGGTTTGTGTGGTATATTCCTTGAAAAACAAGGCTAAACCCTCACCCGCGTGGAGGTTGGTGTCCAAGATTTGCAGGCTGTCTATTATCTCTCCAATATTCTCAAATAAAATAGGAGTATAGCACTGACCAATCACAAAAGCCGCGCAGTGAATATCCGTTTTGGGGTGCTTGGCAATCGCCAGCAGTAGTGCAAAAGCAATGATTTTGGGCGTTCCCCAGTTTTTGAGGGAGGCATCTATCAAGATGATTCTCTGTAAGTTATCAGAAACAGGCGGAATTTCTCGGTTGATATACAGTGCCTCATTATTTGCCAAACGGGAGAGAAAAATCAAGTCCTCATTGGCAAACTCGGAAAGTAGTAACCTATCAAAATCTCCCTTATTGGTCAGGTCAGCAACGCCCCCGATGGGTTGCTGGCTGGGAAAAGCATTGTGCAGGGGAATAGTTAGCCCCGCCCAAATCTGCCTGATAAGCGAGCCTACATAAAAGGAATCTTCGTTTTCTATCAGTTCTTGTACCCAATCTTTTTTCGTGCTTTGCGGGATTGTTTTTTCTTCTATCTGAATCGTATCTTCCTCAATTTCAGGTAGGTCTGAGATTTTTTTAATGATAGTATCAATATCACCAAAGTCAAACTTGCTTAATAATAACTGAACTGTTCTGAAATCTCGATAAAAAACAGATGGGTCAAATTCTTTTTGATTTTCTACTTGCCCATGTAGCTTTCTTTCACCTTGTTTGCGGTATAAATTGAGAATTTTTCCTGACTTATCTTTTGAAACTATATTATGACAGTCTTGGAATAAAGTCTGTAAAAGCAAAATTCTATTTTTACCTTTTTTGTATTTCTCTGGGATTTGTGAGAAAAGTAGCTTTAAAAAGCCAGTAGTCCCATTTAAAAGACCAATGGTATCTGTAAATAAACTTACTTTATTCTTTGAAGAATAATCACTTGTAAACTTGCTAATAGTAGAGGAAACAGCATTGAGAGAACTTTCTGCATCTGGATTAGTCGCGATAATCGCCAAAAGCAAAGCCCCAAAAGGTGGAAGCCCTTGCGCTGAGAGCTTTTCTATGATGTCCATGACCAATTCTCGGTACGCAATCGTGCTTCCGTTGGGTATGGCTATCACGTCCATATTATCTTCCCACTGCCAAAAATAATCCTTGTATGATTGAAAATAATCTTGAAAATCCATTTTATATAAATCAGGTAGCTAAAAAAACGATTAGAACAGCAAACTATGCAAAACTATCTCAAGCAACTTCCGTAACTTCTAATTCATCGCCTACTATCACCATCACGATACTTTTTAAGCCCTTCAAGTTTCGCAGCTCTTCGCTTTCCAGATACACTTTGAGTTGGGTAACTGCCTCATTTGTAATGTTTTCTTTTTGTGGTGCTTTTTCTCTGGGCAAGTATTTTAGCTCTATGGCATACTGAAAATTCACATCAAACGGCTTGCGCTCCAGTACCAGTATATCCACATATTTCTTTTGGGTTTCATACTCACTTTTGACGTAATAGCCTTTGGCAAGGTTTAGCAAAGTGAAAACGACTGCTTTTAAGTGCTTTTCTGAAAACTGAATGGCATCTCTATTAGACAATTTTTTCAATACATTTTGCACCTCTTGGGCAAAATGTGAGAAGTTTCCCTCAAACATCAAAGCAAGCATGGCTTCTTGCAAACTATCTGTTTCTAAGGTATTTGAGTTTGATTTTTGGGCAAGGAGTTGAGCAAAAAAGTTCAAATACAAGGTTTCGATTACATAATTAGGTATTTGTAGGGTGAAATAAGCTCCTTTACTTGCTTTGATGCTCACAAACCCCATGTAGTACAGCAAGCTCGCAAAGTCTGTTTTACTAAAATCCTTTTCAAAGCTAAATTTGGGCGTAATATCAGAAGTAACCTGCCCTTCCGTTAGTAATTTTTCTAAAAGTTGGTAGTTTTCTGCTGGATTTTTCAAGTTAAAGAATCGCCTCACTTTGCCATAATCAGAAGCAATGTTGGGGTCGAGCAAGTTATCTGGATATTTTTTTTCTGTTTGGAGTTTATTCAAAAAATATAAAACCATATCAGAATTATAAATGCGCTTTTCACTGTCTTTACAGAACAAATAGCCATTGTACCATTTCTTTAAATCATTGTAAATCGCCTCTTTATCGCAGTGTTGGGTGGCGCAAGCAATATCTACCAATGCTTTGACCTCCTCAAAGTTAAAACCCATCACCTCATTAAAAAAAGGGTGCATACTCAGGTCAGTTCCTATATTGAAACCGCTTGTGAGGCTGTCCAAGGTAATCGGCGTAACGCCTGTAACAAAGAGCTTGTCCACGACTCCTTCCATAGTAGCCGTTTTGATGGATTCATAAAACTTGCGAACAAACCCATTTCTACTGACTATTTCTGAAAAATCATTGAAATTAAAGGCAATAATCTCATTGGCAAAGTGGTCGTATTCATCGATGAGCAGGTAAATAGGCAGTGTATTATTTCTTTTACAAGCATCAAAAAGATTTTTCAAAACCTCATTGGGCGCATTGGCAGAGAGGATATTATCACTGTCTTCTTGGGAAAAATAGGTTTTATACTTACTTAAAAAATAGGAAACACCAGATTTGGTATTACTCAAAAATCCATCAAATGTTGTTTGATAATTTTTTGTATCTATTCGACTAAACTCAAAATTCAACACCAAGTACTTATTTGCTCCTTGCGTAGGGTTTTTGCCAATATAAAGTTCTCCAAAAAGCGACTGAAACTTGTCTTGGTATTCTATCCCATAATAATAAGAAAGCATGGAAACAAAAAGGCTTTTACCAAACCTGCGAGGGCGCAAAAGGAAGTGATATCGAGTACTAAGATTATCTAAAACCTCAATAAACTTGCTTTTATCTACAAAAATATAATCTTCATTTTGTACTAATTGAAAATTACTGATGCCGTAAGGGAATTTGGTTCTCATAAAAATCGTACATTGTTATTTACAAAGATAAACAAAATATTAAACTTTTGTGCTTAATCGGAACGAACTGATAGAGAGCATTTGCACCTCTTTTTTGTCCAATAAGAAATAAGTCGAATCTATATTCCAGACGACAATAAAGCTGCTTTGGGGATTTATCAATTTATCTAATACCTCTATCAAGCTGTGCAAGTCAAAATCATAACCTGCTGGAATCAAAAAATTACCTTTTCGCCAAAAAACTTTCCCTTGGACAGGCAATAGCGGCGTACCAAAGATGATGGCAAGGTCTTTATTTGCGACTGCTGGTGGTAGTGTAAAAAGCTCACTATTTACATCTGCCTCTACTGGCGAGGTTTTGAATATAATCCAATCCAGTTTTTGCAAACGCACCGCAGGCGCGCTGGTCATATACGCGCCAAGTAACTCAATATCAGTCATTAAAGCGTAGCCTTCTTGCTCTTTGTCAGCAGGAATGAGCTGAATATTTATTTTTTCCTGAACCCCAAAATAATTATAGTTAAAAGAGGGCAGTTTGACGGGCAAGCCTCTGTCTATCGGACTCCAAAGCAAGGAAGGCAGATTCCTGCTTGGCAACAAACTGCCTTTGAGGAACAGTTTATTGCCATTGGCGTAGTAAATATTTTTGTAAGGAATACTCTTGACTTCTGTGCTATCTATCTGCTCCTCAGTGAAATCCTTAACCCAAATCTGATTTTCTTCAAAGCAGATTTTCAGGTTATGCCAGTGCCTGATGCCACCCAAATATTCTTTTTGCGTATTTTCTACGACCAAAAAGTGCGTCAAATGGTTTGAAGAATCTTGTGCCATAGTGTTTCTATTTCGGTTTGGATATGCTGTTTGTGTTCGTTGTTTTTTATCCAATTACACCTCGTCTGCACATACCTCAGCTTGTCTTTGATAACACTTTGTTCCTCAAAAGAAAGCGTTTCGTTTTCCCATTTATTTTTGAGTAATACTACTTCCTTCATCAACTCCTCCGCATTGGGCATTTTGTTGAATAATGCCTGCGGGTGAACCTGCGTAGATTTGTCTTTCTCAATGATATTGTCTATAATTCCCGCCAAAATTTCTATTTGCTCCTCTGTATCCCAAATATATTTCAGCACCCACAAATCTGACAAAATAGCCTCCGTTCTACCACACATCAGCGCACTTGCCGCGATGAGATTCTGAATCTTTACCGCCCTTCGGTCAGAAACTTTGATGCCTGTATTTCTGAGGTTATGCACCAAATCTACATAATTTTTTCGTATCGGCGACAAATCTACCGACTTACTTAGCTGCTGTAACTCCTTGATTTCGTTAGATTTAATCGTAGGAATTTCGCTTTCTACTGGATTTTCTAATTTCCAACCCGCCAGCAGCACCTCTCCCAGCAAATCTGTATCTACATAATCGCATTTGACACGAATCAAAAACCTGTCTAAGAGCGCATTAAGGGTTTCGTCTTCTGGCAAAATATTACTCGCCGCCACAAACATCAAGGCTGGCAGCTTTCTCGTTTCCTTGCCTCGCCTAAAAATCCTTTCGTTCAGTGCCATGAGCAAGCTATTCAAAATCGCACTATTGGCATTAAAAATTTCGTCTAAAAAAATCAAAGAGGCTTCGGGCATCATGCCTTCGGTATTGGTAACTAACTCACCCTCTTTGAGTTTGCGAATATCAAAAGGACCAAAAATCTCATTGGGTTCGGTAAATCTGGTGAGCAAATATTCAAAGTTTTTACCATCTTCTATGCAGGTAGAAAGCAAGCGAATAATTGCACTTTTTGCCGTCCCTGGTGGTCCCAGCAAAAAAGCATTTTCTCTGGCTATGAGGCTGATTCCCAGCAAGTCTATGATTTCGTTCTTGCCAATAAAAGCGGCTTTGACGTAGGATAATACCTTGTTTAATTTGTCTATGTTAGTCATGGTTGAGTGTAATTTCATTTTTAAATCCCTTCCAAAATTCTTCTGCAAAAATACTCAAACTTGCTTTAATACCCTCTCTCAACGCGGGGTGGGTTGAAAAATATTGCTTTTTGTATTCAATCACTCTATTGATATACAGTTGATGCAAACATTTATCAGCCACAATGACTTCAAAATTCAAGTTTTCTGGTTTTGAAAAATGTAAAATGCCAGAAAAATGCCATGTCAGCAAATGCTTTTCTAAAATTTCTTTGAGCCTATCTTCTGGGTCTATCATATGGAGGTGCGTGATGACGTGAGGCAAAAAACGCAAAGACAAATCTGCGGACAGCATCGCAGAAGGGGAAACAGTTGCCTCAAAATTGGGCAGAAGTTGTTCAATATCAGCTACTTTGGTTTCTCGATAAAGCATCAGATGTGTAGCTACATACATCATTTTTGCGCCCCACAAGGCAGCATTTGCCTCAAAATCAGGGACTGCAAAAGGGTAATCTGCGCTCTCTTTGGTATATTCTGACCTCAAAAATTCGAGTGTTTCTTCCTGCACCGCTTCTGAAAAATGGAGTAGCTTGTCGCCGTAGAGCATGACCTCCTCGTATAGCCGAAGATGTTGTATCATTTTCAAGAAATAATTGGGCATGAAAAGTATTTCTATTTTTGATTAGCGCATTGGGGGCATTTTTCCTGCCCAAAAACAAGCAAACATAAAAAATGAAAAAAAGCAGAAACACCATTTTTGTTCAAAACAAATAGGTTTCTGCTTTCATTATTTTTTTCTAAAACTTACAAAGTATAAGGTATCAAGTTGATAGACAGATTGGTATCTGCCATATACTCCTCTCCACTTTCCTTCATATCTACGTCGTGTGCTTTGTAGTACCAATTTACTGTTACAGAGCCGTTGTTGTTTCTTTCATACTCTTCGAGCATATCAAAAACTTCCAAAAAACGACGTGAGGTATTGGTATTGAAATAACTCATTCGGAAATTCATGGTAACTTTTTGGTTGGGGATACTCAGAAATCGTCTGAGCCAATCAAAAACAGGCTGATAAAACTCAACAGAATATTCGTGAAAAGACTCCCCAGAAATAGTCAATTCCCCTGTAGCCGCCTTAAATCGGATTTCAGGAATAAAATGGTCGGGCGGGTTATAAAAATCTTCCATTAGTTTTCTACGTTTCCAAAATTTTTGTTAATGCGTACACACAAAGTCAGGAAAGCAAAATGCTCTCCGCTATCATTAATTACATACGTAAGTTTATTGCCAGACCTACGCACCATATCTATCAATCCAAGTCCTGCGCCCTTGCTCCCCTCCACACTTGGGTTGCGGCGTTGTTCCTTGTAGTATTGTCTAAGTCCGTCGTCATCGAGGTTGTTTATGTAGTCGCAACGTTCGGTAATGGGTTTAATTTTTCGGCTGTCCATGCGATTTCCAGAGCAGACGATATAGTGTTCGTCTGTTTCGCCAATCGCAATGATACCCACTCCGACCTCTTTTTGGTCTTTTTCTGAATATGCCTTTTCAGTAGAGTAGTGGTAAATATTTTGGGCAAGTTCTATCACCAAACCAAACAAACGCTTGGAAATCATTTCGTTGTCGTTTTTTCTTCGCAAACTTAGCCCAATCAGCGAAAGTAGGTCTTGGGAAATCATGCCTTGGAAAGCCAAGGAGATTCTGTTTTCTTTGAAACCAGCATAAAAGCCGTAATTACTGAATTTTTCTTCCATATAAAAACCCTTACTGCATTGATTTTTTGAGAGTTGCGCTTTGGGTAAACCAAGAAATATTCTTCCTTGTTTTTAAATTGTCCAAAAGTAACGAAATAGTTATGAATTTGCCAAAT
>JAAFJS010000107.1 GCA_013298985.1 Cytophagales bacterium
GCTACTCCTGCTCATTTGTGATATGCTCTGTCAATTACCTCATTCGCCACAAATTTTGCCCATCAACGCGATTACCGCACTGGTAGGTGTGCCTGTGGTGGTTTGGGTGATAGTTCGAAGGAAAAAATAGTAAAGCTGGCGCACTGTCGACGAAATGATGAATCTAATTATCTATTATCTTGATTATGAAAAAGATGATGAAAAAATAAGCATGGAAAGAAAAAAATGAATGGCTCATTTATCTACTCATTATTTTGTAGGCTTTTCACCAACCAAACAATAATACATACCACTCCCAGCAGTAGGCATACAACTGTCATATAAGGCTTTGACGTTTCAAGCCATACGTCTAACTTTTGTCCTCCCCAAGCCGCAACAAGCAGTGTGCCTATCATTTGCGAACTCAACGCCGCATATTTAACTACAGGATTAGGCGGCAGTTGCTTTTTTACTTTCAACTTTGATATGGTCTGCTTTAGATTGTTCTCTTGGCATTGGTTGCTCACCCATTCTGCACGTACCGTTGAACTTAGCACCAGCCTCTACCACCAGTTTGTTGGTAATAATATCACCTTTGACTACGGCAGTGCTTTTCAGTACCAATGTGTCAGCAATCTCAACTACGCCCGTTACTTCGCCCTCAATATCAGCATTTTGTGCATAAATATTGCCATCAACCAGTGAACCATTACCAAGTGCCACTTTTGCTTTGGAATGAATACTGCCTTTCAGTTTGCCATCAATTCGCAGGTTTCCCGCAGTTTCTATATCGCCAGTGATGAGTGTGCCCTTGCCAATCATATTGCTGATACTAATGCTTTCTGGTGCGCCTATTTTTTTATCCTCTTTTCCGTTGAACATACCCATAATAGTTAGGTTTTAAAATGAAATAAAATCTTCTGGATTAGTGGGGTTGCCATTATACCAAAGCTCAAAGTGCAAATGTGGTCCATCGGTTAGTTCCCCCGAATTACCAATAATTGCCACAATATCGCCTGCCCTGACATAATCACCTACTTTTTTTAATAATACTGAATTGTGCTTATAGAAAGAAATAATTTGATTTTTGTGCTGAATACCAATCACATAGCCCGAATCCTGCGTCCATGAAGAAATTATCACAGCACCGTCGGAAACAGCCTTGATAGGTTCATTTTTTTTAGAAACAATATCCACGCCATAATGTTTGGCTTTGGAGTCAAATTTTCGCGTGAGTACGCCAGTGATGGGTGTAAAGAAAAACATATCTTTGAGTTTTTCATTGGCAGCGCGCACATTACTCGCCTCGCCTTGCTCAAACTGCCTTCTAAAAGCAGAATCGACATTGCTAATGTCATCTAATTGGTTTACGTTCGCTTGTATCTTTTTATCACCTGCATTTTCCTGCCTCACTGGTACGATTGGCTTGCCTTCGCCACCTGCCAAAATTTGCTTAAAACTCATAATAAATTGGTCTTTTTGCTCTACTTCGGTGGAAAGGGAATCCACTTTTATCAGTAATTCGAGGAGTTGCTTGTTGTCTGATACAGGCTGGCTGCGACCATAACTTTTATAAAAAAAACGCGCCACAAAAAAACTCAAAAAAAAGCATATACAAAACAGTCCGAACCCAATCACCAACAACTTAGCATACGTAAAGCCTTGCGAAAACTTAATTGCTAAGTTTTCTTCCTCACGAACAATGAGTAAAAAACGGTGTGTGAGCAGGGAAGAAAGTGTTTTCTTTTGCATTTATTTCTATTTCTTAAAAAATAAATTAATTACAAGCAACTAAATTAATGTAAACCATCATTAGACAAAAATGTATTTTAAAAATGTCTAACTAAAAGCATCAAAATAAAGACGCAAATCTAAGGAAAAAAATCTTAGAAATACGAAATTTGAGCAAAGAATTGAGTTATTCTGCGCGTAAAGTATTGATTTACAATCGTTTTTATAGTTCTTTCCTTAACCTTGCTACAGGAATATTCATCTGTTCGCGGTATTTGGCAACGGTGCGTCGCGCAATGTTGTAGCCTTTGTCATTGAGCATTTTCTCCAATTTGTCATCAGAGTAAGGTTTGCGCTTGCTTTCTCCTTCTATGATTTCCTTCAAGATGTATTTGACTTCTTTGCTACTCACATCTTCACCTGAATCGGTCGTGATGCTTTCAGAAAAAAAGTATTTCAAAGGATAAATACCAAAATCTGTTTGTACGCTTTTGCTATTTGCTACGCGGGAAACGGTGGAAATATCCATGCTAATTTTGGTGGCAATGTCTTTGAGAATCATAGGGCGAAGCCTACTTTCATCACCTTCCAAAAAATATTCATATTGGTAATCCACGATAGCGTTCATGGTTTTGAGTAGCGTTTGCTGGCGTTGTTTGATGGCATCTATAAACCATTTTGCAGCATCTAACTTTTGCTTTACAAAGGTTACAGCCTGTTTCATAGACTTATCGCGCTTACTACTTTTTTCGTAGGTATCAAGCATTTCAGCAAAGGAACGGCTAATTTTGAGGTCAGGGGCATTGCGTGAGTTCAGGCTAAGTTCTAACTTTCCACTGCTATTTTTGAGTAAAAAGTCAGGCACTACATACTGAGTTTTGGTATAAGTAGTCCCACTTTCGCCTGGCTTGGGGTTGAGCTTAATGATGACATTGACCGCGTCTTTGAGTTCTTCTTCGGTAATATCTAAGCGTTTTTCTATTTTGGGATAATGTTTTTTTGTAAATTCTTCGAAGCACAAGCAAATGATTCTCAGAGCATTATATACGTCGGGGTGGTCTTGTTCCTTGCGCTTGAGCTGTAGTTCCAGACATTCCTGCAAGCTACGTGCGGCAATCCCTGCGGGGTCAAAAGTTTGGATTCGTCTTAGAATCTGCTCTACTTCATGTACTTCGGTTTCGATATTTTGGGTAAAAGCCAAATCATTTACTATTCCTTCTAATTCTCGGCGAATATAGCCTTCATTGTCAATGCTTCCCACCAGTTGCGCGCCAATCGCAAACTCTCTTTCGTCCAAGTCCAAGTATTCTAACTGCTCCATCAGCGAGTCAATCAGCGAATCTTCCATGCGAATCGGCATTTCCTTGTCTTCGTCAGCCATAGGTCCATCACCCTGCATTTTGTAGCCAATATCATCATCATTGAGGTATTCGCCTACGCTAATTTCCTCGATACTTTCCTTGTCTTTGCTATAATCGTCCTCATTATCAAGCACATCATTGTCTATATCACCCGCCAAATCTTCGTCAAACTCGTCTGAGGTTTCTTCGGAATCGCTATTGGTTTCCGCTTCTCCAAATTCGTCCTCGTTACGAGCCTCTTCCAGTGCGGGATTGGTAGAAAGTTCTTCTTCTATGCGCGTTTGCAGTTCAGCAGTTGGTATCTGCAACAGTTTGATAAACTGAATCTGCTGAGGAGATAGCTTTTGCGTAAGTGTTTGTATCTGACCTAACTTTTGCATATTTATACCATGATTACTTAGTGCTTTTACTTATTTATATGCAAAGTTAGTAGTTTTCTCCAACTATGCAAGCGATTGGCTTAGTTTTTGTTAAGCTACCATTTTTTTTACGAAGTGATGGGTTTCAAGGTCATTACCGCCTCACTCAAATCATATACAGGCACGTCAAAATGTGGCTCTAAAATACTACTTCCTGCCGCCGAACGGTAGCCTCCCGCGCAATGTACCAGTATTGGTTTTTCTTTGGGAATTTCATTTATCCTTTCGCGCAAGGTTGGTAGGGGAATTTTAATGACATTTTTAAAAAACTGAATAGCCGTTTCTGAGGGATTGCGAATATCTAAAATGGTGTATTTTTCAGGATTTTTGATTGCCTCCTCGATTTCCAACACAGGACTTTTCAAAGAAATCTGGTCTGGCGTAGTCAATGCGCCCGCGATATTGGATTCATAGCCTATCTTTGCTGTCTTTGCAATTACTGATTCCATAATCGCTTCATTTTCAGCGATTAAATAAAATTTCTCGTCAGGACTAACTACCGAGCCAAGCCATGTTTCAAATTTACCTCCGTCCATCAGATTAATACTTTTGGGCAAATGTGCCTGCTTAAATTGGGCTTGTGGGCGAGTATCTATCACCAAAATACCAGCTTCTAACACTGCATTTTTAGGGATTCGAGGAACTGCATTAATTGATTCTGTATAGTTTTTTGCCCCTTTTTTATTTAACAAAACATCATATCCAAAATACTTAGGAATAAAAGGTTGGTCAGCCAGTAAGGTATTTACAAAATCTACCTCACTCATTTCTTGCAGCGCATAATTGTCTTTTTTCTGTTGCCCTAATGTGCTAAAAAGCTCATTACTAAGACTTTTCCCACAAAGCGAGCCTGCACCATGCGCTGGATACACTAAAATTTCATCACCTAATGGCATGATTTTCTCGCGTGTAGAGGCGTACATTTGCCTTGCCAGTTGTTCTTTTTTGGCGGTCAGGTTGCCTACATTTTCGCGCAAATCGGGTCTGCCTACGTCCCCGATAAAAAGTGTGTCGCCTGTAAAAAGCGCGTAGTTTTCCCCTTGCTCATTGACCAATAAAATACTAATGCTGTCAGGCGAGTGTCCTGGGGTATTGATGGATTTTAATTGTACTTTTTCAAGATAAATTGTTTGTCCATCATCAAAAGTAGTATGTGCGTATGTTGCCCCCAATAGCTTGCTCACATAAATTGTTGCGCCAGTTTTTTGCGCGATTTCTACATGAGAGCTAACAAAATCGGCGTGAGGGTGCGTTTCTATCACTGCTACGATTTTTGCCTGATTTTTTTCAGCAAAATCGTAATAAGGTTGTGCATTGCGCGCTGGGTCTATGATGGCGGCTTGTCCCTCACTCACGACCACATAGCTTGCGTGCGCCAAGCCCGTATCATAAAATTGTTCTACTTTCATTTTCTGAATGTAATATTAATAGGCAACTTCAAAACCTGCGTTTTCTAATTCCTCGAAACCGCCTACATTATATACATTGGCGAAACCTGCTTGGAGCAACAAATCAGCCGATTTTCCGCTACGTCCACCTGTGCGGCAGTAGAGATAATAAGTTTTTGATTTGTCCAAACTTTCGATAGTATTTGCAAAATCTCCATTGTTGAAGTCATAGTTTATTGCTCCATCAATATAGCCCGCTTCTACTTCCGAAGCACTGCGAACATCAATTAATACGCCTTTTTCTGTGGCTAAGGCTGTTTTAAATTCATCAGTTGTGAGTCTTGTTGCCATTTTTTGTAAAAAAAAAGTTTGAATACGAAAAAATAAATGCTTGACTGAGTTAAAAAAAAACATCAGAAATAACGAAAATTTTGTGCAAATATAGAGAGATGTCCTCATAGATTTAGAAATATTCAAAAAACTTTTGATATTGCATTTTCAAATCAAAACATCAAACGTATCATGCCTTTTCACATTCGCGTAGCCACAATCCAAGATGCCGAACTGCTCACCAAGATAGGTAGCACTGCTTTTTCTGCGGCTTTTGCCTCTCAAAATACAGTCGAAGATATGCAAATTTATCTTTCGGAGGCATATTATCCCCAAAAGCAGTTAGCCGAACTCCAAGCCCCACAAACTCGCTTTTTGATTTTGGAAAAAGACCAAGAGCCGATTGGGTTTGTCAAAATGGTAGAATTTTCTCCCTCTGACGAACGCGAATTTGTACTGGACGACAAAGAGCTATTGACTAAAAAATTACTGCAAATTGCCAAGATTTATCTGCTTCCTGAATTTACAGGCAGTGGCACAGGCAACTTGCTGATGAACGAAAGTCTGTTGATAGCCCAAGATGAAGGTTTTGAGGGTGTTTGGCTATGTGTTTGGGAAGAAAATCCACGCGCCATTCGGTTTTATGAAAAGTATGGTTTCAGAAAAATCGGAAAAACTGAATTTTTACTTGGCAAATCACCTCAGACGGACTGGGTGATGGTCAAGTTATTGGAAGAGTAGCCTTTGCCAATATTTCTCAACCCAACTCCTGTACTTTTTCTTCTACTGTTTTCAGCCTGATACGCAGTGTAGTTAGCCACAAGCCAAGCAAAGTCCAGCCAATAACCGCAGGATAGAAAACCAGCCGAAGCCTTGAATCCAAATCGTAGGCATTAAATCCAGGGTTGCCACCATTGCCAGGGTGCAGCGAATCGGTCAATCTGGGCAAAATGTAAATCAAAGGAATATAGGTCGCAAAGGCAAAAATATTGTAAATCGAACTGATACGCCCTTTCTGTTGGCGGTCTTCAAACGAATTGCGGAGAAGTAGATACGCAAAATACATCAGAAGCGCAACCGCAGCAGCATTTTGCTTTGGGTCGCCACTCCACGCTTTGCCCCAAGTAAAGTTTGCCCAAATCATGCCCGTAATGATGCCCAGCACACCAAATACAATGGCAGTATTTGCTGATTCGACCGCCCAAATGTCATTGCGGAAGGTGGGATTTCGCAAGTATCGAATAGAAAAAGCGGCTGAAATAATCAGTAAGGTCAACATTCCAAACCACATTGGCACGTGAAAATGCAAGTTTCTAATGCTTTCATTCAAAATATGTAAGCGCGGTGCTTCAAGAAATAACCCTCCAATGACTGTATAAAAAAGCAAGATGACAGTCAAAATTTTCCACCAATTTTTCATTTTATTTGTTAATTTTTACTCATTAAAAAAGACTGTAATAATTTGGAAAACAAACTATTACAATCGTTACATTTTACAAAAAGTATTTATTTGATTATTCTTAATTTACAATATAACCTTACAAATCGTTTACAATGATACAAAAAGTTTAGTAAAGAGATAGCCCATCTCACCAAAAAATATTTAAACATCTGCTTAATGCTTAATCAGCTATTTGATAATTGATTTTGATAAATAATAAACTAAAAAATATGTACTTTTGTCATTCATCAAAATAAAGGATTTACTCGCAAGCTTGTAAATAGGAAGTTGAGTTTATGGCTTAACTCCTAATTATTCAAAATCAATGACTTACAAAATGAAAATCAAAATTATAGCTATTCTTTTCTCCTTGTTTTCGCTTCCTATTTTTGCTCAAAGTGCAGAAGATATTTTTAAACAGGCAAACGCACTTTATGAAAAAGGAAAATACCAAGAGTCAATTCGCCTGTACGCAGAGGTCTTGAAAAAAGATGTTTATTTTGCGCGTGCTTACAACAACCGCGGAAACGCCTTTTTCCAACTGGGCGATTTGGTCAATGCCAAGCTGGACTATGACAAGGCGGTAGAGCTAAACCCCACTGATAGTGAGGCTTTTACGAATCGGGGCAACCTAAATGCGAGCTTGGGTGATTTTGAAAAGGCAACTACCGATTTTGACAAAGCAATGACCTTAGACCCTGAAAATCCAAGTGTTTATTACAATTTGGGGATTACTTATTTTTATCTCCAAAACTATGATTTTGCAGCACGTAACTTGCACAAATGCACACAGTTAGACCCCAATTTTACGGAGGCTTTCACCTATTTGGGCTTTTCGCGCTTCGTGCTTGGCTACCAAGAGCAAGGCATCAAAGACATGAGCAAAGCCCTCAGCCTCAATCCAAGCTATGCCGAAGGCTATTATCACCGCGCTACCGCTTACTACAACGCCCAAAAATATGCAGAAGCAATCAAAGACATAGATGCCGCCCTCAAATTGAAACCCGAAGTTGCGGATTATCAAAAATTGAAAAAAACAATCCAAAGTAAGCTATGACCAAAAATATTCTCCTTGTAGGTCCAGCGCACCCTCTGCGTGGCGGCATTGCTACCTTTAATGAGCAGTTAGCGCGCAGTTTGCAGGCACAGGGACATCAGGTTGAGATACTGAGTTTTAGTTTGCAATATCCTGATTTTATTTTTCCTGGTACTTCGCAGTTTACGGACGAGCCTGCGCCTGCTCATCTCAAAATTAGTGCTAAAATGAACGCTATCAACCCATTAAACTGGCTCTGGGTGGGCAATCAGTACCGCAAAAAAAAATATGACCTCATTATTTTTCGTTTTTGGTTGCCACTCATGTCGCCTTGTTTGGGAACGATAGCGCGTATCATTCGCTTAGGGCAGCCCAAAAACACCAAAATTCTGGCAATCACTGACAATGTGATTCCCCATGAAAAACGCATTGGCGACAAGGTTTTTACCCACTATTTTCTGGCGGCTTGTGATGGATTTGTAGCGATGGCGGAGGCGGTGATGCAAGACATAAACCAATTTGAGCCTAAAAAACCTAAAATCTATACGCCACACCCCATTTACGATAACTATGGAACAGAAATCAGTAAGGAAAATGCCTTGAAAAACTTAGGTTTAAGTCCTGATTTTCAATATATTCTGTTTTTTGGATTGATTCGTGCCTACAAAGGCTTAGATTTACTTTTGGAGTCCTTGGCAGATAATCGCCTCAAAGACAGGCAAATAAAACTAATCGTCGCGGGCGAGCCTTACGAGCCAATGGACAAATATTTGGCAATTATCCAAAGGCATGGATTAGAGGAAAAAGTGATATTACACACGCATTTTATTCCTACTGAGCAAGTCAGTAATTATTTTTGCGCCGCCAGCTTGGTCGCGCAGCCCTACAAAACGGCTACACAAAGCGGTGTTTCACAGATAGCCTATCATTTTAACAAACCCATGTTAGTAACGAATGTGGGCGGCTTGGCAGAAACTGTACCAGATAGAAAAGTCGGCTATGTAGTCAGCCAAAACCCTACAGAAATAGCAGATTGCTTGGTGGATTTCTTTGAAAATCAGCGAGAAAGCGAATTTGTTACTCATGTAAAAATAGAAAAAAAACGCTTTGAGTGGCAAACGCTGACTGATAAATTATTTCAATTTTGAGGGACTCTAATTTTATATTTAAACTTTTTTTATATTTAAACTTTGTTTTGCTCACTTTTGTTACTATCAAAAACAGTAAGCCCACAAATCAAACATGATATTTCTTGATGCCTTTATCATAATGACCTTATTTTTTCTTACCATTCCTGCGGTATGCGGCTACTACGCGCACTCACGCGGGCGGTCATTTTGGTTTTGGTTTGCCATAGGAACTTTTTTGCCTGTGATAGCCCACATTATTTTGCTTTTTTTGCCCAAAATCACCAATGAAGCAGATGATTTTGAAAACGAATTGGCAACATTGCGCCTCGAACTCGGCATTGCGGGAACACTGTCAGAGAAAAATGAAAATACAAAAATTAATAAATTATTGAAATTGGAAAAACAAAAAGTGAGGTTTGAAGTCAAAGAAATTAATCAAAGGAAGGTAGTTGAAATTTTTGTCAATGGCATCAATCTCCAGTATTTGGTGAGGAACATAGAAGATTCAGCATCAAATAATTACGAAGGAATCCCACTACCACTTTTTAACCCCACTTCCTTGCACCTGCTCGGCGAACCTGACGCAGATTACAGCGATAATGAAAGCCGTTCTGCGCTACTAATTTGCAAATCAGATAGTTACTTTCGTAGCGCAATGATGGCAAAAATTCAAGTCGAGCGCAAATACGTTATATGGCATAGCTTTCAGCGCAACCAAAAGCCTGACAATCAATACGAAGCATTGCATTTCGTTTTTAATAAAATACAGTACATGAACGCCTTAGACCAGGTTCAGCAGCAGATTGCCGTTAGCTAATCCTCTGGGAAAGGAATAAAAACAAAGTTCATGAACTCCTTATCCACCACAAACAAGCAGGCAAACTCATCAGGGTCTTTCCATGCACTTTTGAACAATTCTCCATCATCAACCAACTGTCTTTCAACAAATTCGCTTAAAAAAGAAGCGTAATAATTCCACGAAGTTCCTGCTTCGCGTCTGCTCATCAGCAACTTGCCTATCGCGATTTCTTCCTTGCAAATCGGGAAAATCGGAAAGTCAGAAATTCCTCTTTGGCGAATCAAATAAGAAGTTTCCCTCAAAGTATCAGCAATTTGGACAAAATCGCCACTGATAGTGCCAAGATATTTGCCGCTAAGTTCTGGGTCGTTGTGCATAATTTATGAAATCTTAATTTTTTTGTGTTTTAATCACAAATTTCTAACATATTTTCTAACTTTACATCTTCTTTATAAATTTTTCTTTGTAAAGTTGGGCTTCCTACAACAAAAAACCTATTTTTTACATACAAATTACCTTTAATCATCAATTACCTATATGAAAAAAAATGGTACCCTTTGGAAAACATTTGCGTTTATTTCTTTGGCAATGGTTGGTGTTTTTGCCAGCAAGCTAACGTGGGCGCAAAGTGAAAATACGAATAAATCGTATTTTAGGCAGTTGGGGCAGGAACTTCCTACGCCTAACAATTACCGCACTGCCTCTGGCGCGCCAGGGCATGAGTATTGGCAGCAACGCGCTGACTATGACATCAAGGTAGAGCTGGACGACGAAAAACAGCGCATTACAGGCTCAGAAACAGTTACTTACACGAACAACTCGCCTGACCCGCTTTCTTACATCTGGTTACAACTTGACCAAAACATTTTGGACAAGGAATCTGATACTTACAAGACCCAAACGGGCGCAGGGCGCAGAGGTGGTATGAGCCAGCTTGGAGATAAGATGTCCCCAAGCCAATTAAAAGCTCTGGCAGACCGCAGTTTTGATGGTGGGCATAAAATCCAATACGTGCGCGACGCTACGGGTAATCCATTGAAATTTACGATTGTAAAAACGATGATGAGGATAGATTTGCCAAAAATACTCCGCAAAGGGGAGAAATTGGTATTCAATGTGGGTTGGTACTACAATGTGAATGACCGCCTCAATCCTGCCCAGCAAGCGGCAAGTCGCGGCGGTTGCGAGCTATTCCCCGAAGATGGTAACTGGCTCTACTCCATTACGCAGTGGTTTCCACGCATGGCGGTTTATGACGATTACAACGGCTGGAATCACAAACAGTTTTTAGGTCAAGGCGAATTTTCTTTGACTTTTGGCAACTATAAAGTGGCGATTACAGTACCTTCTGACCACATTGTAGGGGCAACAGGCGTATTGCAAAACCCAGCGCAAGTGCTGACTACTGAACAACAAAACCGCTTTAATCAATCAAAAACTGCTAAAAAACCTGTAGTAATTGTTACTCAAGCAGAAGTAGCAGAGAAAGAGAAAACAAAAGCAAAAGACAAAAAGACTTGGGTGTATTACGCAGAAAATGTAAGAGATTTTGCTTTTACAAGTTCTCGTAAATTGATTTGGGACGCAATGGGCGTAAATATTGGTGGCAAAACGGTCATGGCGATGTCCTACTATCCAAAAGAGGCTAATCCGCTTTACGGTCAGTATTCTACGGAGGCTGTCGCGCACACGCTAAGGATTTATTCTAAACATACCTTTGATTATCCTTACCCTGTGGCTATTTCAGTAGAGGCTTCTAACGGTATGGAGTATCCTATGATTTGCTTTAACTATGGTCGCCCCGAAAAAGACGGAACTTACGCAGAAAGAGTGAAATACGGTGCTATTTCAGTGATTATTCACGAGGTAGGGCATAACTTTTTCCCTATGATTGTAAACTCTGATGAACGCCACTGGACATGGATGGACGAAGGGCTAAATACTTTTTTGCAGTTTTTGGCAGAGCAAGAATGGGATAGAAACTACCCTGCAAGTAGAGGCTTCCCTCGCACCATTGTAGATTATATGAAATCAGACCAGTCTGAATTAGAGCCTATTATGACCAATTCAGAGTCTGTCAAACAACTGGGACCCAATGCCTATGCCAAGCCTGCCACCGCCCTAAATATTTTGAGGGAAACGGTCATGGGTCGTGAACTTTTTGACTACTCGTTCAAGGAATATTCTAAACGCTGGATGTTCAAGCACCCCAATCCTGCGGACTTTTTCCGCACAATGGAAGATGCTTCGGGTGTGGACTTGGATTGGTTTTGGCGTGGCTGGTTCTACACAACTGACCCAGTAGATATTTCTATTGACAAAGTAATAGAGGGTGTTTTTGACACTAAAAACCCAGAAATCGAGAAAGCAAGAATCCGCGCCGAACGCGCCTCTAAGCCCGAAGAACTCACTATCCTGAGAAATAGAAAAGATATTCCTCAAACGGCAGTGGAAAATAATGCCGATTTGAAGGATTTTTACAACGAATATGACCCCTTGGCTGTAACAGAAACGGATAGAAAAAACTACCAAGCATATTTGGCTACACTTACGCCTGACGACAAAAAATGGTTAGAAAATCAAAAATATTTCTACCAAGTCGATTTGAGCAACGTAGGCGGCTTGGTGATGCCTGTCATCATCGAGTTTGAGTTTGAGGACGGAACGAAGGAAGTAGAGAAAATTCCTGCGGAAATTTGGAGAGTTGATAACAAAAAAATTAGCAAAATCTTTGTCAAAGACAAGCGCGTAAAATCGTTTACCCTTGACCCTTACTTAGAAACGGCTGACATTGACTTGGCAAACAACGCCTTCCCACGCAAACAAACACCTTCGCGCTTTGAGTTGCTAAAACAACAGCCTTATATGCGTGGACAAAGTACAGGACCTAACCCAATGCAAATGCAGAAAAAGGAAAAAGAAGGCACAAAGACTGGCGGCGGCGGCAGATAAGATGTGGTGAAAATTTATAAAATAAAAATGCTATTTCTTTTGAGGAAATAGCATTTTTTTATGTGTTTCTTTCTTATTGTTGTATTCAAAAAACCAATACATCTTTCCACGATGAACAAAAAGAAAATCATCAATGACCCCGTACATGGTTTCCTGACCATTCATAACGAATTGATTTTTGACATCATCAATCACTCGTATTTCCAGCGTCTGCGAAGGATTCGGCAGTTGGGGCTGACCGAATTTGTCTATCCTGGGGCTATTCATACGCGTTTTCACCACGCACTTGGCGCGATGCACCTCATGTCAGTTTGCTTGAATACACTTCGCGGCAAGTCCCACGAAATCAGCGAAGAAGAATATGAAGCCGCCCTAATAGCGATTTTACTGCACGACATTGGGCATGGCGCATTTTCTCATGCCTTAGAAACTACGATTCTGGCAGATGTGCCACACGAGGAAATTTCCTTGCTCATCATGGAATATTTGAATCAGGAATTTGGTGGCAAACTCAGCTTGGCTATCCAAATGTTTACAAATCAATATGAGAGAAAGTTTTTTAATCAACTGATTTCAAGTCAGTTGGATATGGACAGAATGGATTACCTCCAACGCGACAGCTTTTTTACAGGTGTTTCCGAAGGCAAAATAGGTGCAGATAGAATTATTAAAATGCTGGAAATCAGGAACGACCAAATCGTAGTGGAGGAAAAAGGAATTTATAGCATTGAGAACTTTCTGAATGCGCGCAGGCTCATGTATTGGCAGGTTTACCTCCACAAAACCACCGTCAGCACTGAGCAAATGCTTATTCAGACCATTCGCCGCGCCAGATTTTTAGTACAAAATGGAGAAACGGTTTTTGCAACACCTGCTTTGGCTTTATTTCTGAAAAATAATGTTGATTTACCGCTATTCAAAACTGAGAAAAATTACCTCAGAGCCTTTGCGCGATTAGACGATTATGACATTTGGGGGGCTATCAAGCTATGGACTGACCATCGTGATATTGTGCTTTCTGAACTTAGTAAGATGCTGTTAAACAGGAAGTTATTTCGTGTGCAACTGGACAACGAACGTATCCCTCTCGACCTAAAACGGCAAGTTCACGACAAAATCAAAAATGAAATGCGCTTCGATGGGGCGACTTTACGAGAAGAAGAAATCAATTACTTCCTCTCTTATGGCGTAATTACCAATGCAGCTTACCTCTCTGGCGACCAAAAAATACAGATTTTGAAGAAAAATGGGGAGATTTTGGACGTAGCTCAAGCCTCCGACTTGCCTAATATCAAGGCTCTGACAAAAATCGTCAAGAAATACTATTTGTGTTATCCTAAAAGTGTAGCTTTGTAAAAAAGCGGGTTTAGTTTCTATTGGTATTTGAATACATTTTATACTTTACCCTATTCGTTTTTCTCTAATTTAAGGAGTTTTTGCTCCATACAATAAAGAATAAAAAAAACAGAGCAACACACCACAATAAAAATGAAAATTAACATTAGTACACCTGTCAGCCAATCTATCGACCAAGTTTGGGCGGGCTTTGACCAGCATTTGTTTTCCAAATTAGCTCCACCATTTCCACCCATAAACCTACTCCGCTTTGATGGCTCTGAGGTGGGTGATGAGGTGCATCTGGAATTGAATCTTATTTTTTTCAAACAGGTCTGGGCAAGCCTCATCACAGAAAATGTAAAAACAGAAGAAGAAATTTATTTTGTAGATGAAGGAATAAAACTTCCCTTTTTCTTGAAATATTGGCGGCACAAGCACCGAATTGTGAAGTCAGGCATTCAAGCTCATATCATTGACGAAATTACGTTTGAAAGTCCTTTTGGTTTCTTGCTTTATCCTGTATTGTATTTGCAGTTTATGTATCGCAAACCTATTTACAAGAAAATTTTTGCTTAAACATTTCATAGCTATATTTCACACACAATTAACTATTTGGTAACTTACTTTTCAAGTTAATTCTTATACCTTTGTGTTAAAACAAAGTTAAAGAAATTGGCATGACAATACAGCGCAAGTACAAGGTCTTAGTGGTTGATGATGAACCAGATATAGTAGAGTTGCTTGAATATAACCTCGAAAAAGAAGGTTATGAAGTCCAAACAGCTTCGAATGGTAAAAAGGCATTAGCTATCGCCAAAACTTTTGTGCCAGATTTGGTGCTATTGGATATTATGATGCCCGAAATGGACGGCGTGGAAACCTGCCGCCAGCTTCGTCAGCGTACAGAGTTAGCAAATAGCTTTATTATTTTCTTAACTGCTCGCTCGGAAGAGTATTCTGAAATTGCCGCTTTTGATGTAGGGGCAGACGATTACCTGACCAAGCCCATTCGCCCTCGCGCCCTGATGAGCCGCATCAATGCCCTTTTCCGCCGAGATGTCCAAAAAACCTCTCCTGATGAGCATGATGTGATTCGAATTGGTGATTTTGTCATAGACCGCACCAGCTATACCTTGATGAAAGGCGAAGTGCAAATCACACTTCCCAAAAAAGAATTTGAATTGTTGTACTTCTTGTCAAGCAATCCTAATAAAGTTTTTAGCCGCGACGACCTTTTGCACCATATTTGGGGCGCAGATGTCTATGTACTGGCGCGTACCGTAGATGTGCATATACGTCGTGTGCGCGAAAAAATAGGAGAAGACTATATCACCACCGTCAAAGGCGTTGGTTATAAGTTCGAAATGCCAAAGTAATTTTTTTCTATGTTAATAAACTCTCGTGCGGTTGCCTTTTTATTGGCAATTTGTATTTCTGCCATCACTACTGCTTTCCTGTCTTTGGTGCAGGGGATTGGCTATGGTGCGCTATTGGTAACTGGCACGCTGTCTTTTGCCTCTACTTTTTTGTTGAGCTATTTGGCATTGGAGTTCCTGATTTTCAGGGAGATACGAGGACTTTATGAGGGCATAGACAAAATAAACCGCAAGGAGTTTAAGTCGTACATTGCCGCCCTCCAAAACAAATCTGCCAACCCCATTAAGCGCGTAAACCAAGAAATTGTAGCCTATGCCACTGCCAAACAGCAGGAGATAGACGAACTCAAAAAAGTAGAAGTTTTCCGTCGCGAATTTATTGCTGATATTTCTCACGAATTAAAAACGCCGATTTTTGCCGCGCAGGGCTTCGTACTGACCTTGCTCGAAGGCGCAGTGGACGACGAAAATGTGCGCTACAAATTCCTTCAAAAAGCCGCCAAAAGTTTGGAGGGACTCAATTTATTAGTCCAAGACTTGCTCACACTTTCTCAAATCGAGTCGGGCGATATGGTAATGCAATTTGAAAACTTTGATATTCAGGAACTTACCAAAGAGGTATTTGAACAATTAGAGGAAAAAGCGCAAAGAAGGAACATCAGTTTGACTCTCTTAGACCTAAACGAAGAAGGTATTTTTGTCAATGCAGACTACTCCAAACTCATGCAAGTAATGACCAATCTGGTCAATAATGCCATCAAATACGGCATCGAGGACGGAAAAGTAGAAATAGAATTTGTCAAAGAAGAGAATTTTATCAATGTTGCCGTCAAAGACAATGGGCATGGCATTTCCAAAGAGCATCTCAAACGCATTTTTGAACGTTTTTATCGCGTAGAAAAAAGCCGTTCTCGTCAGCAGGGCGGCACAGGGCTGGGGCTGGCTATCGTCAAACACATTTTGCAAAAACATAATGCTGAAATTCAGGTCAATAGTGAAGTAGGCAAGGGAACGGAGTTTAGTTTCAAACTCAAAAGTGCCACCACCAGCTTGGTAGAAAAGTCGCCTCAGCCCAAAAACGAATTAGCATAAAATTTGCCTTTGTGCTTACATGAAAACGTGCTTTACCTTTTTTTTAGCTTTATTATTGTCAGTATCTACGCTGACAGTTCACGCCCAACTCACGCCCAATCAGCAACTTGCCTACCAAGAAATTCTACACCTCAAAATCAAAAATGCAACAACACTAATAAAACAAGACGAACAAAAAAATGCTTTGCTTGCTCCATCTTCGTCCCCACAGCCCGCCAACAATGGAAATATTTACCTCCAAAACTACATCACCATTCTCCAACTTCTTGCTTTTCAGCAGGATTCTGTCTATCAATTAAAAAAAGGAGAAGAGGACGCAAACATAGAAAAAATTAGAAAAACCAATAAAAAAACCCCTTATTATCGTTTTTTTCAAGCAGAAGTCAAGATTCAGTGGGCTTTGGTCAAGCTCATGTTTGGCGAAAATCTTTCCGCCGCGTGGTCTATCAAGCAAGCGTATCACTTACTCGCTGAAAATCAGCAACTTTATCCTGATTTCTTGCCAAACCAAAAATCACTGGGCTTGCTACATTTGGCTATGGGTAGCGTACCAGAAAAATATCAGTGGCTCTTACAATTAGTTGGTTTAGAAGGAAATACAGCACAAGGATTGAAAGAAATGCAGTCTGTGATAGATGGAAATACAGAATTTACACTGGAAACTCAGCTATTATTGATGCTGGCGCAAACTTACCTCCTGCACGAACCTCAAAACGCACTTGTTTATACTCAAAGTCTAAAAAAAGACACAGATTCGCCACTTTTCCAATTTATTTATCATTTGGTCAGCATCAAAGCAGAGCATCTACCTTCCAGCGAAGCCAATATGCTAACCGCAGATAATCACATTCTTTACAGCCCTTTATTCGATTACCTCAAAGGCGAATCTTGCTTGTTATCAGGCAATTACGAACAAGCAATTATTTTTTATCAACTTTTTTTGAAAAACTTTAAAGGAAAAAACTACCTCAAAAATGCTCATTATCGACTTTTTTTGGCAAAATGGTTTAGTAATGCGCCTGACGCAACAAATAGCTTAGAGTTATGTGCAAAAAGTGGACATACCCAAATGGAAGCAGACAAAAATGCAGAAAATTTTGCCAGTAATTATTTGAAAACAAAGCAGTTACCACATAAAAAACTCATGCAAGCGCGCCTGCTCACTGACGGCGGCAAGTACGCGCAGGCATGGGAAATAACCCGCCAAATCCAAGAGAAAAGCCTTGACAGCCCCAAAGATAAAATAGAATGGTGTTACCGCAAGGCTCGGATTCTGGACAAACAAAAAAACTACACAGAAGCCATTGATTTTTATAAGCAAACTATCTCATTATCAGGCGATTTGCCCTATTATTTTGCACCTAATGCCGCTTTAAATTTGGGTTATCTGTACGAAGACGTTTTCAAGGACAAGGTATTGGCAATCAGCTATTTCCAAAAAGTGCTGACCTACAAAAAACATGAATACAGCAATAGCCTTGCCCACAAAGCAAAAATAAGGCTGAAAAAGTAATAGCTGGGTGCATATCGTATCAGTGAATTATTGGAAATGACAGCTCGGAAAATTACTTTCACTTTTCATCACAAAAAAATGTTTGTGGGTACATAGAAATTGGTGCAAAGTTGTTCTGGTTGTTACCAATGGAAGGCAATTTTTCAAAGAAATTCGTGGATTAGTAAACTTTTATATGTATATTTGAATATTATAAATTTTCAAAAGAAATGAACATTGAGCAAATCATATTACAGCAAACAGCTTCTCTCCCAGAGGAATTAAAAAAAGCAATTCTTTTGTATGTAAACTTTGTAGTTCAGCAATATCAAAAAAACACAACGAAAGAGCAAACTCCTACTCATAAAAAACGAGGAGGCTTAGGCTTATATCAAGGCATGATTATGATGTCTGCGGATTTTGACGCGCCATTGGAAGATTTAAAAGAATATATGTAATATGAGTAGCTACTTATTGGATACGCACACCTTACTTTGGTATTTGGAAAATAACAACCGCCTTACAGAAAAAGTAAAGGTTTTATTGGAAGATACTAATAATCAGTTGTTTATTAGTATTGCAAGCATTTGGGAAATAGCCATAAAAATGAATATTGGCAAACTCACAATGCTCAAGCCCTTTGAAAATCTTGAAAATGATTTACAAATGCTTGACATTAAAATTTTGCCCATCAATTTTGCTCATACCCAAAAGTATTTATCTCTTGAATTACCTCATCGCGACCCTTTTGATAGGATATTAGTAGTGCAGTGCCAAGAGGAAAACTTAATATTCATCTCTGCCGATGAAATTTTTGATAGCTACCCGATTCAAAGGATTTTTTGAGAAACTTTTGTTCAGGCGAAAGTAACTGAAAGCATGAAACATGGATTATAAATCCTGCGCTAAGAAAGTCCGCATTGCAAATGCGGACTAATGGGGTGGCTGAGAGAATGGAAGGGCAAGATTGCAAATGTCGATTATTCGGGTTGAGGTTTGTATTAGTAGAAATATCATTTTTTTTCCCTCATAAAAAATCTAAACTTATTGCCAGATTCATTTAGAATACTCTTATCCCTTTTATTAATTATTTTTACTGAATAGTCTGTATTTGCTTGAAAATCAATTTGTCCTTCCCGAAAACAATAAAAGGTAACTATTCAGCTCTCCAAAAGTAGTTATTTTTTTATAGAAAAAAAGTGTATAACTTTGCAGTATGGAACTAAGCACAGATATATTGGCACTACAAAGTCTACTAAAAAAATTAGTAGAGGAGTTGTCTGTTGCCAAGTCAGAAATAGCCTCATTGAAAGCAGAAAATTTGGAATTAAAGAGGCAATTAGGTCAAAATAGTGAAAATAGTCATAAACCACCTTCCACAGATATTCATAAAGTAAAAAAAGACCGTTCTTTACGAG